>CAZJDL010000057.1:0-24276 GCA_964544755.1 uncultured Pseudomonadales bacterium | reverse complement strand
GAAATGACATTGGCTTGAATTGTCGCGTAGTTGATAACTGATTAGCTAACTGCATTAGTGGCTCCCTAGACGAATGATGCCGACGCTTAACCCTTCGATCGTGAAAGATTGCTCGCGCAGGTCGACCTGGATGGGTTCAAAATCGGGGTTTTCCGGCAACAAGGTCAAGTGCTGCTTGCTGCGCCCGCGGCGCAAGCGTTTGACCGTGACTTCGTCGTCGATGCGGGCGACAATGATCTGGCCATTGTGCGCCTCCGGCGTTTTATGCACGGCCAGAAGGTCGTCTTCGAGAATGCCAGCGTCTATCATACTCATGCCCTTAACGCGCAGGAAAAAGTCTGCCCGTGGATGAAACAAGCTGGCCGGTACTTCGCAGTACTCCTCAATGTGTTCTTGGGCGAGAATTGGCTCGCCGGCGGCGACCCGACCGACAATGGGAATGCCAGGCCGCATATCGGGAATGCGTATGCCGCGCGACGCGCCGGCAACTACTTCGATAGCGCCTTTGCGCGCCAGTGCCTTCAAATGTTCCTCGGCCGCATTGGGTGACTTGAAGCCAAGCTCCAGCGCGATGTCGGCACGCGTGGGCGGGTAGCCGGTATCTTCAATATGACGCTTGATCAGCGCCAGTACCTGTTCTTGCCGGGCCGTGAGTTTAATCATAGAGCGCCTGTTCAAACATACAGTTACTGTAATTATATACAGCAGACAACGTTATGCAAGCTGTTTTTTTTAAGTTGTCGGTATAAGCGCCGCGATTTCGCCGGGGTGCACTATACTTAGGCACTCACTCACAAATGCCGGAGTAACGACACATGGACGAGAGCAAGGTCATCGAAGCCTGGCGGGTGTTCAGAATTCAGTCAGAACTGGTGCAGGGAATAGAAAAGCTGGCCAAGCTTGGCGGCGCTGTATCAATCTATGGCAGTGCGCGCCTGGGGCCCGATAACGAGTATTACCAGCACGCCCTGGAGCTGGCCGGGCTGCTGGCGGAGCGCAATCTGGCCATTATTTCCGGCGGTGGGCCAGGTATCATGGAGGCTGCCAATCGCGGTGCGCATGACAAGCCGGGCGCGTCGGTAGGATTGAATATCACGCTGCCCGAGGAGCAAACCAATAATCCGTACCAGGATATCAGCATAAATTTCCGCTACTTTTTTGTACGTAAATTCATGTTTGTGAAACACGCGGTGGGCTTCGTGATTTTTCCCGGCGGGTTTGGCACCATGGACGAATTATTTGAAGCGCTGACCCTGGTGCAGACCGAAAAAGTTGAACCATTCCCGATCGTGCTATTTGGTACGAGTTATTGGCAGGGGCTGGTACAGTGGCTGCGTGAGACCATGCTGGGCAACGGCTGTGTTGGCAAGCAGGATCTCGACTTGTTTCATCTGGTCGATACGCCGGCTGAAGCGGCTGCTATCGTCTTGCGCCACTATGAAGCACTGGCGGAAGAACCTAATAACTAGCCTTTAGACCTCGCCTAGTTTTCAGGCCTCACCCAAGTCGATATTGATTTCCGGTTCAATCTGGTTGATCGCTTCGGACCAGTCCCTCCGGATCGATGCGGCGTCGGAGTCGATTTCGTCGCCGATTTCAAATGGCTTGCGCCAATCTTCCGGTTCGGCCGCCGGTTCCAGCAACAGGTCGCCCCACGTATCCAGATCAAACTCGCCAATCTCACCGTCGACGTATTGGGTTTCTACCGTCTGATCTGAATCATCGACGGCAACGACTTCAAAAATCGAGCCTAGCTGCACATCCTTATACCAGGCGCCAACATGCGGTGCCAGTTGAGCCATTTGCTACACCTGCGTACTTGTATTGTGAATGAATGTCTAACATAGCATTTGTGCCACACAAGTCTAGCGGTGGATGTAGAAGGTTTTTCGACAGACTTATTTGCACCGGTTTTGAGCTGCGATAGCAAGCACAGGTTTTTCAATGGCTTGAGGGTGAAACGACAATAAAGTATTAAGTGCCGTCGCTGGCTTGTATCTATTCGCTATATCAGACCAGGTCTAAAATTTAAAAATGTACTAGGTCCTGCGCTAACAGCAAAGACGAAAAGCAAGCCGACGGCTTAGTCTTCCTCGTTATTCGCACCCGCATCCGGCACCGGCTCGATGCGAATCAATATGCCTATCGACGGGTGGTCAATATAGTGTGTTTCTTTACTGCGCAGGCGACGATGTTGGCGTAGCGTAACGACGCGCCGGATTGATTCTTGCGCGCCGATGGCGTCGGTGTTCCACGGTGGCGCAGGTAAAAGCATCGGCTCTTCGAAGTCTTCCTCAAACTCCTCCCAATCTTCGTCTTCATTATTGGCTGCGTCGATAGCGCCATACTTTTCTGCTTCTGCGTACGTGTTTGCGCCCGTGTCGCGTCGTACTTCCGGCTCGCCGAATGCAGTGAACCACATATTGGTGTTGACGTGCAGATAGCGTTCCACGCTGAACTTGATCGAGCCTTCCAACTCGTAGTGGGCGCCGTGTGGACTACCGCCGGTAATCAGCAAATTGGGTGCGTCTTTGGTTTTGACCAGACCTTGCTGCCAGCGCCGACTGTAAAGAATACGATACTGGCCCGTGCCGGTTAACTTGTCAGCGGCGTCGGCCAGTGTGCCGTTGAATTCAAGCTCTTTCATCTGCGTTCCTGTTCCGGATGATAGCGACAAGGCCGAAGAAATCAGCAGTGGCTCCGGGTAATACAGTTCCGGGTTTGAATCCCACTGTTCGCGCTGCCAGGCGTTACCGCCGTTTTTGAAGATCAGCAGTTCAATCGTAAACCAGCGCTCTTGTGCCTGTGCCACCACGCTGCCTGCCACAGCGAACGTAATAAAGATGGCTACCGTTGCCGCGGTTCGAATTCTAAGCATAAATGAATGGTGCTTGCTTAAGCGTCCAGGGTGGACTGAACAGAGTGATAGTTTCCGTGACAAATCGGCAGGAAGGCCCATTTGCACAGCCGTAAGCTGCCGGATAGAGCGAGCCGCGGGAATGTGGTGAGTGAATCCGTCGCTGGAGGCTCGATCCCTGCCAGGGATGGCCCCAAAAATTCTCTCTGTTCAGCCCATTGTAGTTTCGATTAGCCTTATTTAAGTGCCATTCGGGCATCGAGGATTCTTCTCTACCGTTTACGCCGGTTCATAGTAGCATTTTTCGAAAAGCCAATCAGGCGGCCACCGGCGTGCCCAAAGTGACCAACAGGTTTTCAACAAATTGAAAACGGGTGTCGATGGCGCTCAGATCCATAGCAAACTTCAGGCTGTTGGCGCCGTGCATTTTGTAAGTGGCGGGCTGTTGTTGCACCAGTGTTATCAGCGCAAACGGTTCTACCGTTGTGCTGCTGGTAAACTCAATGCGTCCGCCCGCCGGGCCGGCATCAATTTTGGCTATGGCCAGCGCGTTGGCGTGGCGCCGCAGTTTGGCGATACGGAATAAATGCTTGATCGGCTCCCGCAGCACGCCAAAGCGGTCAACCATCTCTTCGCGCAGCGCCAGCAAGGTGGCGTCATCTTCGGCCGAGGCAATGCGCTTGTACATAATCAGGCGGTTATGCACGTCAGGCAAATAATCGTCTGGAATCAAGGCTGGCACGCGCAAATTAATATTGCTCGTCACGTTGAAGGGTTGATCCAGGTCGAGGTGTTCGCCGCTCTGCAGCGCCTTGACGGCGCGGTCAAGCATGTCCATATACAGTGAGAAACCAATATTTTGAATCTGACCGCTTTGCTCTTCGCCTAAAAGCTCGCCTGCGCCGCGTATTTCCAGGTCGTGGCTTGCCAGGGTAAAACCGGCGCCGAGGTCGCCAGCCTGCTCGATCGCTTCCAACCGCTTAAGCGCGTCTTTGGTGATGTTTTTTACCGCAGGGGTAAACAAGTATGCATACGCCTGGTGATGTGAGCGCCCAACCCGGCCGCGCAACTGGTGCAATTGTGCCAGGCCGAATTTGTCGGCCCGTTCGATAATAATTGTGTTCGCCGTGGGTACGTCGATACCGGTTTCAATGATCGTGGTGCACACCAGCACATTGAAACGCTTGTGGTAGAAATCCGCCATCACGCGTTCCAACTCGCGTTCGTGCATTTGGCCGTGGCCGATGCCGCAGCGAGCTTCCGGCACCAGTTCGGCGAGCTCCTCAGCGGCCCGGTTGATGGTTTTCACTTCATTGTGCAAATAGTAGACTTGGCCGCCGCGCAATATTTCACGCAAAATCGCCTCTCGGATCACCGGCTTGTGGCGTTCGCGCACAAACGTTTTTATCGACAGTCGGCGCGCCGGCGGGGTGGCGATGATAGACAGGTCGCGCAGGCCGGCGATCGACATATTCAGCGTGCGCGGAATCGGCGTGGCGGTTAACGTTAAAATATCAACCTCGCTGCGCAGGGCTTTCAGGGTCTCCTTTTGCTTGACCCCGAAGCGGTGTTCTTCATCGATAATCAGCAGGCCCAGCGCTTTATAGCGCAACTTCTTCTGCAGTAATTTGTGCGTGCCGATAACGATATCGATGGACCCTTGCTGCAAGCGTTTTTCGATAAGCCGCTGCTCCTTTGTGCTTTTAAAGCGCGACAGCATCTCAATCGTCACGGGCCAATCGGCGAACCGGTCTTTAAACGTATCGAAGTGTTGCGCAGCGAGCAACGTGGTTGGTACCAGCACAACCACTTGTTTGCTGTTTTGGGCGGCGATAAACGCCGCGCGCAGGGCGATTTCGGTTTTGCCGAAGCCAACGTCGCCGCATACTAGCCTGTCCATCGCCGTGGCAGACAGCATATCCTGCATGACCGCGCGGATGGTTGCCTGCTGGTCGGGGGTTTCTTCGAACGGGAACATATCGGCAAAACGCCGGTAGTCAGCCTCGGGATTGGTAAATTGAAAACCCTTGCGCGCCGCACGCTGGGCGTAGATCTCCAACAGTTCGGCGGCCACATCGGCGACTTTTTCAGCCGCCTTGCGCCGGGCTTTTTGCCATTGCTCGCTGCCCAGTCGGTGCAGTGGCGCCAAATCATCTTCGGCGCCGCTGTAACGGTTGATCAGATGCAAGGCGCTGACTGGCACATATAGTTGTGCGTCGTCGGCATACTCCAGATGCAAAAATTCGGCCGCGCTATTGTCCACAGTCAAGGTGATCAGTCCGCGATAGCGGCCAACCCCGTGCTCAATGTGCACCACCGCAGCGCCTATGCGCAGCTCGGTGAGGTTTTTGATCACCAGGTCGGGGTTGATGCCCGACTCCGATTCGCGCCGCCGCCGTTGGCGCATGCGATGACCAAACAACTGGTCTTCGCAAATAATCAGCAGCCGGTTGGCCGTCATGCTGCAGCCGACATACACCGGCGCAATCGCGATACTGTGTTGCGCAGCACTGGCGACAAACTCGCTCCAGTGCGTCACCGCCGCAGGTCGTACGCCAATGCCTTGCAGGTGCTCGAGCATGGTTTCGCGGCGTCCGGCAGACTCGCAGCAAAACAGCACTCTGGCGCTGGATTGCGCCAACAGCTGTTCAAGTTTTTGCAGGGGTTGCGCCAGTTGACTGTTAACGTCAACGGCCGGCAGCGGCGCCGTTGCAAGTTCGTTGCCGCTTGCCGGATCTTTGCTTGCCGCCAGTTGTTGCACGCTGGCAAATTGCTTGAGCTCGGCGAACAGTTCATCGACTCGCAAAAACACCCGCTGCGGGTGCAGCAGCGGCCGCAACGGGTCAACGCCGTATTCGGTGTAGCGGCTGACGATTTCCCGCCAGAAACTTTCCGCCGCGGAATGCACGCCGGGCGTGTGAATGATCAGTGCTTGCGCGGGCAGGTGGTCGAGCAGCGTGTAACGGCGGTCGAAAAACAGCGGCAGATAATATTCGATACCGGGGCTGGCGACGCCGGTGCTGATATCCCGATAGATCGGGCAGGCCGAATGGTTGACGTCGAAAGTCTCGTGCCAATTGTGGCGGAAAGCCCGTATACCGGCGCTGTCGAGCGGAAACTCCTTGGCCGGCAGCATGTTGACGCTGTCCAGCCGTTCGCTGGTGCGTTGGGTTTCTGTGTCGAAACTGCGCAGCGAGTCGATTTCGTCGTCGAATAGTTCGATGCGAATGGGTAACTTGCAGCCCATGGGAAACACATCGATGATCGCGCCGCGCACCGCAAATTCACCGTGCTCGAACACCGTTTCCACATGCCGGTAGCCGCTGCTGGTCAGTTTGTCACGAAAGGCGTCGATAGCCAGGGTTTGACCGCTGGCGAGCACCAAACTGTGTTGCGCGATGTAATGAGGCGCTACGGTGCACTGCATCAAGGCGGTAATAGGCACGACCAATATGCCGCGTTGCAATTCGGTGATGTTATAAAAAGTGCGCAGCCGTTCGGAAATAATATCCTGATGCGGCGAAAAGCTGTCGTAGGGCAGCGTTTCCCAATCGGGTAGGTGGATGACCGGCTCGCTGGCAAAAAACCGCAGTTCTTCCTCTAGCTGCAAACTCTGGTTGCTGTCGATACAGATGACCACGCTCAACCCGCTGTGGCGCTCGGCGGCGCTCGCTATGGCGACCGAATTGCTTGCGCCATGCAAACCGGCCCAGGTCAGACGTTGGCCGACTTGTTGTGGAATAGGGGGGTGTAGCGGAGTGTTTGGCGACATTATCATGTACTCCATTCGGATGGAGTACCCACAAAAAGACGCTATGGTAACTGATTGACTCGGCAAACAGCAGCGTGGGTATTCATATTTATTGTCGCGCTCGGGGGCATTACTTATTGAATTGCTTGTCGCGCTTGGGGGCATAACTTATTGAACTGAGGGTCGGAAGCGCTGATAATGGCGCGGTTTTTAACGACCCACGCAACGGGGCAAGATAAAAACGTGACCCAACAGAAGAGGGAAAGACCGGAAGATTATTTTTCAGACTGGAAAGCACGCGAAGCGTTGGCCGAGGGTATGATCCCGCTGGTGGGTAAACTGTATCGCCACAACAACGTAAAAACGTTTATTTACGGTCGTTCTCTGGTCGGCCAGTCGGTGCTTACTTTAATGAAGTCGCATCGTTTCGTGCGGCAGGTCGAAAAAAACGAGTTGTCGGAGTTTGAGACCTATCCGTTGATGAAGGCGCTGGCGGAGCTTGATCTTGGCCCGGCGCATATCGATATTGGCCGTTTGGCGGTCGAGTACATGGCGGCCGGTAGCGGTGAGTCGGCCGCGCAATTTCTGCAAACGAAACTCAGCGATTTGATCGGCAGCAAGGAGCAGCCACTGGCCCAGCCGCAGGATGTTGTACTGTATGGTTTTGGTCGAATTGGCCGCTTGCTGGCGCGTTTACTGATCGAAAAAGTCGGCGCCGGTGATGCGCTGCGGCTGCGGGCGATTGTGGTGCGCAAGGGTGGCGACAACGATCTGTTAAAACGCACCAGTCTGTTGCGCCGTGACTCCGTACATGGCTCGTTTAAGGGCACTATCCGGATCGACGAAGAGCATGGTTCATTTGTCGCCAACGGCAACGAGATTAAAGTGATCTACGCCAATGGCTCCGATCAAATTGATTACACTGCATCGCCGGAAGTCGTGTCGAGTGACTTTGTCGGCTCGCGGCATGCGTGTATCTTCGATGCGCAGTCGACCATCGCCAACGGTAAAAATGTGGTCTTGTATTATTGGTACGACAATGAGTTTGGCTATGCCTGCCAGGTGAGCCGCGTGTTGGAACAAATGGCCGGTGTGCGCTATCCGGTTTACCCCAGCGCTTGATTTTGGATTTGAGTTGCCAGGAAATCTAGCGTTTGGCGGCCAAGCCTATTATAATTGCGCGGTTTATTTGGTTCGTCAGTCAGTTTGGCGGTCTCAAAACCAAAGGGGGCGCGGCCTCTATACGATGTGATAACATTTTTATACTTGTATTTGACGGGAGTTCACACAGCGTTTTTTAGGTAGAAAACAGCCCGTTTCAACAATTGATAACCATAAATTATTTTAAAAACACCTTTTTCACTACTTGCCACTAAGTAATTATTAATTTTTTTGTTAAAAATAAGACTTGAAAATTATACTGTAAATACACTCAAGCTAAGGGTGTATTTACAACTACCATATCGTCTAATTGTGAAAGTATTGTTTCTTTCAAAACGTTACATATTGCCCATCCGGAGCGGGTTAAGGCACTTCTTAATATGATTAAAATCAAACGCGGGCTTGATCTTCCCATTGAGGGTCAACCCGAACAAAAAATTCATGCCGGGCCGCTGCTGCGTTCCGTTGCTTTAGTGGGTTTCGACTACGTGGGTATGAAACCCACCATGCTGGTTTCCGAGGGCGACCTGGTGCGTACCGGCCAGCCGTTGTTTGCCGACAAAAAAACCGCCGGCGTGCAATACACCGCCCCGGCCAGCGGCGTGGTCAGCGCAATTAATCGCGGCGCCAAACGTGTGTTCGAGTCGCTGGTGATCGATCTGCGCGACGACAACCCGCTCACGTTTGCATCTTACGACGTGAAAAAGCTGGCCGAGCTGAGCGCCGACCAGGTGAAGGAAAATCTGCTCGACAGCGGCTTGTGGACCGCGCTGCGCACGCGCCCGTTAAGCAAGGTGCCGGCACCGGACAGCCAGCCGCATTCAATTTTCGTCACGGCGATAGATACCAATCCGCTGGCTGCCGATCCTGCCGTGATTGTTGCCGAGCACGAACAAGATTTCGTCAACGGCGTTAAGTTGCTGACCAAACTGACCGAGGGCAAGGTGTTTGTTTCGGTGGCAGCGAATAGCAAAGTGCCTGCTGTGCAGCATGAGCGCGTGCACACCGAGGCGTTTGCCGGCCCACATCCGGCCGGGCTGGCGGGCACTCACATCCATTATCTCGACCCGGTTAACTTCGAAAAAACCGTCTGGACTATTGGCTATCAAGACGCTATCGCGCTGGGCAAACTATTCACTACCGGCCACATCTACACCGAACGTGTCGTTGCGCTTGCGGGTCCCCTGGTCGAGCAGCCACGTTTGCTACGTACCCGAGTTGGCGCCAGTATTGACGAGTTGTGTGCCGGTCAATTGAAAGCGGGTGAGTATCGGGCTATTTCCGGCTCGGTGTTGGCTGGTCGCAAGGCCGCTGGCGCGGTCGCCTACGTTGGTCGCTACGCCAATCAAATCTCCGTCATAGCCGAAGGCCGCGAGCGTGAGTTTATGGGCTGGTTGTCGCCAGGTATTAACAAGCATTCGGCGCTGCCTATCTATTTGTCGCGCTGGTTCGGGGGCCGCAAGAAGCTCAACATGACATCTACCACCAACGGCAGTATGCGCGCCATGGTGCCGGTGGGTAATTACGAGCAAGTCATGCCACTGGATATTTTGCCGACCCCGTTGTTGCGTGCTCTTATTGTGGGCGACATGCGAACGGCACAAGACCTGGGCGCACTGGAACTCGACGAAGAAGATCTGGGCTTGTGCACCTATGTGTGTGTGGGAAAATATGAATACGGCACTATTTTGCGCGACAATCTGACTCGTATCGAGAAGGAAGGGTAGATGAAAGTAATCAGAAATTTCTTCAACGCGATTGAGCCGCATTTCGACAAAGGCGGCAAGCTGGAGAGATGGTTTCCCCTGTTCGAAGTGTTCGACACGTTTTTTTACTCGCCTCCCAGTGTCACCAAAACCTCCTCTCATGTGCGCGATGGCATTGACCTGAAAAGGGTGATGATCACGGTGTGGATGGCCACGTTTCCAGTCATGTTCTTCGGTATGTATAACCTGGGCTTACAAGCCAATACGGCCATGCTCAGCGCGGGTGTTAGCGAAGCACCGGGCTGGCACGGCTGGATCATCGGCCTGTTAGCGGGTTATGATCCTAACAACTGGTGGGACTGCCTGTGGCACGGCGCCGCGTATTTCGTGCCCATTTACATTGTCACATTTGTTGTCGGCATCAGCTGGGAAATTTTGTTCGCGATGAAGCGCGGCCATGAGGTCAACGAAGGCTTCTTCGTCACCTCGGTGTTGTTTGCTTTAATCATGCCGCCGAATGTGCCGCTGTGGCAGGTAGCGCTGGGCATCAGTTTCGGCGTGGTGATCGGCAAGGAAGTGTTTGGTGGCACCGGCAAGAATTTTTTGAACCCGGCGCTGACCGGGCGCGCGTTTCTGTTTTTTGCTTATCCGGCGCAATTGTCAGGCGACGCCGTGTGGACCGCTGTGGACGGGTTCAGCGGCGCGACCCCGCTGGCGCAAGCCGCCGTTGGCGGCGTGGAAACCATGCTGCATCCTGCGGGCGACTTGATTACCTTACAAGATGCATTTATCGGTACCATACAGGGCAGCATAGGCGCCACGTCGACCCTGGCAATCTTGATAGGCGCGGCGATACTACTGCTGACACGTATTGCGTCATGGCGCATTATGGCCGGCGTTCTGGTTGGCGTGATTGCCACATCGCTACTGTTTAACAGCGTTGGCTCCAGCACTAACCCATTGTTCGCGATGCCCTGGTACTGGCATTTTGTGCTCGGTGGACTCGCCTTCGGCACCGTCTTTATGGCGACCGACCCGGTGTCTGCCGCGATGACCAACACCGGCAAGTGGATATTCGGTATTTTGATCGGCTTGATGGTCATGCTCATTCGGGTCGTCAACCCGGCGTACCCGGAGGGTATTATGCTGGCGATACTGTTTGCCAATCTTTGCGCACCGTTGATTGACCACTTCGTCGTGCAAGCCAATATTCGGCGGAGGGCCGCGCGCTATGTCATCTAAGAAAGAAAGCGTTACCCACACCCTGGTAGTGGCCTTTGTGCTGTGTATCGTTTGTTCGATTGTGGTTGCTGGCGCAGCGGTGGCTTTAAAGCCTACGCAAACTGCCAATAAAACGCTGGATCGCAATAAAAATATGCTCAGCGCTGCCGGTTTGTACAAAGACGGAGAAACTTCCGATGCGGATGTTGCTGATCTGATGGAGCAATTTCGTATTGCGTTTATTGATTTGGACGAAGGCGAATTGCTCACTGAGGAACTGGCCAAAGCGCAGGGATTAGACGCTGGAACCTATGATCAGCGTAAAGCGTCGAAACAGCCCGATCTGTCTAGAGCGTTGTCGGCGGCTGAGGATATTGCCGGCCTCAACCGCCGCGCCCGCTACGCAAAAGCGTATGTGCTGGAAAAAGACAATGCGATAGATCTGCTGGTACTGCCGGTGCACGGCTACGGTTTGTGGGGTACCTTGTACGGCTTCCTGGCGTTGGATGGCGATATGAACACCGTTAAGGGCCTGGGTTTTTATGAGCATAAGGAAACACCGGGGCTGGGCGGTGAAGTCGATAACCCAAAATGGAAAGCACAGTGGGTTGGCAAAATTGTATACGCGCCCGATGGTGAAGTCGCGGTGAATGTTAGCAAAACGAAAATCGATGCCGGTAATGCCAAGGCCAAGTATCACGTCGACGGGCTGTCGGGTGCAACGCTGACCAGTCAGGGCGTTGATAATATGCTGCAATATTGGATGGGGCCGGAAGCGTATGGCCCCGTATTAGAAAAACTGAGGGGCTAGTATGACGAAAGCGAAAGAAGTATTGCTCAACCCCATCTTCAACGACAACCCCATCGCGTTGCAGATGCTGGGTATATGTTCTGCGTTGGCGATAACCACCAGTCTGGACACCACGCTGGTGATGTGTGTGGCACTGACCGCGGTTACGGCGTTTTCCAGCCTGTTCGTTTCGATGGTGCGCAATCAAATTCCATCGAGCATTCGCATCATCGTACAAATGACAATTATCGCCTCGTTGGTTATTGTCGTTGACCAGGTATTGCAAGCCTACGCGTATGCGATTAGCAAACAGCTCTCTGTGTTCGTCGGCCTGATTATCACTAACTGTATTGTGATGGGGCGAGCCGAAGCGTTTGCAATGAAAAACCCACCCTGGATGAGTTTTCTTGACGGTATTGGTAATGGTCTGGGTTATAGCGTGGTGTTGATTTTTGTCGGCGCTATACGCGAGCTGTTCGGTTCCGGCACCCTGCTTGGTTTCGAGATATTGCCATTGGTTGAAAACGGTGGCTGGTATCAAGCTAATGGGTTGTTGCTGTTGGCGCCCAGCGCGTTTTTTATTATTGGTTTGTTTATCTGGTTGCTCCGCAGTTGGAAAACCGACCAGATAGAAGAGCGCGAATTTGAACTGGCGCCACAAGTGGCCGGCGCGGAGGGGCATCATGCTTGAGCAATACCTTAGCTTGTTCGTCCGCGCGGTATTTATCGAAAATATGGCGCTGGCCTTCTTTTTGGGCATGTGTACCTTTATTGCGATCTCCAAAAAAATTCAAACGTCCATTGGCCTGGGTATCGCGGTGACTGTGGTATTGGCGGTCACGGTGCCGGTGAACAACCTGATCTATCAATATCTGCTGAAGGACGGTGCGCTGGCCTGGGCCGGGCTGCCAGACGTGGATCTCAGTTTCCTCGGCTTTCTCAGTTATATTGGCGTGATTGCCGCTATTGTGCAAATTCTGGAAATGTTTCTGGATAAGTTTGTACCCGCCCTCTATAACGCTTTGGGTGTATTTCTACCGCTGATTACCGTGAATTGCGCCATTTTAGGGGCGTCGCTGTTTATGGTGGAGCGTGATTATGCCTTCGGCGAAAGTGTGGTGTATGGCTTGGGCGCGGGCGTCGGCTGGGCGCTGGCGATTACCGTGCTGGCCGGTATTCGGGAAAAGATGAAATACAGCGACGTGCCCGATGGCTTGCAAGGTTTGGGCATTACTTTTATCACGGTTGGCTTGATGTCACTGGGCTTCATGTCATTTGGCGGCATCTCGCTGTAGCTTGTTGGAGTTGCACTTATGATCGATATAAACACGATAGTCAGCGGCGTGGTAATGTTCACCGTCGTGGTGATGTCGCTGGTCGTTATTATTTTGGCCGCTCGCTCGCAACTGGTGAGTTCCGGCGCCGTCACCATCGAGGTTAACGATGATCCCGAGCGCTCTATTACCGTGTCGGCGGGGGGCAAGCTGTTAAATACGCTGGCCGACGAGGGCATCTTCCTGTCTTCGGCTTGCGGCGGCGGCGGTACCTGCGCGCAGTGTAAATGCAAGGTGCTCGACGGTGGTGGTTCTATGCTGCCTACCGAAGAAGGCTGCTTCACACTCAGCGAAGCACGCGAACATTGGCGCCTGTCTTGCCAGGTAACCGTTAAGCAAGATATGAAAATTCACGTTGACCCGGAGTTTTTTGGGGTTAAGCAATGGGAAACGACGGTAAGGTCGAATGACAACGTGACTACCTTTATCAAAGAATTGGTGTTGGAAATCCCCGAGGGGGAGAGCGTAGATTTTCGCGCTGGCGGTTACGTGCAGCTGGAGGCGCCGCCGCACACGGTCGATTACCACGATTTTGACATCCCCGCGGAGTACCGCGACGACTGGGATCGCTTCAAGGTGTTTGACAATATCTCGGTTGTCAAAGAGCCGATTATCCGTGCCTATTCAATGGCGAATTACCCTGAAGAAAAAGGTATTATCAAATTCAATATTCGTATCGCTTCACCACCGCCAGGTACAAAAGGCATACCACCGGGGCAGATGTCATCCTGGATCTTTGCCTTGAAGCCGGGCGACAAGGTCAATGTATTCGGCCCCTTCGGTGAGTTTTTTGCGCGCGAAACCGACGCCGAGATGGTGTTTATCGGCGGTGGCGCCGGTATGGCGCCGCTGCGCTCGCATATCTTCGATCAACTGAAACGCCTGAATTCCAAGCGCAAGATCTCGTACTGGTATGGTGCCAGAAGCTTGCGTGAAATGTTTTACGTAGAAGAATTTGACGCACTGGCGGCGGAATTCGATAATTTCGACTGGAACGTCGCGCTGTCGGATCCGTTCCCGGAAGACAATTGGGAGGGTTACACCGGTTTTATCCATCAGGTGGTGTTGCAGAACTACTTGAGAGATCATCCGGCGCCGGAAGACTGCGAGTACTATATGTGTGGGCCGCCGATGATGAACAAGGCAGTGTTGGCTATGCTGGAAGATCTGGGTGTGGAGAAAGAAAATATCCTGCTGGACGAATTCTAGCGAGTCCATCAATGTGTATTAGACCAGAGCGTATTCTCGCTCTGGTTCTTGCTCTCTTTCTGGTCGCCTGCGATACCCAGCAAAAGTCACCTACGTTTAGCGGCCAGGTGATGGGCACCAGTTATTCCGTGCAGCTGGTCGACGTGCCCGCACAGCTTGACGAAGACAATCTTAATCACAGCATCGCTGCTGCACTCAACAGTGTGGACGCGGCTATGTCTACCTACAAACCTGAGTCTGAAGTCAGTCGTTTTAATCGCGCCCCTCCAGACGCTAGCATCGAAGTCAGTGCCGCCACCTTACACGTTGTGCAGCTGGCGCTGGCGATTCATAAGCAGAGTCAGGGTGCGTTTGATATCAGCGTTGCGCCGCTGGTCGATTTGTGGGGCTTCGGCGCAGGCATGCGCGAGCTTAAGCAGCTGCCCGATACTGAAGCCATTCAGCAGGCGCTGCAAAAAGTTGGCGTCGATGCGATCAAGGTACACTCAGCACCTCCAGCCTTGTCGAAAAGTAAACCCTTGCAGATAGACTTGTCGGCTATCGCTAAAGGGTATGCGGTTGATCGCGTTGCAGAATTGCTTGAGAAGCAGGGCATCAACAACTATTTGGTGGAAGTTGGCGGGGAACTGCGCGGTCGCGGCTACAATGCCAAGGGCCAGATCTGGCGCGTCGGTATCGAAACACCGATGCTGGCGCGCGGTAATGCGTTTACCGCCATACCACTAGACGATATGGCGGTAGCCACCTCCGGCGACTACCGCAACTACGTGATGCTGGCCGGCAAGCGCTATTCGCATACCATCGATCCGCGCACCGGAATGCCGGTAGCCCACAACGTCGCGTCGGTGACCGTAGTGCATGCATCGGCCGCTGCGGCGGATGCCTGGGCGACAGCGCTGGATGTGCTGGGCGTAGCGGACGGCTTACGCCTGGCGGAACACCTGGGTTTAGCCGCCTATATTATCGTTCGCGATGGCGAACAATTCAGCAGCCGTGAAACGCCGGCTTTTAGCGCGTATAATGAAGACTAGATATTCTGGAGACACACCATGGCCACGTTGATTGCCACATTCCTGGCTTTTTTGATAATTGTTGGTGCGATGGCCGTGGGGGTGTTAATGGGGCGCAAACCGATTGCCGGATCCTGCGGCGGCATGAGCGCGCTGGGTATGGTCAGTGACTGTGAGATTTGCGGTGGCGACCGTTCAAAGTGTGATTCGGAAAAGCCTGCATCTAAAGAGGGCGAAGCAAGCTTTTACAATGCTGTTAACAGGCCCTAAACAAACCTACTTCCGCCATATCGCACGGCGTTGCAAATAAGTATCACACACTAACTGCACATCTTGTAAAAACGCTGGCAATTCTTCCAGCAGCAATGCTTGCGGGCCGTCTACTAGCGCCTTGGGCGGGTTAGGGTGAAAATCCACCAGCAACATATTTGCGCCGGCAACGATGCCTTGTGCGGCGGCGTGCGCCACATCCATAATACCATCCGGCGCTACTTCGCGCGTGCCGACCGAATGCGATGGATCGATACACACCGGCATGCGGGTTAGGCGCTTGACCACTGGCACGTGAGTGAAATCCACCATGTTGCGATGCGGCGCGCCGAACGATGATTTCATGCCGCGCAAACAAAATATT
The DNA here is from genome assembly GCA_964544755.1 of uncultured Pseudomonadales bacterium. Classification (GTDB taxonomy): domain Bacteria; phylum Pseudomonadota; class Gammaproteobacteria; order Pseudomonadales; family JAUIET01; genus JBBKXJ01. Next base: position 8,603 of record CAZJDL010000057.1, on the reverse strand, counting down.
ACCTGTGAATTACCCTCGCTCGCCAGGTACTCGGCCGCATTGAGTGACTCGTTCAAGGTAATGCCAAACCCGCGTTTTAACAGCGCCGGGTAGGTTTGTTGTTTGCCAATAGATTTTAACAGTTCGAAGTTTTGTGTGTTGCGTGTGCCGATCTGCAACATCACCCCGGTAGGGCGGCCCGTTTGCTCCAACGCCGCGTCGATTTCGTCAATATGCGCCTCGTGCGTCACCTCCATCGCGATAACCTTAATGCCGTACTTGCCGGCCAGCTCAAATACATATGGCAGGCATTCTTTGCCGTGGCCCTGAAAAGAATAGGGGTTTGTGCGCGGTTTGTAGGCGCCCATGCGCGTACACTGCTGGCCATTATCTTGCAGAATACGCAGCATTTCTTCGACGTGCTTGGGGTTGTCTACCGCGCACAAGCCGGCAAACAGGTGGAACGAATCCTGGGTGAAATCGACGCCATTGTAGGTAAAACCTGTGACCAGGTCGGAATCTTTGTGACGCCCCAAAACGCGGTATTCGTCGGCAATTCGTACCACGCGCTCCACCGCGGGCAAGCCTTCAATCTGCTCTTTTTCCAGCGCGTGCGTGTCGCCAATCAGATAAATTTCAGTGAGTTGTTGCTGCTGCCCCTGCACTTTGTGGATACGATGCGTAATGCCCGGCAACGACTGCAAAAAACGCATCGTATCCTGGTATGTTTGGCTATTTTCTTCGGTGTTCGGGTGCAGAATGAGTAACACGGTAAACCTCTTGTTTGGATTTACCGTATTATGCGGCTTACGACAGGGGTGGGTCTAGTCCGCGTCAGGTTCGTGTTCGGGGCTTGCTGCGGGTAGATTTTTTGGCCGGTGCTTCAGCACCGAATGAATAACATGCTCGTATTCAAAATAGACGGTAAATTCCGCGTATTGCCAACTCGAGATGGGCGGCTCGCCGCGCGCGGCAACGCGGCGCTGGGGTTCGCCAAATTGCGCCAACACGCCGGTTTTACTGGCGCCCTTGGGCGGTCGCTCAATATGGTCGATGTTACTGCCTTGCTGAGCAATTGGTACACGGATGACGTCGGCGTTGGCGAAAACGGAGTAAGTGAGCAGCAATACCGCTAAAAATGGAGGAGCACGCATCAAATAACTCCGTTACCTTAGGTCTTCAGCGGAACGTGAGCGTCTGAGTTTGCGTCGCTGCAGCGCTTGCTGGCAGCGCATAATATGACGCGCAAGCAGTGTTTGGGCAGAGCCCGGCATTTTCTGAAACTCTATCGCGACGGTAACCGGGCCGTGCCCATTTTCGTTCGCGCCGCAATACACGATGCGGCCAAAACAGCAAATAACCAACGTGTCGTTAACCAGTTGAAAGCGCAGCGCCAGCAAGTCCCCTTTGGCGTACTTTTCCTGCGCCGCGAAAGACATGCCGCCAGCGCTCAACGAAATTTCCTGCGGGCGGTGTCGGGCTTCGCCGCCGAGCTGCAATACAGCCACCGCCAGTAGATCGGTTTTTTTGTTGACCAGTTTCAAATAGCCGGCGAGCTCGCGCTGCGTATCGCGCAGCCCGTGCAACAGTTTGTTGGCTTCGTGATCAATTTCCTGCAAATGTGACAGCAGTTGAAAGCTTTGCGTTGCAGAAAAAAACTCGTCGGCTTCCCGGGTGCGCATATCGACTTCCGTCACGGCAACGTATTCCACCGCGGCAGTGTCCTCTATTCGAAAGTATTCGCGTCGTTCCTGGCTCATACGCTACGAGCGTCATTTTGCTATACACGGATTTAGTATAGTTGCTGCTGCAGCACAGCGCGAACCTAAGTGCGGGACTTTTTGTTGTACAGTTTGTATGCTTAAATGCCCGGATGTTTAAACCCCTCCCGTTATTTATCGGCGTGCGCTACACGCGAGCCAAACGGCGCAATCAATTCGTGTCATTTGTCTCCTTGGTATCGCTACTCGGCATGATATTGGGCGTTGCCGTATTGATTATTGTGATTTCGGTAATGAATGGTTTCGAAAGCGAAATCCGCGGCCGGATTTTGGACGCGCTGCCGCACGTTTATGTGACTCGTGACAACGCAAAAATTGAACATCCGGTCGAGTTTGCGAGCAAGCTTTCTCGTTACCCGGGCGTCATTGGCGCCGCGCCCTATATCGGTGGGAAAGGAATGGCCAGTGTGCCCGACGTCGTGCGCGGCGTGACGATTACCGGCGTGCTTCCGCAACAGGAAGCGCAGGTGGCTGATCTCGGTTCGCATATGCTCGCCGGCAGCATGGATGGCTTGCACGATGGCGACTATGGTGCCGTTCTCGGTTCACTGCTCGCCAGCCATTTGGGCTTGCAGGTAGGTGATAAAGTGACGCTTACCTTACCGCAAATTGTTGTTACTCCGATGGGGGTGTTCCCGCGAGTGAAGCGCTTTACCGTGGTTGGCATCGCTGAAGTCGGCGCTCAGATTGATGCCACTTCTGTACACGTGCATATGGCCGATGCGGCAAAGCTTTTTAGAGTAAGCGATGCGGTCGACGGCATCCGCCTGCGCCTGCAAGACTTGTTCGACGCGCCGCGGGTTGCCGCCGAGCTACGCCAGGAGTTGGGTGCGGACTATGTGGTTACCGACTGGAGTCAGACCCAGGGGGGGCTGTTCCAGGCGATAAAAATGGAAAAGACCATGGTCGGCTTTCTGTTGATGATTGTAGTCGCGGTAGCGACTTTCAATATTGTATCCATTCTGGTCATGATGGTTGCCGACAAGCGTTCGGCAATTGCCGTGCTAAGGACAATGGGTATGCCGCGCAAACACATCATGTGGATTTTCGTGGTGCAAGGCAGCATGATTGGCCTGGCCGGCATTCTCCTCGGGGTCGCGGCGGGTTCGCTTATCGCACTTTATGCCGGGCAAATCGTGGCCTGGTTTGAACAACTGCTGAACGTGCAGCTATTTGACCCAGGGGTGTATTTTATCAACCACATTCCTTCCGTGGTCCGTGTTTCTGATATCGCGAGCATTGCCTGCGCGGCGCTGGTTTTGAGTTTTCTGGCAACCCTCTATCCAGCTTCACGGGCTGCATCGATTCAGCCGGCTGAGGTATTGCGTTATGAGTGAGGTTGGCAGCAACGTGTTGCAGTGTGAAAGCCTGCGTAAATTGTACCAGGAGGGGCCGCAGCAGCTAGAGGTGTTGCGCGCTGTGAATCTGCAAGTGCAAGCTGGTGAGCGGCTGGCGATTGTCGGCACGTCGGGTTCGGGTAAAACAACCTTGCTAAATATGTTAGGCGGGCTGGACCTTCCCAGCTCGGGCCTGGTCAGTATCAATGGCCAGGATATTACCGCGTTGAACGAAAATCAGCGCGGCGCTCTGCGCAATAAATACCTGGGTTTCGTTTACCAGTTTCACCATTTATTGGGCGAATTTACCGCGCTGGAGAACGTTTGCATGCCGTTACTGCTGCGCAAATTAAAAATTGGGGAAGTGAAAGAGCGGGCGCAAGCCATGCTGGACGCGGTGGGGCTTGGCCAACGCCTGCAGCATAAACCCGCTGAACTATCGGGCGGTGAGCGGCAACGGGTAGCCATTGCGCGCGCGCTGGTGACCGAGCCAGCCTGTGTGCTGATGGACGAGCCGACCGGCAATCTCGATGAACACACCGCCGCATCGGTGCAGGAGTTAATGTTACGTCTGAACGCCGAGCATCGCACCAGCTTTATCGTAGTGACACATGATATGGCGCTGGCGCAGCGTATGGACCGCATACTGCGCCTCGAAGATGGCGCCCTGCACGCGCTGCCGGAGTAGCCGGCATGCAAACTTCACTACCCTTATTCGTTGGTCTGCGTTACGCCTGCGCCGGGCGTGGTGGCATGCTGGTTGCGTTTTTATCGCGCATGTCAGTGCTCGGTCTTATCCTCGGCGTCGCGCTGCTGATTATTGTGTTGTCGGTGATGAATGGTTTTGAAAAAGAACTGCAAACCCGCATTTTGAATCTTGTGCCGCACGCGAGCGTGCAACATTACGATTTGCTGGAGGACTGGCGCAGTGCCGATGCGCTGATAAAGCGGCATCCGGAAGTGGCAGGCAGCGCGCCGTATATTCATGTGCAGGCGTTGCTCGCTGCTGGTGATAAAGTTGACGGTGTGCTGTTGCATAGCGTGCTGCCCGCGCTCGAAAACAAGCTGTCAAATTTGCGGGAATACGTCGAGCAGGGCAGCCTGACCGAACTTAAACCCGGTGCCAACGGTGTGGTGCTGGGTGATCATTTGGCGCGTAAACTGCGTGTGGGACTCGGCTCCAAACTGCGCGCCATCGTACCGCAACCGGGGTCTAACACTGTTAATCAGGTGCCACGTATTACCAACCTCAAAGTGGTCGGCATCTTTCACACTGGCACCGAGATGGACCACTCGCTGGGTATCATTCACTTACGTGATGGCCAGGCGCTGCTCGGTTACGGGGATAAAGTGCAGGGTATTCGCTTGCAACTAAACAACGTGTTCGATGCGCCGCGGGTTGGCTGGGAGGTTGTGCAAAATCTGCCGCCGGGTTTCTACGCGCAAGACTGGCAGCGCACGCACGGAAATCTTTACGAAGCCATACAACTGTCTCGCAGCATGGTCACGTTGCTTATTTTCATGGTCATCACGGTTGCGGTGTTTAATGTGGTGGCGTCACTGGTGATGGTCGTCAATGACAAGCGCGGCGATATCGCAATTCTGCGCACACTCGGCGCCAGCGATAAAGATATTCTGCACATTTTTATTGTTCAGGGTTTGCTTATCGGCGTACTCGGTACATTGCTGGGCGTTGTGATGGGCTGCACCCTCGCATGGCTAACGCCGGAGTTGATTGCCGGGCTGGAGCGTCTCGTGGACTATCAGTTCCTTAGTTCGACCGTCTATCCCATCGATTACCTGCCTACCGATGTGCGCGCTCGCGATGTCATCATTATCGCAGTCGCGGCATTGTTGATGAGTTTGTTCGCCACCCTGTACCCGGCGCGGCGGGCGACGCGAGTCAGACCGGCGGAAGCGTTGCGTTGGGAAGGTTAGTGTTGGCTCGGACGCTGCAATATGCGATTTTGCTTTGCTCCCATTTTCAATCACCCACAGCATTGAAAGTGGCGGCGCATGCATGTGCCGCGCGTGACTGCATCGTTTCCTGCGCCACACTAACTCTGGTTTTCCTTCAACGACGCGCGCATTTTCTTGCGTTCCTCCCAGCGGCTGATAACAGTCCAGCGCCAAATTCTCAGTACTGCGGCATAACCGAGCCCACCCGCCACCGCGCCGCTGCACAATGAGCCGAGTACCAACGGTCGCCAAACCGTTGCAAATTTTGCGCTAAACCAGGCCCACGACGCTTCAAACTGGACGGTCTGCGGTTCGATGTCGAGCATCCATGCGCCTAATTTGTAGGTCGCAAAAAAAACCGGTGGAATCGTCACCGGGTTGGTCAGCCACACTAGGGCGACCGCCACCGGCAAATTAGCATGCAGCCAAAGTGCGAGCATAGTGGCGAAAACCATTTGCATTGGCAGTGGAATAAAGGCGCAGAACAGGCCGATCAAAACTGCCATCGACACCGACTGGCGATTCAGGTGCCAGATATTGGAGTCATGCAAATGGTCTCCCAACCAACGCAGCGAGGGATGCCGGGCTACCGTCTCGGGTGAGGGGATAAAGCGCTGGATGATTTTTCTGGGCATGGAAATACTCGAGCAGAGCCCGTAATGTAGCGCAATATGAATGGGTGACCGTGACAAAATTCTAGCATAGCGGATTCAAGATGCGTAAATATTTGTTACGTGCTTATGCTATGATCAGCGCGCGTCCGCCGCTGTTCGCCGCTGCGCACCGCTTTATCGTTTTTCGCCAAGGATTGGTGTTACGTGCATATATGGATGTTTTGCGCCGTTATCGGCATTGGCGCAGCGAGTTTTCTACCGCGTTTACCCTCTATGTATTTTGCCTTGCTGTTGCTGGGCGGCGGCGTGGTGGTTTTGTGGGTTGGCAAAAAGAATCGCTTGGTGTTGCTGCTAGCGGGTCTGTGCTGTGGTTTCGCTTACGCTGTGTTGCACGGCTATTTGCTTGCCAGCACTTTGTTGCCGCGGTCGCTGCAGCAGCAAACGATTCGCGTTGACGGCCATGTCGTCGGCTTACCGCAGACGGGAATGAGTCACGATCGTCCCGTGCAGCGCTTCACCTTCGTCGTTGAGCATGGCGGTGGTGCGCAGTTACCAATACAGCGTATTGACTTGTCCTGGTACGAGCCGGTGCAAATACGCAGCGGTCAGCGCTGGCGTTTATTGGTCAAACTCAAGCGACCGCGCGGCTTTGCAAATCCGGGTGGCTACGATTATCAACTGGCATTGCACCAACAGCGTATCGATGCGCGCGGCTACGTAAAAGCCGGTGAGCTGCTAGGTCGGCAGCATAACTCCTGGGTTCGACTGCACGGCATGCGTGCGCGTTTGCATATAAAGCTGCAACTGCTGGGTGACAAGATGCGTAATGCCCGTTTTCTGGCTGCGCTGAGCATCGGGGCGAAGAAAGCGTTAACACCCGCCGACTGGGATTTGTTGCGCTTGACTGGCACCACACATTTATTTGTCGTGTCGGGCTTGCATATTAGCTTGTTGGCCGGCTTGTTTTACGCCGCCGCATTGTATTTATCCAAAACCTTATTGTTGCCGTTAGCCTGGTGGCCGGCGCAGCGCTATGCTGCCGTGGCCGCTTGCTGTGCCGCTGCGACCTACGCCTTGCTCGCTGGTTTTAGCCTGCCCACCCAGCGCGCCTGTTTAATGCTGTTAGTGGTGATGCTGGGGCGTATCGTTGGCCGGCCGGCGCGGGTCGGCGGTATTTTGGTGACAGCCCTGTTTGCGGTTCTCTTATGGGACCCTTTGGCACCGCGCAGCGCCGGCTTTTGGCTGAGCTTTACCGCAGTAGGCGCGCTGGTACTGGGCTTTGCTGGCAGGCTGTCCAGGCCTGGTGTTATTGCCACCTGGTTGCGCACGCAGTGGTTGGTGTTTGTCGTGCTGACGCCGTTACTGTTGTTGTGGTTTCAGCAGGCGTCATTGTTGATGCCGCTGGCCAATTTGTTCGCGGTGCCGCTGGTGAGTTTTGTCATTGTACCGCTGGTGCTGCTGGTAGTGGCTTTGTTGTTACTTGGCGCAACGCCGCCCAGCGCGCTGCTGGGGTTTGTTGATGCGCTGTTCGACACACTGTGGGCGGCTCTGGATGTCTTGCAAAGCCATGTGGGGGGCATAGCGCAACTGCAATTGGCGCCTGGTTATTTCTATTCATTCACCGCGCTGGTTGGCGCCGGTATACTCCTGTTACCGCGCGGCTTTCCATTACGGGCATTCGCACCGCTATTCTTTTTACCCGTACTATTCGGTCGCGTGGCCGGTCAGCAACCGGCGGTTGAAATAACCGTGCTTGATGTAGGCCAGGGCCTGGCCGTGGTGATGCAAGTCGACGACAAAACGTTGGTGTACGACGCCGGGCCGCGGTTTAGTGAAAGTTTTAACGCCGGCTCGGCCATTGTTGCCCGCTTCTTGCGCCACAAGGGTATCAATCATATCGACCAACTCATCATCAGCCATGCCGACAATGATCACGCCGGCGGCTTGGCTGGGCTGCTGGATAACATGCCGGTCGACGCGCTAATGGCCGGCGAGCCGCTGCGCGATACCGCGCCAGGTGCGAAAGCATGCCGTGCGGGTGACGCCTGGCAGTGGGGCGTGGTGCGCATGCGGGTCTTGCATCCTGGCCCGGTGAGTTATGCCTCATCTAACAATAATTCCTGTGTGCTGCAAATCAAAACACCGCATAGTGCCGTTTTGATCAGCGGCGATATCGAAGCGGCGGTGGAGCGAAGTTTGCTGCAGCGCTATGCGCGTGACTTGCGTTCTGAATTTTTGATCGTGCCGCATCACGGCAGCAAGACTTCCTCGACCGCTGAATTTATCGTGGCTGTGCAACCGCGCTATGCAGTGATTTCCAGTGGCTATTTAAATCGTTTTGGGCATCCTGACAACGGCGTAGTAGAGCGCTACGAGGAAGAGGGGGTGCAACTGCTAAACACGGCGTTAACAGGCAGTATTAGCTTTACATTGCCAGCCACAACGCAGCGCGCACCAGCACCGCAAGCCTACCGCGAGCAAGCGCATAGGTACTGGTATGCGTGGTAACTGTCATATTATTGAGGCGGCAAGATGCAGCGCAGATCGAATGAGTCAAGGAGCTTGACACTGCATAGGTGGGATGGCGCTCACATGGGTTTTGTCCAATGTCACATGATGGTTACCAAGCCACTTGGTATGTACGTTAGACGTGAAAATGACGCGCTTTAAGCATCAGCGTGCTCGATAGTGTTGAATGATAGTTGACCGTAGCTAAGAGTTTTAGGAGTTTTCGAGCAGAAACCAACGAAGTTGTAAAGAAATACTGAGCCATGTTACATTCTCGTAACAATCAAAGGATAGTATAGTGAATACGGATACTGGAATAGCATTTTGTTTTTTAAAGAAAACAGGGGGCAATACGGTGATTGAATAAAGCGCAGCAGCTACAGAGAGGCGCCCAATTTGTGCTCTGCAGTGTCGCCTTAGAACGA
>CAZJDL010000056.1:0-24302 GCA_964544755.1 uncultured Pseudomonadales bacterium | reverse complement strand
TTGACGCTATTAAGCCGTAACGGCGGTTATCTGTCTGTAACGGCTTGTAACATTCGGATTTACCCAGGTTAAAAGCCACGGAGGAAACAGATTGAATAGTGGGCCGAACCGAGTAACGCCAGTGGCGCTGTATTAGACGCGGATCATGCGATCGCAATCAAGGAGGGTTTGGTGGCGCTGAAAATCGTGCCATCGGCACCACGGCCGCTGTTTGAGAAATAGTGGCCGCGAGCCGCTGCACACTTAGTGTCAGAAAATTCCCGTTTGTTGTTAGCGCCGCGCTAATGTACGGGTCGCAACCCGCGCCCGCCGGCCATCTTCCGCGATCACATCGCTGCCTTTTGCGTAGCCAGACTGCATCCCCAGTCCCAGGCGGCTGGCTGTTACAGCGGTCATTGTGTTGTCACCGGGGTTGAACACGCGCAGTGTGCCGGAATAGTCCGCCAGGTAAAACGGCTTGCGCCAGCTATTGGCCAACGCCGTATCGACCGCGGAAAAATATTTTCTGCCATGACCCGCAGCGCCATGGGTGTGCCAGAAAGCGATAATTTTGGCTCCGCGGGGCAGCGCGAGGCGCACGGTGACCGTGTCTTCGCCGCTGATACCGTGACCAACAGTGAAGCGATAGGCACCGCGCTGCAGCAAGATTGCGCCGATAAATTCGCGGTCTTGCGCGATCGACAGCGGATTATATTCATTTTCTGCGGCCAGCACCGCCGCCAACGGTGAACTGAAAACCGCCGCGTTCAGCGCGGAGGTGTGCGAACGAATCGCCGCGTGATGAGTTGGCTGCAGCGCATAATGTGCGGCAGTGAGTTCATCTGCCGCGGGTACCGTGCTGCACGCCGCTAGCAATGCCGCGAATAGGGCAATCATTGAGCCAATGAATTGCGTGTAAAATTGCATTTCCGCCTGCTCCCCTAATTGCTGTGTTAGTCACTGTGCAATCTGTCAGGGAGTAGTGTGGTCACATGCGAGTTGGCGGGCCTGCGGATTAGACGAATAATGCTGATGCTTAGCTAAAGCTTTCTTTAAAAAACTTCGGAAAACCTTCGGGAACGAAATTTCCGAAATAGAATCAGATGTTTACCATTGCTGTGTTTAGAAGCTGTAAAGCCGTGCGGAAACGGTGCGATGACGGATAAAAAGAACAGCCATTCAGACCCTGGTGACGCCTTGTGGCGCGGTTTCCGGCTGGCCGAGTGGGCCATCGAGCCATTAACCAGCACCATCAAGCGCAACGGTTACACCCTGCACGTCGAACCCAAAGTCATGGATGTATTGCTTTGTTTGGCGCGCAACGGCGGTGAGGTCGTGACCCGCGACCAGTTGCTGCGGCAGGTATGGGTCAACCTGGTGGTGACCGACGAGGTGCTGACCCGCTGCATTTCCGAGTTGCGCGCGGCGCTGGGTGATACCTCCCGCGAACGCCTCTACATTCGCACCGTACCCAAGCGTGGTTATTCGTTGATAATGCCAGTGACCGCTTTGAAAGAAGCGCCGGACATAGCCACTGAACCACCGGCAAGCGAGACAGCGTCATCCGCAGCACTGCACGAACCCCAACCTAAGACAAGGCCAGAACCGCAACTTGCGGCTCAACCGGAGCGCGCCGCCCCCGCCAAGCACGCACAAACGGAAACATCTACCGCACGGTGGTTGGCGCGCGAAATCATCAACTTGTTGAAGTCCGTTGGGCAAGGTTTAACCAGGTTCGGTGTTGTCGCGCTGGCTATGATGTTTTGCTTCATCTTTTTGCTTGCAGTCGTGGCCATATTGGCTAATCGCGAGGTTACCGTTGCCGGCGATTCTGACGATGGGGCCACGGCGCCGGACAAAATGGGCGCGCGTCTGGCGCTTATTTTTGACGAAAAGCCTGAAGCAGTTGCAACCGCTGACGCCGGCACCGCGACCGGCAGCGAGCCGCTCACGGTCGCTGTACTGCCATTTATCAATTTAAGCGGTGACCCCGACAGCGATTACTTCAGCAACGGTCTGGCGGAAGATATTCGCAATAAATTGATCAGCACGCCGGATCTGGGTATTCGGGTGGTGGCGCGCACCTCATCCGAAGTGTTCAGAAACCGGGCGATTGATATTCGCGAAATTGGCCAACAGCTCAACACTCAAACATTGGTGGAGGGCACGGTGCGCATCAGTGGTGAGCGCGTGCGGGTGACGGTGCAAGTCACCGATGCCGACGACGGTTTCCCCATGTGGGCCGAAAGTTTCGAATACACAATGGACGATATTCTGCGCATTCAAACCGAGATCGCGGAGCAAGTGGTAAAACAGTTGGCGCCCACGCTAACGCCTGACCTGATTGCCGGCCAGCCGGAACAGATTAGTGTGAAGGCCTACGACTATTATACGCTTGGCCGTCACCACTGGAATCGGGGCACGGCCGAGTCGCTGCAAAAAGCCATCGGCTATTTCCGCCAGGCCTTGCGCCTCGATGACAAATTCGCCCTGGCTTATTCGGGTTTGGCCGATGCCGTTATTTTGACCGCCGATTACGCTGACGCGGATCGCGCGTCGACCGCCGCGCAGGCTACCGAGTTGGCCGAAAAAGCGCTGGCGCTCAACCCTGAGCTGGCCGAAGCGCATGCATCGCAAGGGCTGATTTATCGGGTTACCGGCGATATTGATGCCGCGAAAAAGGAATATCTACGCGCGGTTGATCTCAATCCCAATTATTCGATGGCGCGCATGTGGCTCGGCAACGTGCTGATGGATCTCAATGATGTCAATGCGGCTTTCAAGCATTACCAGGTCGCGGTGCAGGTGGATCCGTTGCATCCAACGGTGCAGAAAAATTACCTGCGAGTCCTGTTTTCAATGGGGCGTGACGAGGAGGCGAACAAACTGGCACGCCAATATTATGCTCAGTCTAAAGCCGAAGTTTTATTAAAAGCGCGCCTGTATATGCTGCTTGCCGCCGGTCACTATGACCAGGTATTGAAATTTGCCGTGCGCCATAATTTTTCGGAGGAGTATGCGATCTACGCTACCCAGGCAGTGGTTGAGGCGCTGATTTACTTGCAGCGTTACGCCGAAGCAGAGGCATTAATCGAGCAAAATCGAAAACAGTTTAGCGGCAGTCAGCTGGCCTGGTTCAGGGCCCAGCAAGCGATCGCCGTTCGCGATGCCGACAAATTGTTAATGGCTGCTGAGCGGATGGAGGCCAATGAAGCCGATCATGACCACTACCAAGGCTGCCGTAGCAACTTTGTCAATCATTGGCGCGGCTTGGCGGCGGGAATGAAACAAGACCATGCGCGGGCCAACGGTTTTTTCAAGGCGTCACTGGCGCAAAATACCGACGACTGTATGCGTGATCTTATCAGGCGGTCAACGTTTTACGCCTACTATGCACAATCGCTGGCTAACTCCGGGCAAGACGGTCTCGCTACCGAAACGTTGCAGCAGGCATGGCAAGAATTGGACTTTGCCGTCGACCACGGCAGACAAGGCGCCGAAGTGATATTTAGCAAAGCGGGTTTATTGGCGGCGGGCGGGGCATATGCAAAGGCGGGTGCGCAAATTCAAACACTAGTGGATCACAAGTGGCAGTTCTACGGGCAACTGCAACACCAGCCGCTGTTTGACGGGCTGAAAGAAAAGCTGGCCTCTGCAAATGCGGCAATCGCCAGCCAGTATGAAACCATGCGGGAAAATTGTAAGGACATTAAACTGACGAAATTTGGTGTATGACGATGGCCCTGGTGTGATGGCCTCCGTTTCAGTTTGCTCAGGGCTATAAGACAAGATCGCGGACGTGCTAATCTCTCGAATTGAGTTAATATAAAGAGAATTCTTAGAATAAACCTGCTCATTCCATCTTCTTCTATATTTACCAATAACGTTTGTCGCGGCGGCCTATGATGCTTGAACGGTTAGACAACATTCACCCCGCGTTGCCCGCCACCAGTATCTTGCTGGCGCTTTTGATAGGCGCGTTGCTGGCGGACTGGCTAACCAAGCGTCTGTTATTGCGCTTCATTCACGGCTTCGCCAAACGCACCTCCTGCACCTGGGACGACGCGCTGGCCAAGCAAGACGTGTTCCGGTGGGTAGCGAAAGTTGTGCCCGCGCTTATCATCTATCTCGGCATTCAAATCGTGCCGGACTTGTCCGAAACGGTGACGCAGCTTATTCGCAGCGTGGCGATGGGCTACACGGTATTAATGATGACCCTGGCGCTGGTCGCGTCGCTAAACGCCGCGAATCAAATTTACGAAGGCTATCCGGTAGCGCGCGACCGTCCGTTGAAGGGCTTTGTGCAAGTCGTGCAGATAGTGTTGTACGCTATCGGCGGCGTTCTTATCGTTGCCGTGCTGATCAATCGCTCGCCCTTACTCTTGCTAAGTGGCTTCGGCGCCATAACGGCGATATTGCTGCTGGTGTTCAAAGACACCATATTGTCGCTGGTAGCCAGCGTGCAAATAACCAGCGAGGATATGCTGCGCGTCGGCGACTGGATAGAGATGCCACAGTTCGGCGCCAACGGCGCCGTAATCGACGTGGCGCTGCACACTGTCAAGGTGCAGAACTGGGACAAGACCATCACCACCATTCCCACCTACACGCTGATGTCGGGTTCGTTCAAAAATTGGCGTGGTATGTCGGAGTCCGGCGGGCGCCGCATCAAGCGGTCGCTGTTTATCGATATCTCATCGGTGCGCGTGTTGACCAGGGCGGAGCTCGACCGTTTCAGGCGCTTCACCTTATTGACCGAGTACATCGAACAAAAACAAGCTGAACTAAAGGGTTACAATGCCGCCCTGAAGCAGGAAGTCAGCGAGGAAGTTAACCTGCGGCGCTTGACCAACATCGGCACCTTTCGCGCCTATGTTTCCAATTATCTCAAGAACCATCCGCAAATACATAAAAGTATGACCCTGCAGGTGCGCCAGTTACAGCCCGGGCCGGAAGGGCTGCCAATTGAGATTTACGCGTTCACGCTCAGCACCGACTGGTCAGTTTACGAAAATGTTCAGTCCGATATCTTCGACCATATTCTTTCGGTCGTGCAAGAGTTTGGTTTGCGTGTATTCCAGAACCCCACGGGTTCAGATTTATTGCAACTCAAAGCGCTGCAGGATTAGTTGGTTGCGACGCGGCGTCAATCGAAAGTTTTGCTTAAGACCGGCCTGCCAATACTCACTCTACTTTGCCAGCTCGATTTCCAATTATAGTGTGCTGTAACGAATAAAGTGATATGTGCAGTTTATTCGTTACAGCCTCCTAGAGTAGCCGCCAAAAATCAAAGGCCGCTGCTAACACATCGTTTGGCGCTTCAAGTTGCGGGTAGTGGCCGACGTCGGCTAGCTCGATGACGTCGGCGTTTGGTACAAGTTCCCGATAACGCGCGACCATATGCGCGCCGGAGACCGGGTCCAGCAAGCCGTCAATAAGCCGCATTGGGATATCGCTGGCGATCAATGCGCCCACCCAACGCTCACGCTGTTCCCTGCGTTCAACCATGTAGCGTATGAGTTTGGGCATAACGGCCAAGCCTTCATTGTGGCACACCAACAACCATAAATTGTACAATTCTTCCTGGCTGATCGCGCGCGCGCAAACCTTGTTAACCTGGGCGGCAAACTTTTTAAAAGAGAATTGTTTTGCCAGCAGCGAGCCGAGCGGACTGAGCAGCAAGCGTTGCATTAATAGCGGGCGGTGTGTTTCCGGAAACAGCCCGCCATTGAGGAAACAAATACTCTCTATGCTGGCGGCGCGAACATCGTGTTGTTGCCGTGCCAGCAGCTCCTGGGCCACCGTGTCGCCGTAGTCATGGGCCAGAATGTGGTAGCGTGACACATTCCGGTCGCGCAGAAATGACTCGTACAAATCGGCCTGTTTAGCGATTGAGTAGGAGAACCGTTTCGGCTTGTCGGAAAGCCCGAAGCCGAGCATATCGAGCGTCATTAGCCGGTGTGTTATGCACAGGGGGCCCCAAAGCTGCTGCCAATCCCAGGAGGCTGTCGGAAAGCCGTGAATTAACAGCAGCACCGGAGCGTCTTCCGCGCCTTGCTCGCGACAAAAAATCTCATGCCCGGCGAATAACAAACATTCGCCCCCTCGCTGCCAGTCTTGAATTGTGGTCATTAGCTTAAGGGTGTGCCCTTTGAGCAGAAGCGGAGTGGATCGACACAAAGATTACACCAATTGGCCTGTATATCGCAAAATCTGTGTTTCACGTTTTTGCAGTTAACCCGATGGACAGCTAATAAAAAGAAGCAATTAAAGCGGAAACAAAAACTGGCTTATTATGGCGAAGCTTGAACCCTGCTTTATCGTGATGCAAGCCTGTGGGAGTACGAATTATTGGGCATGAGAATTTATTGCCCAAGGACATGATGTTAGACTTATAGCACCACAATACGTCAAACCCTTTGTCAAAGGTAACAAGAACGACTATAACGATGTCGCAGCGACAGTAACAGTAGAGGCAGCACAGCATCTAACGGCGGTTTCTAGAATGTTCAAATGTTTTGCAAGCGACGTGGGACGATATATGCCTTTGAATATGTATGTGATCTATTGACCTGCTTGCCAAAGTTAAGGATACTCCAAAATACTCCAGGTTGAACAGACAGTAGGCTAAATATTATTAGCGAAGGCGTATTTTACGGTACTATATAGCAGATGCTGCGCCTACGAGGCGACGCCAAGCGAGGCAGCACCAATAAATATAAGCGAGGCAGCATCAATAAACATGACTAACATCGAGAAGTCTGCGTCACCAGAGGCCATCGCCGCCATTATTGAGTCTGATCATGGCGATGTGTTTTCCTGTCTCGGCATGCACCGAGCACCGCATAGCGACTCATTGCTGGTGCGTGCGTTTGCCCCCGGCGCCAGCGCTGTTGACGTGATCGATGCCAAGTCCGGCAAAAGGGTCTGCGCGCTTAAGCTGGTGCATCAAGACGGCTTGTACGAAGGTGACCTGGGTCGGCGGCGCAAGCGTTTTCGTTACAAATTGCGGCTACACTACGAGCAGAGCGAGCACGAAATTTACGATCCGTACTCGTTTCCCAGCGTTTTGTACGAAAATGATCGCTATCTGTTTGGCGAAGGCACCCAGGAGCGCGCCTACGGGTGGAAGGGCGCGCATCGCATGCAAGTGGAGGGTGTCGAAGGCACGTTGTTTGTGGTATGGGCGCCGAATGCTAAACGCGTGTCGGTAGTTGGTGATTTCAATCACTGGGATGGCCGCCGCCACGTTATGCGTCAGCATCCGCAAAACGGCGTGTGGGAAATATTCTTGCCGGCGGTCGACCAGGGTGCGTTGTACAAGTACGAGATCCGTGGCCCCAGTGGTGAGTTGTTGCCTTTAAAGGCCGACCCGTATGCTTTCGCCTCAAATCACCCCTCCGACGCAGCGTCGGTGGTTTGGCCGCTGGATAGTTATCAGTGGGGCGACAGCGACTGGATGGCCAAGCGCAAGGAGCACAATGTGCGTGGTGCGCCGATCACTATCTACGAAGTACACCTGGGCTCCTGGATGCGCATTCCGGAGGAGGACAACCGTTATCTGACCTATCGGGAGTTGGCTGCGCGGCTGGTGCCTTATGTCGCGGAGATGGGGTTCACCCATATTCAGCTGATGCCGGTCAGTGAATACCCGTTCGACGGATCGTGGGGTTATCAACCCATCGGCATGTTTTCGCCCACCTGCCGATTTGGCACGCCGGACGACTTCGCCTGGTTTGTCGATTGCTGTCACCAGGCTGACATAGGCGTGCTGCTCGATTGGGTGCCGGGCCATTTTCCAACTGATGAACACGGTCTCGGTCGTTTCGACGGCACCTTTTTGTACGAACATGAAGACCCGCGCCGTGGCTTTCATCCCGACTGGAACACCCTGATATACAACTATTCACGTGGCGAGGTGGTCAGCTATTTGCTGAGCAACGGTCACTTTTGGCTTGACGTTTACCATATCGATGGTCTGCGCGTCGATGCGGTTGCGTCCATGTTATACCTCGATTACAGTCGCAAGGAGGGTGAGTGGGCGCCAAACGTTCATGGTGGCCGGGAGAACCTCGACGCCATCAACATGCTGCAGCAAGTCAACCAGCGTTTGTACCAGAATTTCCCCGATATTATGATGGTCGCCGAAGAGTCCACCTCGTGGCCGGGCGTGTCGCATCCTACGTCCGATGGCGGGCTGGGATTTGGTTACAAGTGGAATATGGGTTGGATGAACGACACACTGCATTATATGGCGCGCGACCCCATCCACCGCAAACACCATCACAACGAAATAACCTTCGGTCTGCTGTACGCATTCAGCGAAAATTTTGTGTTACCTCTTAGCCACGACGAGGTCGTGCATGGTAAAGGTTCGTTGTTGTCACGAATGCCCGGCGACAGCTGGCAGCAGTTTGCCAATCTACGCGCCTATCTTGGCTTGATGTGGAGCTACCCAGGCAAGAAACTACTGTTTATGGGCGGCGAATTTGGCCAGCGCAAAGAGTGGAACCACGACCAGAGTCTGGATTGGCACTTGCTCGATGACCCAACCCATGCGGGCCTGAAAAGCCTGGTGCGGGATTTAAATACCCTTTATCGCGCCAATCCCGCATTGCACCTTCTCGATTGCGAGGGCGCTGGTTTTGAGTGGATAGCAGCCGACGACGACGCCAATTCCGTGTTTGCTTTCCTGCGCAAGGGCGCTGAGGGTACATCGCCAATGGTCGTCGTTAGCAACTTGACGCCGACGCTGCACCAACACTACCGCATTGGCATGCCGCAGCCGGGTTTTTACGCCGAGTGTTTGAATACCGACAGTCACATCTATGGTGGCAGTAATGCCGGCAACGCGGGTGGTGTAGATGCAGAGCCCATACCGCTGAATGGGCATGCGTGGTCTATCGGCATCGTGCTGCCACCTTTGGCGACTGTAGTATTTCAGGTCGCGGGTGGCGGCTAAGTCCTGACGCCTATGGTTTTTTTGATGTACGCATTAAGTTAACGGAAACATGAATATGCATGATTCACCCAAATCCATTAACCACCCGTTTAAGCCACGGCCGTTGGCAATGGACTACGCCGGCATCGCGGCTGATTTGCACCGCCACTATAACCATACCCTCGGCAAAGATGAGCAAGACCTGTCGCTGCGGTACCTGTATGGGGCGCTGGCACTGACAGTGCGCGACCGCTTGCTGGAGCGCTGGAAAGCGACCCAGCAGAACTACCGCAACAGCGGCACGAAACGCGTTTATTACCTTTCGCTCGAATTTCTGATGGGCCGCACACTGGCCAATGCTGTGCACAACCTGGCGCTTGAAGAACCGGTCAAGGAGTTGCTGCATCACTATGGCTGTACCGTGGAGGATATTGCCGCGCAGGAACACGACGCCGGTCTTGGCAACGGTGGTTTGGGCCGCCTGGCCGCCTGTTTTCTCGACAGCTGCGCCAGCTTGCAATTGCCCGTGATGGGTTATGGCCTTCGCTACCAGTACGGCATGTTCCACCAGCGTATCGAAGGGGGTCACCAGGTGGAGTGCCCCGACCACTGGCTACGCGACGGTAACCCGTGGGAACTGGAGCGTGCCGAAGATACCCGGCGGGTCAAATTCTACGGCCACACCGAATATGACGAAGACGCAGACGGCAACGGCGCGGCGCGCTGGATAACCACCCATGATGTGCTGGCTGTGCCTTACGACACGCCCATACCGGGTTACCGCAACGGCACGGTCAATACCCTGCGTCTGTGGAAGGCGGTCGCGACCGACGAATTTGACCTTGATGAATTCAATGCCGGCAGCTACCCCGAAGCGGTTGGAGCGAAAAATATCGCCGAGCATATCACCATGGTGCTGTACCCGAATGACGCGAGCGAAAACGGCAAGGAATTGCGCCTGCGGCAGCAGTATTTTTTGGCGTCGGCCAGCTTGCAAGACGTGCTCAGCCGCTGGGTGCGTTACCACGGCGAAGACTTCAGCGAGTTTGCTGACAAAAACTGTTTTCAGCTAAACGATACTCACCCCAGCTGCTCGGTGGCGGAATTGATGCGCTTGTTAATGGACGAACATGGACTGGCGTGGAACGAGGCTTGGCGCATCACGCGACATACCATGGCGTATACCAACCACACCTTGTTGCCGGAAGCGCTGGAACGTTGGCCGGTACGCATGTTTGGCCATATGCTACCGCGGCTGATGGATATCATTTACAAAATCAATGAACAGCTATTGCGTGACGTGGCCGCGCGCTGGCCCGACGACGGCGAGCGCCTGCGCGACATGTCGCTGATAGAAGAGGGCGACGACCCGCATATTCGCATGGCCTACCTCGCTATCGTCGGCAGTTTTTCGGTCAACGGTGTTGCGGCATTGCATACACGTTTATTACAAAGCCATCTGTTTCGTAATTTTTACGAACTGTGGCCGCAGAAATTTAATAACAAAACTAACGGAGTAACTCAGAGGCGCTGGCTGGCACATTGCAACCCACGCTTGCGGCAACTGATTACAGATACCATCGGCGATGGCTGGCAGACAGATCTGCAACGCCTTGAACGATTGCGCTCCCACGCCGACAACGTCGCGTTTCGCAAACGCTGGCGCGACATCAAGCGGGCCAACAAGCAGCAGCTGGCCGCGTTTATTGAGCGCGAAGCGGGTATTGCCTGTGACCCGGCTGCGCTATTCGACGTGCAGGTCAAACGCATTCACGAATATAAACGTCAGTTGCTCAATGTATTGCACGTCATTCATTTGTACGATCGCATCCGCCGTGGCGAGGGGGGCAGCATAGTGCCGCGGGTTGTGCTGATTGGCGGCAAGGCGGCGCCCGGCTATGTATTGGCAAAGTTAATTATCAAGCTGGTTAACAATGTCGCGCACATTATCAATGCCGACGCAAGCACAAAAGACATTCTGAAACTGGTTTTTCTGCCGAACTATGGCGTGACCGCTATGGAGGTCATCTGCCCCGCCACTGAGTTATCGGAGCAAATATCCACCGCCGGCAAGGAGGCTTCGGGCACGGGCAATATGAAATTTATGCTCAACGGCGCGCTGACGATCGGCACGCTGGACGGCGCAAATATCGAAATACGTGAACAGGCCGGCGCCGAAAATTTCTTTTTGTTTGGGCTGGACACCGCAGCCGTTGCCGATACTTTGCAAGGCTACGCGCCGGAGGATATCATACAGGCCGACGAGGATTTTATGCGAGTGATGGCGTTGCTGGAAGGCGGGGACTTCTGCGCTAACGAGCTGGGGATTTTTAACCCTATCATTGACGCCATTCGCAACCCGCATGACCAGTGGGTGGTAGCAGCGGATTTTCGCAGCTATATAGACGCGCAGCAACGCGTGGCCGCGGCGTATCAGGACGAAGAGCAGTGGATCCGTATGAGCATTCTGAATACCGCGGCGAGCGGCTGGTTTTCCAGTGATCGCACAATAAGCCAGTATGCCGAAGAAATATGGAGCTTGCCGGTGGCTGCGCAGCGCAGCTGAGTGGGCGACTAAGAAAATGAACAAAAGAGATTTGGCAACATACTAAGGATACTTCACTAACACATCTGCGGGAGGCAACATGCCCATCGAACAACAGCGTCATATCAGTAAACTCACCAAGGATACTTTTGCGCTGATTCTGGCCGGTGGCAGGGGGTCACGCTTACACGAGCTCACTGACTGGCGCGCGAAACCGGCAGTGTATTTTGGCGGCAAATTCAGAATCATAGATTTTCCACTGTCCAACTGCATGAACTCCGGCATTCGCCGCATCGCGGTACTCACGCAGTACAAGGCGCATTCGCTTATTCGGCATACGGTCGGGGGGTGGTCGAACTTTCGCGGCGAGCTGGGCGAGTTCGTCGAGGTTTGGCCGGCATCACAGCGCATGTCGGAAACGTGGTATGCCGGCACCGCAGACGCCATCTATCAAAACCTGGATGTTATCCGTGATCAGAAGTCCAGCTACTTGCTCGTGCTGTCGGGCGATCATATTTACAAGATGGACTACGGCACGATGCTGGCGGCCCATGTAGCGAATGAAGCCGATATGACAGTTTCCTGCCTCGAGGTGCCAACCGCGGAAGCCGCTAACGCTTTTGGTGTGATGACGGTAGATGACGACGGCCGCGTGTTGCGCTTCGATGAAAAACCCGCTAATCCAACGCCGCTACCGGGGAATCCAGAACTGACGCTGGCCTCCATGGGAAACTACATTTTTAATACCGACTTCCTGTTTGAGCAACTGATTAAAGATGCCGACAACCCGGCATCGGGACGTGATTTTGGCAACGATATTATTCCGTCAATTGTCGATAAACACCGCGTTTTTGCCTTCCCGTTTCGCGACCCGGAAACGCAACAGCGAGCCTACTGGCGCGATGTCGGCACGCTGGATTCCTTTTGGGAGGCTAATATGGAATTAATCTCGGTATCGCCGGAATTAAACCTATACGATCAGGACTGGCCTATTATGACCAGGCAAGCGCAATTACCACCGGCAAAGTTTGTCTTCAATGACGCAGATCGTTGTGGCATGGCCACGGATTCCATGGTGTCGGGTGGTTGCGTGATCTCAGGTGCGCGCTTAAACCGCTCCCTGCTTTTTTCCGATGTCACGGTGCATTCGCATAGCGTGGTTGAAGACTCGGTCATACTGCCGGAAGTGGATATCGAGCGCGACTGTAAAATTCGCAAGGCGATTATTGATCGCGGCTGTCGTATTGCGCCTGGTACCGAGATCGGTATCGACCCCGAACAGGATAAGGCCCGCGGGTTTCGCTGCACCGAAAAGGGCGTAGTGCTGGTCACGGCCGAAATGCTGGGACAGCAATTGCACTACTCACGATAGGAGCGTTATGAAAACTAGCACGATTGACACAACGCCCTTCGAGGGGCAAAAGCCGGGTACCTCAGGTCTGCGCAAGAAAGTGCGGGAATTTCAACAGCCGCATTATCTCGAAAATTTCGTGCAGTCCATTTTCGCCAGCCTCGACGGCTATGCCGGCAAAACGCTGGTTGTCGGCGGCGACGGTCGTTATCACAACCTTAAGGCGACCCAGGGTATTATCAAGATGGCCGTGGCCAACGGTTTTGGGAGAATACTGGTCGGGCAGGGTGGGCTGCTGTCGACTCCGGCTGTGTCAACGATCATACGCAAGCACAATGCCTTTGGCGGCATTGTGCTGTCTGCCAGCCATAACTCGGGCGGGCCGGAAGGGGACTTCGGTATCAAGTACAACATCTCCAACGGCGGGCCGGCGCCAGAACGGCTCACCGACGCCATGTTTGCGCAGTCGCAGAAGATTACGTCTTATCATATTGTCGAGCACGACGACATTGATCTGCAAAAAATTGCGAGCCACCGACTGGGAGATGCCATAGTAGACGTTGTAGACCCAGTGGCCGACTATGTCGAATTAATGCAGAGCCTGTTTGACTTTGACAAAATCGCGGCGCTGTTTAGTGCGGGCAAGTTTCGCATGCGCTTCGATGCGATGCACGCGATTACCGGCCCTTATGCCAAAGCCATTCTGGTTGACTTGCTGGGCGCGCCCGCGGACTCAGTGCTGCGCGGCGAGCCGTTACAAGATTTTGGTGGCGCACACCCGGATCCTAATCTGGTTCATGCCAAAGCGCTGGTCACCGAGATGAACGGCGCCAACCCGCCGGATTTTGGCGCCGCCTCTGACGGCGACGGTGACCGCAATATGATACTGGGCGCCGGATTTTATCTTAACCCCTGTGACAGTCTTGCCTTGCTGGCCGCCAATGCAAAACTGGTGCCGGGCTACGCTGCCGGCCTGCAAGGTGTGGCGCGCAGCATGCCCACCAGCAGCGCGGTTGACCGGGTGGCGCAGGCGCTGGACATACGGTGTTATGAAACCCCCACCGGTTGGAAATTTTTCGGCAATCTGCTCGACGCCGACCGCATTACACTTTGCGGTGAAGAAAGCTTCGGTACCAGTTCGAACCATGTGCGTGAGAAAGACGGCCTGTGGGCGGTATTGTTCTGGCTGAATATTTTAGCTGAGCGCCAGGTGCCGCTGGCTGAAATCGCCAGCTTGCATTGGGCTGAATATGGCCGCACTTATTTCACCCGTCACGACTACGAGGCGATCGATTCAGGCCGCGCCACGGCCCTGATGGTAGAGCTGCAAGCCAAACTCGATGCCTTGCCCGGCACGGAGGTAAGCGGTAACATTATTGTGACGGCGGATAATTTCTGTTATGTCGACCCGGTCGACGACAGCCAGAGCAGCGACCAGGGCGTTCGAGTTTTTCTCAAGGGTGGTGGCCGCATCGTGTACCGATTGTCAGGTACCGGTACCGCGGGCGCAACATTGCGAGTGTACATTGAGCGGCACGAAACGGACGTTAACCTGCATAATCAAGATCCCCAGCAGGCATTACAGTCACTGGTGCTTACCGCCAACTCCATTGCAGGTATTGAGCGCCATAGCGGGCGCGGCAAGCCCGACGTAATTACCTAGCCGTAATCCAGAAAAACACCGAGTAGTTATGCAAAACCGCCTGAATATTTTAATGGTCGCGGCAGAAAACGATGCCTTGCCCGGCGGCAAGGTGGGTGGCATCGGAGATGTGCTGCGCGATGTGCCGCCAGCGCTGGCCGACGAAGGCTGCCGGGTGCACGTGGTTACTCCTGCCTATGGTAGCCTGGCGCGCGTGGCCGGCGCCACCAAAGTGACAACCATGCCGGTAACCTTTGGCGGCATTGGCATGGGCGCGGATATTTATACCGTGCCAGGCAAGTCGCCGCGTGACGAAGTCATCCATTGGGTGGTTGATCACCCGTCGTTTAGCCCCTTGGGAGAAGGTCGTATCTATTGCGACGACGGCCCGGACGCACCGTTTGCCACCGACGCCGGTAAATTCGCACTGTTCTGCCAGTTGGTAGGGAATCTAATCAAAGCCGACACCTTCGGCAAGCTGGACGTTATTCATTTGCACGACTGGCATGCGGCAACGTTGTTGCTGTTGCGCCGTTACCACCCGAGCTACGAACTCCTGCAGCGTACGCGCTGCATTTATACTATTCATAACTTGGCGTTACAAGGCATTCGGCCGCTGCGGAATGATGAGTCGTCGCTGGGCGCCTGGTTTCCCGGCATGGCTGTCGACGACAGCGTGACTGATCCGCGCTGGCCAGAGTGTATCAACCTGATGCGCGCCGGCATTGTGCTGGCCGACAAAGTTCACGCTGTGTCGCCCAGTTATGCGCGCGAGATTCTTGAGCCCAGCGCGGTGCAGGAGAGAGGTTACTTCGGTGGCGAGGGGCTGGAGTTCGATTTGCAGCAGGCGAATGACAGCGGCCGCCTGTTCGGCATTCTTAATGGTTGCGATTACCCTGCAGGTGAAACCGGAAAAAGATTGCGGCGTCCACAACTGGCAGCGTCGTTGAACAAACAAGTTTGGCAGTGGATTGGCGCGTATCCACAGCTGGCGGCAGCAAACTTTATTGCCGAAAAGCGTATCGCCCAATTTGCCGCGCGCAAGGAGCAAGTACTCATCACAAGTGTCGGCCGAGTAACCGATCAGAAGGTGCAGCTGCTGCAGCAAGTAACGCCCGCCGGGCAGGCCGCGCTGCACGCGCTGCTGGAAAAGTTGGGCAACAAAGGCACTTACGTGTTTCTCGGCAGCGGCGACGAACGACTCGAGCAGTTTCTTACTGCTACGGCGGCGCAGCACGATAATTTTATATTTTTGCGCGGCTACTCTGACGCCGTTGCTGACGCGTTGTATCGCTCTGGTCATCTGTTCCTTATGCCCAGCTCATTTGAACCGTGCGGCATCGGTCAAATGCTTGCCATGCGCGCCGGTCAACCGTGCCTGGTGCGTCGTGTCGGCGGCTTAAACGACACGGTAGAAGATGCAGTAAACGGTTTTACTTTTGTCGGCGATAGTCCACAACAACAAGCGCAACAGTTAGTTAGCACGTTTGAGGTCGCATTACAGTGCAAGCTGCGTAAACCGCAGGAGTGGAAAAAGATCGAGAGTGCGGCTGCAGAAGCGCGTTTCACATGGAAGAGCAGTATCGATAAATATCTCACCGAGCTTTATGTATGATCCAACGGTGTTCGGTTTATTCATTACAGGACGCTAGTAAAAGGGAGCCTTGGTTGCTGCTCATAAAGCCCGGGAGAGACGCGCCTGCCACCAGCGCCCGGCCGGTATAAGTCAGTTTTACGGATTTCGTCGTTATTCCCCACAGTAAATTCTTGCCGCACCCGTGCATCCTTGAAGACGATGATTTGGTTGTAGGCCTGCCCTCCCGGCTGCAAGCCCAGTGTTAGCTGCGCCATAGGATAATGGGAGTCGTTGATGAACCACGTTGGCTTGCTTAGCCTGCTGCCGACCGTGGTTGTCATTACAACCGCGGTCATAACCCACCGCCCGGTTGCTGCACTATTAGCCGGGGTAGTCGTCGGCATTGTTATCCTCGCGCCAACAAATATTGTCGCTAGCCTGGCGGATATCACCTTACAGGTGATGCAGGATGAGACCATAGGCTGGGTGATCATAGTTTGCGGGTTGATGGGCAGCCTGATATACCTGCTCATTCAAAGCGGCGGCGCTTCTGCTTTTGCGCGCGCGATGGCGAAGCGGGCTGACACCCGCAATAAATCCATGTTGGTGACCTGGTTTCTCGGCATGGTCATGTTCATCGACGACTACCTCAACGCGATTGCGATCGGTAATTCGATGAAAAAAGTGACCGACAGCTTCAACGTGTCGCGCGCCATGTTGTCTTACGTGGTGGATTCTACCGCCGCGCCGACTTGTGTCATCGTACCCATTTCCACCTGGGCCATGTTCTTCGCCGGCACGCTGGAGGCCACTAATGCCGCCGCGCCCGGGGAGGGTCTGAAGATGTATATTTCCGCCATTCCGTTTATGTTCTATCCCTTTATGGCCTTGTTCCTCGTGCCGCTGGTAGCGACCGGCAAGTTGCCCCTGATCGGCCCTATGCGGCACGCCGAACGAATGGCGCAAGAGGGTGTGATGGCGCTGGAGCCAATCGACCAGATCGATGTGATAGATGGCCCGCTCGATGCGAACGGCCAGCCGCGAAGCAATCTGTGGGTGTTCCTGATTCCTCTTGTCTCCTTGATCGGTTTTAGCTGGTATTTTGATATTGATTTGTTGCGTGGCATCATCGCTACATTGTGCATGACCATTCTGCTCGTTGTCGGCATGCAGTTGATCAGCATGCAAAAAGCCCTCGATGGAGTGCTGGAAGGCTTCAAGCTAATGATTCCTCCGCTCGCTATCGTGGTGGTGGCCTTTATGTTTAAAACGGTTAACGACGAATTGGGGTTGCCGCAATACGTGATTGAATCGGTACAACCGTTGTTGTCGCCACTGCTGTTTCCGCTGGTGGTATTTCTTACGATGGCACTGTTGGCTTTCGCCACCGGTTCGTCTTGGGGTGTGTTTGCGATCGTGATTCCTATTGTTATGCCGTTGGCGGCGGCAATGGATGTGCCGGCGCCGTTGGTGATAGGCGCCTTGTTGTCTGCCAGCTCGTTTGGCAGTCACGCCTGTTTTTATGGCGATGCCACCGTGCTGTCCGCGCAAAGTAGCGGGCTAAGCGTTATGGAACACGCTTTGACACAATTACCCTACGCGCTGGTGGCGGCGGCGCTCGCCTCGCTTGCTTATATAGGTTACGGTTTGGCTATTAGCTGAGGCGGCGACAAAAAATAGCCGGGTGCAAGGCGTTCCAGTTGAACGATTCACTATTTCGCAACAGAATAAACGGCCCCTTAGAGGGGCCGTGGCAAGTTTGCTATCAGTTAAACTCGTAAGACAATCTAAGGTAGCCAACGCGCCCTGGCAGATCGTGAGACACCAAGCTTAAACCCACGAGGCTTTCTTCAAAAACCGGCGGGTCTTCATCAAACACATTGTTAAATCCCAGCGCAACAGTGACGCTATCACCCGCGACGGGAGGGTTATAACGCAGTTGCAGGTCGGCGAACAGCACCGAATCCAAATCGGCTCCGGAGGGGGTTTCCATTTCATCGACCCAACGCAACGTCAGCGTGCCGCTCCATCTGTCTTTGATCCAGTCAAGCGACGTTACCACGCGCCAATCCGGGAACGCGCGCTCGAAGGTTTCATCCGTGTGAGTGCCTGCCAGGTCGGTTGTAGTCGCAGAGCCATCGGGATTATTAATCGTTTCCGTGTACTCGTCCAAATTAGTCGCGTTAACAGAGACGAGGAACTGACCAATACCCGTGCCGGGACTCGTATAGTTGAGCGCAATATCGTAGCCGGAAGTCTCAATAAACCCGATATTCTGCAATTGGTTGTTCACCAGCCCAATTCTGCCGGAGCTTGTGCGCGGTACCGCACTACAGAACTCAGGGTCAAGGGTGTTAACACAGGCGTTAATCACGTCTCCGGGGCTGCGACCCTGAACCGCATCTTCAATTTCCAGATCATAATAATCGGCTGAAAACGTTATCGACTCAATCCAGCCGACGTTGGCTACCCAGCCGGGGCTATAGACAAAGCCGACGGTCCAGGAATCTGATGTTTCCGCATCGAGATCGGCGTTACCGGCCGAAGTGGCATTCAACTGCGGATTGATCTGAGCCAGGCCGGCAGGTACGCCGAGTGCTGCACAGTTCGTCTGAATCAGTGCAGATTGCGAGGCGTCACGACCACCGTTTGTGGCTCCCAGGATACCGGTATAGTCCGCGCAAGGGTCTACAAAGGTAAAGTCCTCACGGGCGGCGCCGCCGAACAGTTCGCCAATACCTGGCGCCCGGAAGCCAGTGGAAATAGAACCGCGCAACGACAAACTTTCAACCGGTCGAAACAACAGGCTAGTTTTGTAAGTGGATTCCGACCCTGATGTGCTGTAGTCCGAGGAGCGCAGCGCCGCATTTGCCTCAAGAGATTCCAGAATTGGAATGCTCAGCTCGGCATAATATTCCGTGACGTCGAATTCTCCCGCCGTAGCACCCGCCGGAATACCCGCCGTCTCGCCACTCTCGGCAATCGGGTCGGGCCGGTACGAGCCGTTGTGGTCCCGATATTCGAAGCCCGCGGCGAACGCCAGCATTCCCGCCGGTAGCGGTACGATGTCACCCGTTAGGTTGAAAGAAACGTTCTTTAATGTTTGCTCGCTGAAATCACGCTGGGTATAGGTGACGTAATCGAGCATTTCCTGGGTGATGGAGCCGGTACCGTCCGGCCCCTGGCCGCCGAATATATTAAATGGCACGCAGTTGGGTACTTGCGCGCAGATAGCCGGGTCGCCCATCGCAATTTGCAACTTGGCCAGGTTGTGGGAATTTTCCTTCTCCTGAAAACCACTATTGTCGCCGTAGCTGGCGGTCAAATCCCAGAACATCTTACGCTCATCTATTTCGAACTCGCCTTCAAGGCCGGCGCTGATAAAATAGCTGTCAATATCCTGAAAGAACCGTCGGCCGCCAGATTCCAGCGGCCGGCGGCCGATAAACTCCAGATTGCCGTTGGCAACGGAGAGGTCAACGCCGAACGGATTAAAAGGGTTGAGCGCCGAGACCACGAAATCGTCGCTGATACGGTTACCGCAGTCATTGCCCAGACACAAAGGTTCGGGTGCACCCTTGGTGGCAGATTTTCGTTTGGTGTAGGACGCTTTAACGACGCTGCGTAACGATTCGGTAAATTGATGCGTCACTGCAGCGTAGATATTGGTCCTCTCATTCGGCGTTTTCAAAAAGTTGAACCCCGGACCGTTGTAATTGAAGCGGTCGGCTGCGGCAAACTCATGAAAGTCACCGCCGACAGGGTTGGCCGGGTCAAATAGCGGAATATTGGCGCCGCCATCATTCAGAACACCGTTGTTGAGCGTCAGATCGGCGAAGTCGAAATTCGGGCCCAATACCACGCGTGCTTGTGGTGTAAACGAGGAACAACGCGTGTTGGGAACGTCACAACTCGTTACGTCAGGGTTCGGAAACGCCGATCGGTCCCTGGCGGCTGTTTCGATACCTTTTTCATCGGCATAACTCAAACTCATCACAACATGGGTGGTATCGTTGCCGGTACCCCATAGAGCGGAGACGGTCGAAGATGCGCCGTCGTCGTCAGACAGATATTCTCCCGTTTGCATGTCGACTCTGAAGCCTTCGTAGTCGGAATTGGTGATAATGTTTACTACCCCGCCAATCGCGTCTGAGCCATAGACGGCCGAGGCGCCATCCTGCAAGATTTCAATACGCTTAACGACGTTATCGGGTATCGTATTCAGATCAACAGTACTGGGTACGCCCGACGCGGATGATCCAGCGATCCATCTTTTGCCATCAACCAGAATCAGCGTGCGCTTGGCGCCGATATTACGCAGGGATAGTTGTACCGCGCCGGCACCGATGCCCGCGCCGTCTTGAGGAAAGCCGGAGTTTCCAGGCACATTAAACTGCGAATTCGGGGCAGAGCCGGTAATGGGTAGGTCTTGCAGTATGTCGCCGAGGTTTGTTACACCCGTGTTATCGAGTTTCTCGCTACTAATGTCGAGAACCGCCGTCGGTTCGTTTAAAGGATTCCTGCGAATCCTCGAGCCCGTAACCACGACCTCTTCCAGAACGGCTGGTTCCTCTTGCGCGTAGACAATGGCTGTTGGCAACACAGGAGCCAGCGCTAAAGCCAGCCCGGCTACGATTGGCTGAAAGTGTTTCATGACTCGTCTCCGCTTGTTACAGTTATGGAGTTGCGCTTCTTCGTCTTTCACTTTTCTTCAGTTGCGTCAGTTATTATGCGCCGGCTCGCGCATGCAGTACAAGCGCAGTTTGTTCGTGCTGGCGGATCGCTGTTAAGGTGAATTCAAAACGACAATAGGTTAAAATACGTACAACGGTAAAATGCGATATGGTTGCCGGCGACCAGTGCTGTTAAAATCATGCCGTTAAGCGACTTTGGCTGAAAGCTCCAGCGCTGATTCGGCTACAGAAATCGTGGCGTTGGTCACCAACAACCTAAGAAGGCAGTCACACGCACCCGATAGAGTTATGGCCCAGACCCAAACGAAACTAAGCGCGATTCAAAAACAGCTGGAATACTGGCGCGCATTCGGTATGAAAAACGACCCGTTTGATGACGACAGCATCGAAGGTCGATATTTTTGGGGAGAAGAGCGTGAAGAGCTGTTGCGAAAAGCACTGCAGCTTGCATGCTGCGCTACCCGGGCGGTGGTGTTTTACGGTCCAAAAGGCATTGGTAAAACAAAACTTCTGCAAGCACTGCGGGCCAGGCTTGACGACGACGAGCAGATCGTAGTGGTCGAGGTGCCGGCCGGCCGTATGACCACGCCGCAGCAATTGTTCGTCTACCTTGGGCAGGCGTTCGATCTTCCAATCAAACATCTGGAGCCGGCGGAAATCGAAGTTCGGATCAAGGAGCGCCTGCAGGAAAGCGAGAATACGCAAAGCAAGCTGGTGATATTGGTCGATGACGCGGATAGGCTGCCGGAACTCACGCTGGCGAGTCTGCTGGTAATGGCGCGCTATCCGGATAACTATATCAGTGTATTGCTATTTGCCGCCACCGATGGCATCGGTATGCTGCGCGCCGAGCTGCGGAACGAAGAGATAATGCAGCTTGCCATGGAGCCGTTCGACGCGTTCACGTTGGAAGCGTATGTACGCTATCGCCTCGACCTGGTTGGCGGTGACCGCCATTTTCCCTTTACGCAGGCCGATCTTGCCAGTTTGCTCAAGGAAAGTCGTGGTATTCCAAAGCGCATCGACGAACTCGCGCGACAAAAACTGCACGCGGTGCTTACGCCACGCGCGTCGCCATCGATCGAAAACCGCAGGTCGCTGCTGCGTATTGCGCTGCCGAAAATCAAGCTGCCAATGCCCGCGGAGATCAAATGGCCGCGCATTACGCTGCCCCAGATCGAGCTGCCGCGCATCACGATGCCATGGCAGCCGCTCGCCGCGGCTGCCGGCCTGGTGCTATTTGTTGGTGCAGTGTGGCTATTGACCAATGAATCCGGCGATGGCCAGTTGCAGCCAACGACCGCTGCGCTGCCCGCAGCCGAGCCCAAACAGCAAGCAGCCGCTGCGCTGCCGAACAGTCGCGAGACGCCAGCAGTATTGTCAATGGAGCCGGCGAAACCGGTAGCGAGACGGCTCAAACAGCCACAAATAGACAATGAGAATGCATTGCGGCCGCTGATCACCGAGGCCGGTGAAGGCAGCGCGGTACTTGCTACGGTCGAACCGGCAAACATCGCGCTGGCGCGAAAGTCAGCCGCCGATCAGGAGTGGATAGACCACGCCTTGTCGCTATCGCCGGCGGCCGGTAGCGGGCAAACGGTTGCGCCGCGAGCCGCTGCAACGTCAGCCATCTCACCGTCAACCGCGTCTCCGCCGAAAGCGTCACCGGAGGCAAGTCATACCATCCCGGTGGAGCGTAAAGCGGCGCCCGTGACTGAGCCGAAGCGCGAGCGTGAGTCGCTGCAAGCGCGGCTTGAGCCGGTTAAGGTTAAGCAAAAATACACGCGTAAGGCACGTGGCGCATTACCGGTGGACGAACGCTATTTACTCAAATTTCCCAAGGGTAGCTATACCTTGCAGTTGCTCGGCAGTTCTTCCAAAAAAGGCATGCGCGATTTTGTTAAAAACAACAATAGCGTCGAAATCCGCGTGTTTGAGCATGAGATGGAGGGTCGGCCGTGGTACGTTGCGGTTACGGGAAGCTACGAGACTGTGGAGCAGGCCAGGGATGGACTGGCCGAATTGCCGGTGGGCTTGCGCAGCTTGAAACCGTGGCCGCGGCAATTCAGTAGCGTGCACAGCGATATTAGAAGGTATCGGCAGCGCTAAAGGTGCAGTTGCAGAAGTACTACAGTGACGGCAGTTGGAGAAACAAGGGCGTGGCTTCCCTCCTCGAGTCCTGCTGACCATATTATCGTGCCGTTCGATAGTGCCTTTGTTTGCCCTGATCAAGTAGGTGACAGCCGCAAATCGATTAACAGTGTCGTTAATGCTGTGTAGGATGCAACAGAAACTCCACGCACGAAGACCGCATGTAAACATCGGTTAAGGATATTTTTCAGCGAGTGCTGGTCATTCCCGTGCTAGTGATCGAAGACCTGAACCACGCTGTGCCACTGGCGCTGCACCGGGTCGGTTTTCCGGTACTGGAAGTCATGCTGCGAACGCCAGCGAAGCCATGGTGCGGCAGATATCGTTGGCACGGCAGGCCGCCGCGCTGAGGTAAATTCGTTACGGTGGCCGAACTACACAGCGCCACATCCCAGCGCTTTCTTCATTACAGGACGCTAGAGTAGACCGGGGAAAATACTTTCCGGGGAAGAAATGTTTGTTTCACCTTTACGTTGATTTGGCTGCCGCACATAATGTTAAGGTCATCACATTTACGTGAGGTAACAAACGATGCAAGACCTGCCCCATCACTACAAAGTCAGCGCCAGCACCAGCTCCGACAATTTGGTTAACATAGAAGCAAGCAATTTGCCGGCGCTGCAGACAGCGCCGCCGGCGGAGTATGGCGGTCCGGGCGATCAATGGTCGCCGGAAACGCTGCTAACGGCGGCCGTTGCCGATTGTTTCATACTGACTTTCAAGGCCATCGCGCGTGCTTCCAAGCTGGAATGGCGGGCATTGCGCTGCAACGTGACCGGCACGTTGGCCAAAGTCGAGCGCACCACCCGCTTCACTGCGTTTAGCGTGCAAGCACATTTAGAGTTGCCAGCTGGCGCAAACGCCGAGCGGGCAAGCCGCTTGCTGGAAAAGTCCGAGGCGAATTGTCTGGTCACCAATTCAATGAAGGCTGAAGTGCATCTGGAAATCGACGTGCAAGTCGCTACCTAAACTTTTTCTGGTGGGAACAGCCACATGAGCGGGTCGGTTCGCCCCTGACTACCGGCTGATGGAAGTGTTAACCACCAGATCGTCGAGCGCCAGCAAGCCGTCCGTGACCGCCTCGAAGCCCCTCAGATGTATGCCCATTGCTGCCGGCATTCTGATTCGCGCTAGTGTGCGTTGCACATTGCGAAGCCAGTTGGACTACCGGTCAGGTCATGGGTGCCGACGGCGCGCATAGTTTGTGGCGCGACCCGCATCTCGAGACACTGTTTAAGTGTGGCGAAACCGGGTCGAATATCGCCTTAGTCTTGGCGTTATGTCAGCGTGCATTGTGCCGAAATGTAAAATATTTAACGCAATGTCTTGGCGGCGCTATGGGCGCTGGTTTTTTGCGCGCTGGCGGTTTATGCTTCGCGTCAAAATTTTGACGAATCAAGAATCAAGAATCAAGAATCAAGAA
>CAZJDL010000055.1:0-24706 GCA_964544755.1 uncultured Pseudomonadales bacterium | reverse complement strand
CAACTTCCCCTGTCTTCAAAAAGGCAGTTAAGCCAGAAAACTTCCACCAATTGAGGTTTGATTCATTTTCTGGTGAGCAAGGGATTGTTGAGTTGTTATATAGTCCTTTTTCTCCAGCAACAAATATACGCTTTCCAATTATTGGGTTTTTCAACCACCGATCCAATGTTGGATTAATTACAGTATTACCATCTGATACTTCTTTTATAAAGGCTACTACAGTGGTGCTACTCCCAATAGAAGAAAGACAGGATTCAATTTCAGAATTAATATGTTCATCACCAAAGCTATAACCACAAGTTACGAGTATATTTTGTGCCTTTTCATTGAGTGTCGATCGCAAGCCGTAAAATAAAGATGCAAAAGGATCTTTTTGTGTTTCAATGTATTTCGTAGCTTGTGGATAAATCATAATATTTGCAGGATCTGACAAATATTTCGTCCCGTAACGCGCTCTTACAAGACCATTTTTTTCATCTCGATGCCAGTCAACTGACCCGTGTAGCTTATAAAGAATACACTCGTTAGAGCTTTTATTACGAGAAAATTCTTTAGAAGGATTCCAGAAGCCAACAGCTCCACCAGAAAAGCCATCGATTACTTCCATTTTATATAAAGCTAAACTATCTTCTAACAAAGTATCGTAGTTTGTAGTAAAAAAGGTAATAGTTGAACGTCTCTCTAAATTTGATCTATTTGAAAATAGTGCTTCAACAAAGTTTAAATGATGTGTGATGTCAACAATTTGGTTGTCAACGGTACCAATTTCACCTTCTTCACCTTTACTCATATATCCATAACGAACAGTATCACCAATTGCTGAAATGATGCTGATATAACAAGCCTTTAACTCATCAATACTGTGTTTTTTTTCGCCAAGTATTGCGCGTTGTAGCTTTGAACGTTCTGCGATGGCGAGCAAATCTCCAAGATGACTTAAATAGTGCTCGATATGTGAAGTACCAGGTAATTCTTGTTTTAGTTCTGAGATTATTTCTTTATCTGATTCGCTATTATTCTGTCTAATAATTTGGATGACTCGCTTAGTCAGTGGATGCATTAAAGGTATTTTTGCATCCAAGCTTATCCCTGCTCCCAAGAGCCAGTTTTGACAATTAGTATCCAAGATATGTTGCCTTAGATTTTCTAATTGACCTTCAAAATTATCCATAAAGTGTCCCTAGAAAAATAATTTACCTTTATTACTATGTTACAACTGGCTTTTGACATATAACATTAAGTTAATGTTGACTCTGAAATATATTTTTTATATGGCTGATATATAACAAATATATTTTTTTGATGCTAGATTATTGACTCAAACCACACCCACAATAGCTCGCAAGAACTGGAAGCACGAATTGAGTTCGCGAATCTTACGTTGTTGCGCACGTCGATAGTGTCCCTGTGTAAGCTGGCGCTTATACGTTGCCTGCGAACGTTATGCAAGCGAATAGACCAGCGACACCCGTTTTAACATCCTCCATGTCACCCGGGTGGAGCGGCGCGAGATGCTGCGCGTCGACTATCAAACTCGAGTCGAGCGGACTCGAATTTAGCGTCGGCAATGCGTCATGACCGGCCCCGCGCGTGCATTTTTCGCTCAATGTCGTGACCCCAGTTTGCGCGCAAACTCTGTTTGCGCCTTTTGTAGCGCCTTGTCCAATGCCTCACTGCGCTGGTACAGGCTCGCCCAACGGCCACGGCCTTCATCAACGGCTTGTTGACTGGCGGTCAACGCGCGTTGCTGTTGCGCTATGCTGCGGTCCAGGCGAGCCAGAAAAACATGGTATTGCTGCAGCTGCCGCGCGTTGTCTAATCTGCCAGCGGCTGTGGCATAGTCGGCATAGAACGAGCGCAACTGTTGCAACTGCTGCTGCGCCACTTGCAGGGTTTGTTGCTGCGCTTGCAAGTATGCCGCAGCCTGCTCCTTATCGGCCGTTGCCAGTTGCTGCACTGTTTGCAACGCTTTGATGCGCTTCGCTGTGCTCATTGCCGCTATTATGCTCCGTGAATAAACTGTTTAACGCCTGTTGCGCCGCCGCGAAGCTAATCGATTCCGTTAGGCCCTGGCGCATAAAAGCTTGCATGGTCTGGCGGTAATGAATAGCCGCATCTGTTTCACTGTCGACACCGGCGCGATAGGCGCCCACCGCCAGCAAATCTTGCACTTGCGAATAGCGCGCGTTCAGCCGCTTGAACTGTTGCGCGCGTTGTAAATGTTCGGCTTGGGCAATTTGTGTCATCACGCGACTGATCGACGCCTCTATATCGATGGCAGGATATTGACCGGCATCAGCCAACGCCCGCGACAGTACGATGTGGCCATCAAGAATGGCGCGCACCGCATCGGCGACCGGGTCTTGCAAATCGTCGCCCTCGGCTAATACCGTATAAATCGCGGTCAGCGAACCATCGCCGGCAATGGCGTTGCCGGCGCGCTCTACCAGTGCTGGAATTTTTGCAAACACCGAAGCCGGGTAGCCACGCACGGCCGGCGGCTCGCCGGCGGCCAGGGCAATTTCACGCTGCGCCTGTGCAAAACGGCTCAAGGAATCCATGAGCAACAATACATGCTGGCCTTGGTCCCGATAGTGTTCGGCAATGCGAGTCGCCATATGTGCGGCCCGCAAGCGCAGCAAGGGCGCATCATCGGCCGGCGACGCAACAACGATCGCGCGTTCGCTGCCCTGCGGCCCAAGGTTCTGTTCGATAAATTCGCGCACTTCACGGCCACGCTCACCGATCATGCCGACCACCACAACGTCTGCCGCGGTATGCCGGGTCATCATGCCGAGCAACATACTCTTGCCCACGCCGCTGCCGGCAAACAAACCGACGCGCTGGCCACGCCCGAGGCTGAGCAGGGCATTGATCGAACGTACGCCTACATCGAGGGGCTCGGTGATAGGCTGGCGCAGCATGGGGTTAAGTCTGGGCGCCAGGTAATTGGTGCTGGCGCTGCAGCGCAGCTCGCCTTTGCCATCTAATGGTTGGCCCAAGCCGTCGATAACGCGACCCAAAAGTTCATCGCCCACAGCAATACTGTTCGAGCTTTGCTGTGCGTAAACCGCGGCGCCCGGCCGCAGTTGTTCCTGCCCGGTGAGCGTCACCAGAAACGTTTTTGCAGCGGCAAAACCGACCACTTCCGCCTCGACCGGCTCGTGGTCGGGGTGCACGATAAGGCAGCGGCTGCCAACTGCCGCGCAAAGCCCCTCGGCTTCAATGGTAAGCCCGACGACGCGCGTTAAGCGACCGGCAACCTTTGGTTGCGGTTTGAACGCGAAGTCACGCGCCACACTGGTAAGTTGCTCTATTGCCATGCTAGTGTCCCGTCGCAGCGGTCGCGAGGCTTGCGTATAAAGCCGCTACCGCTTGATCCAGCCGTTGCGCCACAGTGTAATCAATAGATGCATGTTGGGTTGCTATTCTGCAATCGCCGCTGCCCAACGTGGCATCAACCTTTAACTGCCAGTCGCTGGTGTCAATGGCAGCGTGGTCGTTCAATAGCGGGTAATCCTGTTCGCTGACAAAAACCGTGACAGCTTTGTCCGGCACATTAACTGCGCTTAGCGCGGTATGGATGATCTCCTGCAAGGCGGTGCTGTTGACCAACAGCTCACAATGAACAACGGCACTGGCAATCTTTCCCACCAACTCGACAATGGCGTTTTGCAGCTCGCTATTGTGCAGGCATATGGCAGCGGATACGGCAGTGTCTATTTTCTCCAACGAGGTGTGCAGGGCTGCCATCTGTTCAGTCGCGGCTTGCAGGCCTTGCTGTAAACCTTCGGCCTGACCGGCAAGCGTACCCTGCTGCAACCCCTCTTGATAACCGCGTTCACGACCCTCGGCCTCCGCATTGGCAATCAGTCGCTCCAGCTCGCTGCCGGTCAGTCGTGTTCGAGTCGTCGGCTGCGCCGGGCCGGTATTGTTGTTCGCGGCAAACGGCGTCAGGCGGGAAGCCAGCGTTTGTTGTTCGACGTTGGCGTCATGCGCGCGATAAACAACACGCTCGCCACCGACTTCCGGCATCTGCCATGTCTTGCAATCGCCAACGGCATGCATGGGAATACGTTGCGTGGCAGCGGGCTTATCCATGAACGTATTTCGTCACAGCATTTCGTCGCCGGAGCCGCCCAGCGAAATTTCGCCCTGCTCGGCCAAACGACGCGCCACGGTCAGCATTTCGCGCTGCGCATGCTCAACTTCGCTGAGCTTGACCGGCCCTTTGGCTTCCAGGTCATCGGCCAACAGTTCGGCGGCGCGCTTCGACATATTGCTGAATATTTTGCCGCGTAATTCCTCGCTGGCGCCCTTCAGGGCTATGATCAGCGAATCGCTGGCGCTTTCACGCAGCAGGGCCTGAATGCCGCGATCGTCTACGTCGAGCAGATTCTCAAATACAAACATTAAATCGCGAATGCTGGCAGTCAGGTCGCCGTCAATTTCAGTCAGCGCATCGAGTACCGTGGTCTCGATCTTGGTATCCAGATGGTTGAGGATATCGGCGACCGCTTTTTGCCCGCCCATGGTGCGCGCTTGCGATTTTGCGTAACCGGCAAATTGTTTTTCCAGCGTGTCGTTCAATTCCTGCAGCGCGGCGGGATGCACAGTGTCCATGTTGGCCACCCGCTGCACAATCTCCAGACGTATATCGTCGTTCAGGAAAGACAAAATATCGGCGGCCTGGTCGGCTTCCAGATACGACACCACAATGGCTTGAATCTGCGGATGTTCATTACGAATAATATCGGCCACGGTACGTGCGTCCATCCACTTCAGCGTTTCCAGCCCTGAACTCTTGCCACCGAGAAGAATGCGATCTACCAGGCTGTTGGCCTTGTCTTCGCCAAGGGCTTTAACCATCACTTTGCGTATATAGTTGTCGGAGTCGACACCAAGCCCGGTCTGGCCGCCAGCGTCGGCGAGGAACGTGCCAACGGCAGTCTCCACTTGCTCTTGTTTGATGTCTTGCAACTGCGACATCGAAGTGCCAATAGCTTGCACCTCCTTCGGCCCCAAATTCTTCAGAATAGCGGCCGCCTCAGACTCTCCCAGGCTCATTAATAAAATGGCCGCCTGATCAATCTTCGGCAGTTTCTTCGGCTTGGCGGCGCTGTCGTCAGTCACTTTCTGCTACCCATTTTTTAATCACTTGCGCGACTCGATTGGGGTCGTCGGCAATCAGGGTTTTTATCGAATCGAGTTGCTGTTCAAACGAACCCGCCGGTTCCGGTAACAGCGCGGTATCGCCGGCGCCCGATAAGGTCACGGCAGGTTCGCTCTGCAATAGCTCATCAGTCTTCGCGTCTTGCGCTATGGCACTGCCCTCCCCGGCTGACGCATCGGTTAGTGCCGGCACTGTTTTTATGCCGGCGCTGAGATTGCGTAATACAGGCCGCAGCACACCGAAGACCAGAATGAGGACAAAAAGCCCACCGACGACTTGTTTTAGCGTGGTCATAAACCAGGCCTGCTGCCAAATAGCGAGTTCGTCGGCGACGGGTAAGTCCGCCACTTTCACAAATGCCGAGTTAATCACGTTGACGCTGTCGCCGCGCGTTGCATTAAAGCCAACGGCGTCTTTGACTAACTGCGTAACACGTTCCAGCGCGGCGGGTTCCCAGGCTTTGGACGTGGCTTCGCCTTCTGCGGCATCGTTTACTGGCACGTTATCGACTACCACCGCAACAGATAAGCGTTGCAGCTTGCCGACCTGGTGACGTGTGTGGCTAATGGTGCGATCCAGTTCGTAGTTGCGTGTACTTTGGCGCCGGCTGGTGCCCGCACTCTTGCTCGAACCAGACGTTGCTTTCGCGCCGTTTGCCGGGCTACCGTTGACTGTTGCCTCTTCGGGTGGCTGATTGCTTAAGGCGCCCGGCACCCCGGCCGCCGCTCCATCGTCGCCTGCACGCTGCTCTTCCAGCGTGGCTTCACTGCGCACCGACGGTAGGTCCGGGTTAAAGATCTCGTCGGTTTGCTCTATTTCGGTGAAATCAACTTCGGCGGTCACTTCGGCGCGATAATTCCCGCTGCCCAGAATGGGCTGCAGAATACTCGTCACTCGGTCGAAGATTTTGCCTTCAACCTTGCGCACGTAGTCGAGCTGTTTACCCGCCATCTCGAAGTCTTGTCCGGTTTCAGCGTTGGATAACAGATTGCCGAGTTGATCGACAATGGTCACATCTTCAGTCGACAGCTCTGCAATGCTGGACGACACCATATTGCGAATCGCTTTTACCTGCGCCGGCGTAATGGCGCGCCCCGCGAACAACTCCAGAAATACCGATGCGCGCGGCTTTCTTGCATCGCGTACAAACACCGATCGCGCCGGTATGGCAAGATGCACACGGGCGCTACGCACGGCGTGAATACTGCTAATGGTACGCGCCAACTCACCTTCCAACCCGCGCCGATAGCGCGCCGTTTCCAGAAATTGGGAGGTGCCCAGCGGTTGTTCGCGGTCGAGCATTTCCATGCCGACCGGTGACTGAGCGCCGAAACCGCGCGCCGCCAGCTTGAGTCGCACACGGTGTAGTTGGTCTGCCTCGACCAACAGTGCGCCGGAGGAAGCGTCGATTTTGTATTTGATCTGATCGCCGTCGAGCACGCCCATAATTTCGTCGCTGTTGAGGTTTTCCATGCTGCGATATAGCGGCCGGAACTCACCCTCCTGGCTCCACAGCACGACACCGAAACCAACGGCAACGCTGGCCGCCAGACCGACCATCAAGCCAACTTGACGTAGAAAGTGCAATCCGGAGAAACCGGTAAAACCTTTTAGCGTTGCTGATTCTGCTGCCGCCATAGTCTAGCTCCTTATACCGGCATATTCATGATTTCCTGGTACGCTTCCACCAGTTTATTGCGTACCTGCGTCATCGCTTGAAACGACACGGCCGATTTTTGCGAAGCGACCATCACATCGCTCAGCGACACTTTAGGGTCGCCCAGTTGGTAGGCTGTGGACAGTGAAGAGGACTGCTGTTGAACTTTACTGACGCCGTCGATAGCGGACGTCAGCGCCGTCTTAAAACTTGCTTCACCTGGCGCGCGAACATCCAGCGCCTTGCCGGCAGCGACGTCACCGGCCGCTGCGGGGCTAACGCCTTGCGCCTGCGAGCGCATCATGCGCATTTGCGCGAGCACGTTATCTATTTCAACCCGGGTTGTATTCATAGCTGCCCCTGTTGTCCGTCAATTCCTCGTCGCTGTGTGCCGCCACACTTATGTCGTTGTTACGTTCACGCCGGATTCTTGACGTTTGTCGTCGGCCTATACTGTTCTATGCGGCCTTGTGACACATTGCGATGAGCTCCTGGTGATAACCTAGCAATATGAGGGCCAACTTTGACAGGAGGTTGTACAGTGCGCCAATGACGCGAGGAGGCTGAAATGAACCACGTCGCAAAAACTGACGGAACGCTGATGGCAGCTCGATTATTGTACTATTCTTGAGTCTAGAGAAACCCAAATCGTAAAGAGATATGTTTGTGATGAATTCCATTCTGCCGGCCGGTTCTGCGTTGTTCAGTGGCGGCACCCTCCTTGATACCCAGGCGTAACGGCACGCAGCGCCTATGAACGTTACCGCGCCAACGGCTTTCACAGCAACGGCTTCCTTGCCGCCGGCAAGCACCGGTGTCATCGGTGCGGCCGGGGAGCAGGATCCCACCTTGCGGAACGCTACCGTGCCGCCGGTTAAACAGGCGCCGGAATCAGCCAAGCAGGGTTTGCAACAAGAGCAGGAGCACGCAAAACACGCTTCCGCTACTAAACAAAAACAGGAACAAGAGCTAAAACTCGTTTCGGAACTGGCTGCCCGCGACCGCGAAGTACGCGCCCATGAACAAGCGCACGCCGCTGTCGGCGGGGCATTTGCCGGCGCACCGACATACACTTTTGAGCGCGGCCCCAATGGCGCCAGCTATGCTGTTGGCGGCGAAGTGTCTATTTCGACCAGCGACGTACCCGGCAACCCCGAAGCGACGATACGCAAGGCCGATACAGTGCGCCGAGCGGCACTGGCGCCCGTACAACCCTCCGCCCAAGACCGCGCCGTGGCTGCGCAAGCCACGCAAATGAAAATTCAGGCACAAGTTGAACTGGCCACACAAACCGAAGATGCCAAAGCGGCTAACAATCACCAGCCAGGTGAAGCACAACAGAACACAGCTGATGACGCCGCCGCGGCTGGCGCACCGGACGATAGCGATCACTCTGACCGCGCGGATTTTCTACAGCGCAATCTAATGACCGAGCAAACACTGGCACAAGGCAATGAGTCTGGCCGAATTATCAACGCGCTGCTTTGAATCCGTGATTGGTTTTGCGCTGTCAGCACATTGAGCTGAAGATCCGGTTGTGAATCCGAACAATGAGAATTCGAAAGTACAACTTTATCCTTGTCGCAGACGGCAGAGCCGATTCCGCGCGGCTAAAGAGTCACCGACTTAATAGCGGCACGCGCCGGCTTAACGGCGAGATTGAAGAAATCAAACAACTCGCGGTCGGCTAACTGCGAAGGCGCGACGTTTTTAATGCCGGCAAAGATCACATCCAGACGGCCCGGAAACTGCTTGTCCCAGCTTTGCAGCATTTCCTTGATCACCTGGCGCTGCAGGTTTTGCTGCGAACCGCACAGGTTGCAGGGGATGATAGGAAACCGCTTCTGCTCGGCGAAGACCCGCAGGTCTTTTTCTTTGCAATAGGCAAGCGGTCGGATGACGATATTTTGCTTATCGTCACTCAGCAGCTTGGGCGGCATGGCTTTCAACTTGCCGCCGTAAAACAGATTCAGAAACAGTGTTTCCATAATATCGTCGCGGTGATGCCCCAGCGCTATCTTGCTGGCGCCTATTTCCTGCGCAAACGTATAAAGATTGCCGCGCCGTAGCCGCGAGCACAGGCCGCAGGTGGTTTTGCCTTCTGGAATGACTGATTTGACAACACTGTAAGTATCCTTCTCAAGTACATGAAAGAGAACACCTATTTCAGTGAGGTACTGCGGTAAAACATGCTCGGGGAAACCGGGTTGCTTCTGATCGAGATTGACCGCCACCAGCTCAAACTGAATGGGCGCACTGCGCTGCAGACTGAGCAGAATGTCGAGCATGGCGTACGAGTCTT
This sequence comes from uncultured Pseudomonadales bacterium, assembly GCA_964544755.1. Lineage (GTDB taxonomy): Bacteria > Pseudomonadota > Gammaproteobacteria > Pseudomonadales > JAUIET01 > JBBKXJ01. The sequence goes on along the minus strand of CAZJDL010000055.1, from coordinate 15,574 downwards.
TGCCACCCGAGAGGCAAACCATGACTTTGTCGCCCTCCTCGATCATATTGTAGTCAGCAATGGCCTCGCCCGTCAGACGGCGCAAACGTTTTTGCAGCTTGTTAAATTCGAAGCGGGATTTTTTCTCTGTGATTCGGCCCATAGCGCGCGCATTGTAATTGATTTTACAGGGTTACAGGAGCCAAACAATGCTACCCACCGCCAATTGTAGTTTTAGGCTTTGCGCTAATAGATTTTCTGCGCTGAGCCGCATAAAATCCCTGCCACTCGTGACAAGCTGTTGGCGCCGCCACGGCGACGCCAACAGCCCTGTTGTACCGTACCCACTTTGTAAGGAAAGCTGCCATGAAAAACCCCGTTCGCGTAACCGTCACTGGCGCCGCTGGCCAAATCAGTTATAGCTTGTTATTTCGCATTGCCGCCGGCGACATGTTGGGCAAAGACCAGCCTGTCATACTGCAACTGCTGGAGATCACCCCTGCGCTGCAGGCCTTGCAGGGCGTGATCATGGAATTGGAAGACTGCGCATTTCCATTGTTGCAAGGCGTTGTCGGCACCGACGACGCTGAAGGGGCTTTCAAAGACGCCGACTATGCCTTACTGGTCGGCGCACGGCCACGCGGGCCCGGCAGTATGGAACGCAAAGATTTGCTGGCAGCCAACGCTGCTATTTTCTCGGTTCAGGGTAAGGCGATAAACAGCGCCGCCAGCCGCAGCATCAAAGTACTGGTGGTAGGCAACCCGGCAAACACCAACGCGCTCATCGCACAACGCAATGCGCCGGATATCAACCCGCGCCAGTTTACTGCCATGACCCGGCTGGACCACAATCGCGCCTTAACGCAACTGGCAGGCAAAACCGGCACCCATATCACCGACATTCGTCAGATGACTATTTGGGGTAATCACTCCTCCACCCAGTATCCTGATGTGCACCACAGCAAAGTCAACGGCAAGGCGGCAATGGATTTGGTTGATACCAACTGGTATGAGGAAGATTTTATACCCACCGTGCAACAACGCGGCGCGGCTGTTATTGGTGCGCGCGGCGCTTCCAGTGCCGCATCTGCCGCCAACGCGGCAATCTGCCATGTGCGCGACTGGGCGCTGGGTAGCGCCGCTGGCGACTGGGTGAGCATGGGTATTTACAGCGATGGAAGTTACGGCATCACCGAGGGTTTGATCTACTCCTTCCCCGTCACTTGCAAAAATGGCGCCTTCGAAATTGTGCAAGGGCTGAAAATTAACGACTTTAGCCGCGCCAAAATGCAAGCGACGGAGCAAGAGCTGACCGAGGAGCGCAATGCAGTGCAACACTTGTTGCCGTAAGCTGTTTCTGCGTGTTTTTTAAGGCTCCTGTTGGGGCCTTTTCTGTTTAAGCGTTATCTTGCGCACAACGAGTTGGGCGCAAAAAGCGGGGATAGTTTTTATGCCTCCCCAACAATTATGCCTCCCCAACAATGCGATAACACGGCGCGTAATCTTCGCCTGGCAGCTTCATGCGCTTGCTTGCCACAAAAGAAGTCAGTATTCCATTCAAGGCCTGCAAAATATTAGCGTCGCCGTGAACTTCATAAGGGCCGCGCTGTTCAATCGCGCGAATACCCTCGTCTTTTAAATTTCCGGCAACGACACCGGAGAAAAAACTGCGCAGGTTAGCAGCCAACGCGTGGCTCTCTTGCTGCCCAGTCAATGCAAGATTGCGCATATTCTCGTGCGTGGGAATAAACGGTTGTTGAAAGGCTCTGTCGATTGTCAGCAACCAGTTAAAATAGTAGGCATCGTTACTGGATTGGCGAAAATCGCGCACCTGATCAAGGCCTTGCTGCATTGCGTGCGCCACTTGCACCGGATCATCGATGATTATCTGGTATCGGTTTTGTGCGTCTTTGCCCAGCGTAACGCCGATAAACTGGTGCATTTGCTCGAAGTAATCCTGCGCCGACTTCGGGCCGGTAAATACCAGCGGGAACGGGATATTCGCGTTGTCGGGATGCAGCAATATGCCGAGCAGGTACATAATCTCCTCCGCCGTTCCGACCCCACCCGGAAACACCACCATGCCGTGCCCGGTGCGTACAAAGGCCTCAAGGCGTTTTTCAATGTCTGGCAGAATGACCAGATCGTTGACTATTGGATTTGGCGACTCGGCCGCGATAATACCGGGTTCCGTGATGCCGAGATACTGACCACCGCTAATTCGCTGTTTGGCGTGGCCAATCGTCGCGCCCTTCATGGGCCCCTTCATCGCGCCCGGGCCACAGCCGGTACAAATGTCCTGCCCGCGCAAACCTAACTCGTAACCGACCACCTTCGAGTAATCGTATTCCACTCGGCTAATCGAATGCCCGCCCCAGCACACTACCAGCCGCGGCTCAGTTCCTGGCCGGAGGATATCGGCATTACGGAGAATATGGAACACTGCATCGGTAACGCCCGCCGAAGAATTCAGGTCAATTTTTGGATTGCCTTCAATCTCGTCGCCAGTGTAAATAACATCACGCAACACCGCGAACAAGTGCTCGTTAATACCCTTGATTATTTTCCCGTCAACAAAGGCGCTCGCGGGGGCGCCAACGACCGCCAGCTTGATGCCTCGCTCTTGCTGCACGACGCTGATGTCGAACGACTGGTAGCGTTCAAGCAATGCCTTGCCGTCATCGGTGTCATTGCCGCAATTAAGCACCGCCAACGAGCAAGCACGAAATAATTTGTATAAGCCGCCCTGGCTGGCGTCGAGCAGCTTGTTGATCTCGGCCCTGGACAATACGTCCAACCGCCCTGCGGGCGAGATAGTGGCATCGATAACGTCGGATTTCATATGACTTTGGCGCCTTTGTCAGTGAACTTTACAGGGTACCTGCGGGGCTCGGGCAAACAATCGGTTGCAGCGTACACGTCACAGATTAGCATGCGAATGTTGCGACTAAAATACACCACGATGTGAGCGCTTTATTCTACGCCACCTTTTCAGCCTCACCCGCCATCAATCTCGTTCAGCGCCCAAGGATAGCCGGCTTAATCTGCTGCTAATCCAGCGTTTGTCAGTACAGCGGGCAAACAACCAATGAGCGAGGCGCTAAATCGGTTTTGGCCGATTGAATGCAATGGCGTGACCTGACTCGCCGTTGCTTTTTGACACACGCAAACGACGGCAGTAATCTGTGGCCGAATTACCTGCGGATTTGACCGAATTTGTCAGCAACGGGCAGAGTCGAGGCTGCCGCTTCTTGTACTCGATCGGCTAGCTGTCTGATGGCTACGTCAGCAAGATGCGACTCAACCGGGTGGGCTGCGACGTTAACATAGGGCAACACGATGAAATTCTTGCGCCTGTCTTTGCCTCATCTCGCGATAGTCACGGCAACACTGGTCACGACCGGACCAGTCCGGGCACAGCCGGAACTTGAAGAGGTCATCGTCACCGCGCTGAAACGCGAAACGACACTGCAGGAAACGCCGGTTGCGGTCAGTGTTATCGGCGGCCAGGACATCGACGATTCCAGCATTCGCGATATTCGTGACCTGCCGCTGCTGGCGCCATCGCTGAGTGTCACACAGTTTTCCTCTCCCACCGATGTTGAGATTTCAATCCGCGGGGTCGGCACGTCACCGTTCAACCCGGGGCTGGAACCGTCTGTCGGTATTTTTGTTGACGGCGTGTACCGCAGCCGAGCCGGAGCCGCCATCAGCGATTTCCCGATCGTCGAACGCATCGAAGTGTTGCGCGGACCACAAAGCACCATCTTTGGTAAAAACACGCCGGCGGGCGTCATCAGCATCATTACCAAACAGCCGGAGCAGGAGTTCGGCTATGACGGCTCGCTAACGCTGGGCAACTTCGCCAGTGTGCTATTCAAAGGCACCATGACAGGCCCGCTGGGTGACAAAGCCGCCTTTCGCTTGTCGGGGAATACCAGTCAGCGAGACGGATTTGTCGACAACCTGACCCGCAGCCAGGAGGTCAACGACCGTGATCGCTGGGCCGTGCGCGGTCAGTTATTATTTGAGCCGAATGACGACGTGTCGGTGCGACTTATCGGCGACTTCAGCGATCTCGATGAAGCATGCTGTGCGGCGCCGCCATTCCTCAACAACCCTGCCAACGTGGTAGCACTGGGCATGTTAGGAGCCAATATCCTGCCGGAGACGCCCTTCAAACGAGACGCACGGTTCGAGGGCAATCTGTTAACGTCGCAAGAATTGTGGGGCGTTTCAACGCAAATAGACTGGTGGATCGGTTGGGCAAATCTGACGTCAATCACCGCCTATCGCAGCGCAGACACCAGCAGCGATATCGACTCTGATTTTATCGATATTTCATTGTCTGCGATAAACACAAATTTCGATGACTACACCACCTTTACCCAGGAACTGCGTCTTTCGAGCGACAACGACGGGCCGTTTAACTGGATGCTCGGCCTGTACTATTTCGATCAGGATCTGACCCACGACCGCGTCTCCACCTACGGCCAGTCTCTGCGGCCGTTTGCAGATCTCATTTCAGGTAACGGAGTGACGACCCTGGAAAATATTCTGGGCTCGTTCCGGGGCGTCGCCCCAGGCACCTACTTTGCGCCGGGCAATGGGCTGCTGTCCGAATTGTTTGAACAGGCAGATCAGAGCTTCGCTGTATTCGGAAATTTTGACTATGCCGTTTCTGACCGCGTGTCGTTGTCGGGCGGCCTGCGCTGGGCGACAGAGGACAAAGACATTGCAACCAACGTTGTCATCGACGATGAGTTTTCGGCGCTGAACCTGCAAAATATTCCGGAATTAGCGACACTTATGGTTCCCGTTAATGCGTTTGCGGGCTTTACACCGTTTCAGTTCTTCCCCCCATTCGAGAACTTCAGCGATTCGATCAGCGAAGACAATGTCTCGGGAACCATTCGGCTGAGCGTGGACGCATCCGATGCGATCAATACCTACGTGAGCTTCAGCTCTGGCTGGAAAGCCGGCGGCTTTAATATTTCGGTAGGATCGACAGCCTCAAGCCGCTCATTCAGAGACGAAAGCACACGTTCAATCGAGATCGGCGCCAAGGGTCAGTTGTTCGACGGCAGGCTCATCACCAATGTCGCGCTATTTGACCAAAGTATCGATGATTTTCAGGCTAACGTATTCAATGGCGCCAACTTCGACTTGGTCAATGCCGGGGAAATAAACATCCAGGGATTCGAGCTTGATGCGCTACTGGAAGCGTCCGACAACGTTATGATCACTGCGGCGGCGACCTACCTCGATGCGGAATTTGATTCCTACGAAAGGGCCTCTTGCCCGAATGCGTTGCTTCTGCCGACGCCTGTGCCGCCGAACCTTGTGACCTGCGATCCTACGAATTCTGCATTTACCGCGGTACAGGATCTCTCCGGACAGACGAACGAAGGCGTTGCGGAGTGGAGCGCCTCCTCAACAGCAACTTGGTATTTCCCCATTGGTGGACTTGAAGGATTTGTTCGGGGCGAAGTGCAATTTTCCAGTGGTATCAATTTGGCCGGCGACCAGGCGCCGCAAAAAACTCGTGACGACCTGACATTGTTTAATGCCAGCATCGGTATTGGCAATCCCAACAAGGGATGGAACCTGACACTGTGGGGCAAAAACCTGTCTGACGAAGAATTTCCGCAGGGTATTTTCGATTCCGTTGCGCAGCCAGGCAGTTTGAGTGGTTACCCGAACGATCCGCCGCTGTATGGGCTGACGCTTAGTATCAATAGCCCAGAGTGACATACCGACGACGGCAGTCGATGCTGGGTTAGCGGTTAATCCGCACTTTCCATTTTCAGTGGTTACGGCTATTACGTGCCCCAGAATCCACGCGCTATGATTACAAAATGATTGCGCGATTAAAACTTAAACTGAGCAAACACCCAAAACTTGTTCACATCAGCCGCACGAGCGCCGGTATTAAAAGCATTCTGATCGGCATTGTAGTCTGAGTACTTAACTCCAAGCGTATAGTGTTTATTGAATGTTTTAGTCGCCAGAAAATCGATTTCCGAGCCGAAATCATAGCTGCCATTATCAGAACTCAGATCGTGGTAAACGGTAACGAATTTCGCCCCAAAGGCCTGAATAACTGCCGTGAAATAAATATCTTCAATACCATCTTCGGGCGTGATCAGAAAACGGTCGTTCCAGCCCTGAAATGCGTGGTTTGTGCCGAGTATAGTCACAAAACGATCCGCGCCACCATTACCTTCCAGTAGTTCGTAGCTGGCTTTCAGAAGCAAAGAATTTACTGGCCCATCATCAAACGTCAATTCCGCACCCAGTTCACCCAGTACATAGTCAGCGCTGATGTTACTGGCGTTATCCCCGGCATCATTCTGATGAGCATATTCTGCCGTATAGATCGCTTTCACCATTTCATTGATCGGAGAACCACCATTGGCTCTGATACCGAAAGTATCGGTAGAAAACTGTTCGGCATTATCGAATTCAAGAAGGTACGCGTAGGCTTCAAGCTTTATCGCCGAGAACCCGTTGTATTGAGCATTCAGAAAATGTGAATTGCTATCGAAACCATTCAGTGGGTTTGGAGCATCCTCTCCAAAAATCCGGTTAACGTTCCAGACATAAGCATAGCGTAAAGTGGTATCGCGTAGTGAGGTATTAACGACACTGGCGGCGTCGAATGTTTGCCAGTTCTGGCGCCATAAGATAGTACCGATGAAGCGGTGGAACGGTGCTTCACGATAAGTGATTTCCTGTCGGCCAATCTTTATCGAGTGCTTGGCTAGTCCATCAAAGAACACATAAGCCTGATTGATCTCTGTGCCCTCTGGATCAGCTACCACAGGAAAGCCCGGCTGTGGCCGTGCGGGATGAGAGAAATTGTCACTGAAAAATTCCTGCACATGCTCAAACTGCCCGTAGAAACCAAAGCCGCGCAAGCTACCGGTTTTATAACCCAGCGTCGTTCGCGCTGTGTTTGCGTTGGCCTCACGCGGTTCAGTATCATCGTCAACGTTCTCGTAACGTAAGCGCACACTGAAATCTGGCTTACCTTCGGTCAGGGCGGTCCAGAAGGCATCTTCGGCGTGAGTTACAGCAGAACTAATCGTTAAGGCTCCCATTAGAAACCCTGAAAGAAGCTGACAAATTGACTTGTTGTTCATTTTCGCGCTAATCCCCCATTAAGAAGTTATCTTCTGTTGAAAGTTATTATAAACAGGGCGGTGGAAAAGCAAATGATGTAGGTCAACTTACTATTAATAACTTTATTCAATTTCCGAAAAAAGCATGTTGATTGATAAACAACAAGTTTGCCGGTGAATAGCACACCAATAATAGAACTCGAACAGAAAAGGTATTGCTTATTTTTCCTGCCTTTTGCTATTAGAGGTTTCTGAATCTTTACGACTCGGCTTAACCTGGAATGCCGGAAAAGTTCCACAAAAATTACCATGCAGCGCCGGGCGGACATCGATTCAACGCAAAACATTTGGACTTTGACCCGGTTTGCCTGCCGCTGATCTTTGGCGGTAAACTAGCCGCTGAAAACTGCTTTTGTTCAGGAAAATCAGAACAACAACCCTGCCTATGCCACCTACGATAGCGCACACAACGCCCAGGACTAACACCACCATGCAGAATCTAGAAGATAAAGTGATCTATATTTTCCCCGGCCAAGGCTCGCAGTATGTTGGTATGGGCAGCGATATTTTCGCTGCCTACGCCAGCGCAAGAGAAGTCTACCAGCAAGCGAGCGCCACGCTGGATTTTGACATGGCGGAACTGTCGTTCAAGGATCCCGAAGACAAGTTGAACCGTACGCAGTTCACGCAACTGGCGCTGTTGACGCATTCGATCGCTTGCCTGCGCGTATTTGAAGACATGACCAACCAGAAGATAACGCCGTTTGTTTGCGCCGGACACAGCCTCGGCGAATATTCCTCGCTGGTAGCCGCCGGCGCGCTGACGTTTGAAGACGCGCTGCAGCTGGTCACGAAACGCGGCGAACTGATGAGCGCATACGGCAGAGGTAAGATGATCGCGTTTCCGATGGACCTTGAAACGGTGCGCTCCTTTGTTAGTAGCCACTATTGCGGAATTGGCGGCTGTAATCTGCCGCGGCAAACCGTTGTCGGTGGTAACGAACAAGATTTGCACAGGGTGTCAGACTTCGTGACTGAAAATTATTCGAAGAAAGGCACTTTCCTGAACACCGAAGGGGCTTTCCATACATATTTGATGACCAAGGCAGCCGAAGAGTTTCGGCCGTATTTGGAGGCGACCCCTATGCGGAGCCCCAAGGTGAAAGTTGTTTCCAACTACTCGGGCAACTACCACTCTGACGACCCAGCGTGCATCAAGGCGCTGCTGTTCTTTCAGTTATTTAATCCGGTCAAGTGGATTTGGGGCATGCAGCGCGTATTGAAAGACGGGGTACAAACAGTCATGGAGTTCGGCGGTGGTATTGGAAGCGGCGATGCGCCGCACGAGAAGCGGCCCAATCTGGCCGGCATCACCAAAAAAGCGATCAAGAGCGTGGATCGCTATGGGCGCTATATACCAGCCATCAACAGCGTGACCCTAAGCCGCTGCGCACCGTTGGCTGAAGGCGTCGATGGCAAGCAATTCTATTTATTAATCCCTACCGAAAATGGAAACATCACAAAGAGTTATACGCCCATTTTAAACCTGCTTGATAAGCTTGGTTTAGCCGCCGCCGTGCAGGTTGTTTGCGCACCGGAGGAGCGAAACCTGGCAACGCTGAGACAGGTCGATGCACTCATAGACAAACCCCAAGCGTGCTTATGGGTGCTAGAGGAGGGGCACCCGCACTCGACCGTTGCGCACTACGAAGGCCGGATCGAGGAAACACTCAACGACCTCAAAAAGCGCCTCGAAGATTCAGCATAGCAGTACTCCCGCGGCGACAGCTATGCTGCTGCTTTACTTGCGGCGCGCTTTGGTGGTCGTCTTACCGACTGATGCGGCCAGCGAGCTCAGCAGCTTCTTCTCTTCGGCGAACAACTTTTTCAGTAATTTCTCTTGGTCTTTAAACGCGGATTTGAGCAGTCTTTCTTGCGTTTTGGATACTCGTTTTAACTCAGCCAGGGCCGCGTCATAAGAACGCTTCATCTCTTTGTAGTTATCCCGCGCGGCTTTTTGTACTGCCGCGGCCGCGCTCTTACTGTCGCTTACTTTTGGCGCGGCCTTTTTTTTGATCACGGGTTTTCTTTTTTGAATGGTTTTCCTTTTTGCAGCCGTTTTCTTTGCAGGTGTTTTGCGAGCCGTGGTTTTCTTCTTCGGCGCGGTCTTCTTCGGCGCGGTCTTCTTCGGCGCGGTCTTCTTCGGCGCAGCCATGTCATGCTCCTTCATCAGGGCGAACTTATAAACCGCGTAGACTAAACGATTTGTCGCAAATAACCAAACAGCGTGCGGATTTTTTTCATGCCACGCCGCGACTTAAGAAACGTATTCCATCCACACTTAGCACTGACACTCAAGTGCGCACTTCCTGCTCGTCGCAACGTTGCAAGGTGAAAAGACGCGACAAGCCAACTAACTGTTCCGCCAGCAGGTCGACGACGTCATCGCTCGTGAGTATGCCAACCAGCAAGCCTTGCTTGTCGACGACGGGTAAGCGTCGCACTTTTCTTGCACGCATAATTTCGACAGCGGTGGTTAATTCCGCGTCTTCATCGACCGTCGCCAGGCGATAGCTCATAGCATCGCCCACGGTAACGACCGCCGGATCAACACCCGCGGCAACGATCTCTATCGCAACATCGCGGTCTGTCAAAATACCGACGGGTTTCCGGCTGGGCTCGCTGTCTTGCACCACAATAAGATCGCCCACATGGCACTCACGCATTAACTTCGCCGCCTCACTGACCGTTTTGGCTTCGCTGATGACAATGACTTCGCGATTACAACATTCACCGACCGACATGACCAAAACCCCTCTCACGTTGAGTTAGTCTACGTATTTTAACAACTATTGCCATTGCCGGGAACTATTGGTGTGGCTAACTTGAATTGAATCAACATTCTGCCGGGAAATCAGCAGTGCTCGATTGCCGTGATTCCAGCACTAGTCGGCCGGCTCGATGCGTTCGCTGCCGGGCGCTTTTTGGCCCCTCAGCTCCCTGACGCGCTCTATGTCAATGGGATAGAACAATCCCAGTCCGCACGAAGGCCCACGCGAAAAACCGAAGCCGATATTCTCTAACACGGTAATGATGTCGAGGTCGCACAATTGACTCAACGATGTTTTGTACATGAAGCTATCAGCCCTGCGCAGGCCATGACATTTGCGCGGCAGTTTGTTGATATAGACCTTCTTGCCACGCATGTAGAACAGGATGTTGCTGTCGTCCAACACATGGGTGCGATCAACGCGTGCGAGGCTGACGCAGCGCTTGGCGGGATCGCCGAGGCGCTCGTCGTTTTTATCTTTGGCCAGCATCGTCGTACTCACCAGCATAGCGAAAACGCCAACCGCCATTGCGGCGCTGGCGCGGCAATTGATGGGATCTCTCATATACATTCCCCGGCGGCATCGGTATCCAAGCAATAATATCATACCGACTTTTTGGCGCGGATAAGACCGGGCCGGCGAACAGGCCCGGCAGTCACGCTACAAATCTGAACCGTGGTGACCGTGATTGCGGCCGTTCAATGGTGTTGCGGCATAGGGGAAGACCTGGTTATAGATCGCATCGTTCTGGTCGACGTTATCGCCGATGGGGCCTTCAATTTGCAGCGGAGCGCTACGTAAATCACTGATCACCGCGGTAACGGTAATATCGACAACATCATCACCAAAACGTCGTCCATTCGGCCAGCCGCCCGGGATGGTACCTGCGGGCAAGCCCGGCAAGCCCGCCTGCACGCGACTGACCAGTGCGTCACCACCAAATATACCGAGTCGCGAATAGTTGGCATCATCCGCGCCCGCAAGGCGCGCGGGGCCAGTCGACAAGTCAACTTTGATGAGATCAGGAATAAAGATTGCGGCAATATCGGTGCGCGTGCTCTGCCGGTCTACCGGCAAACCCAATAACGGGATCAACACGCCAGCCAGCTCCGGCGCCAACGCATACTTCTTGAATAGCGCTGCATCAACGTCCGGTCGGCTGCGACTGTAGCGGTCTTTATCACGTATTGCGACCAGCGCTTCGTTAAACAACGGATTACCTTGCCGACCGACCTGCACCCAGCGACCGAAAGTCAGCTCGCCTTTCGTTTTGGGGTTGTCATTGATAATCTTTACCACGCGGCGACTGGTGGTCGCGTACACACCCACAACCTGTTGATCGCCACCAATTTCCTGCAACGGGATGTTCAACACGATGCTGTGCACGTTAAAGCCACCTTGACTATCGAACGGCTTGTTCGGCCCGCCAAAGCCGAAGTCGAGGTCAAAGATCGACTGAATATCCGCATAGAAGCCGTCGTCGCGTTGGCCCGCGAATGCCTGGTAGCCATGCCTGAGCCTGGTTACACCGGCCTTGGTGTAGCGGTCCAGGTTGCTGGCGTTATCGACGCCGTCTTTCGCTGGCTGTTCACCATCATCAAATAGATTGTAATAGCGCGTTAGCAGTCCCTGGTTGTTCGGTGGTACCACTCCGCGCCCAAGCAAGGTACGCCGCCGGTGCCCATCGGACTGCACAACGCGGGTGACTTTGTAGGTTTGCGTTAAGTTCTGGTTGGCATCATCGACCTGTTCAACCGGCCCCAGATAAGACTGTAGAATGGTGTTCCGATTTTTGAATCGCGTTTTGAATTCAAACTGGTAGCTGACGAACTCTTTACCACGACTTAAACCATCGCCACTCGCCACATGGATTTCATACAATACATTGTCGTCAAAATTATATTTGTTCGGCCCAATACCCGGCTCCTCGAAGGGATAAACCGAGACCGCCGTCGTCAGGTACTGCTGGCCATCGCTCTCACTCACAAAGGCATATACATCGGTAGTATTTGCCGCCGGATCCAGCGTGATCAGTGGTGCATCCATATGACTGGATGCCATCACACTCTCGCCAATCAGCATTTGTGTTAGAACGACGGCGCCACAGAGCGCACGTTTTAGTACGTTCGTTTTCATACTTTTCTCCTGTTTAGAATAGTGCCCGGCATCAATGAGATGTCGCCAGGCGGTTCTTTCGCGGCCGGCTTGCGGCAGAAATGCGCTGCAGGTGGTCACGTTCGCTGGGCAGAAGCAACGCCTGCTTGCGCGTCGCGTGTTGCAGCAATTCCGCTGCCCGCTGGGTTTTGTCCAGCGCTGTGTAAATAACACCGGCGTGGTAGTACACGCGTGCATCCTGCAAACCAGTGGCGAGCGCTTGTTCGATATGAGCTAACGCTTTTGTGGTGTCGCCCACGAACCAATGCGCCCACGCCGCCGCATCATGGCTTAAGGCGTCCTGCCTTTGCTGTAATTCATGTTGAGCGAGGGTCAGCGCGCGTTGGCCATCGCGGCCGGCAGTAGCCAGGTACAGCGCGACTAAACGCGGGTCATCGGCCGCGTCGGCGCCGAGCAAAGCACCCTCGAGCTCGGCGGCCTCCGCAAACCGACCAGCCGCACGCAGGGCTTCGATTTGCAACCATAGATAGTGCGGCAATCGTTGCACTGCGACGGCTTGCTGGTTGAAAACAATCGCCTGACGCCATTCGCCGAGGGCCATCGCTGTTTTAGCCGCCACATGCAAAGCGGGTGCATAGCCGGGAACTACCCTCAGCGCTTGTTGCGAGTGCCGGGCAGCAAGCGGGTAATTCAGTGCTTGCAGATGCAGTTCAGCCATCCGTGTCAGCGCCCAGGCGCTCGCCTGCTTGTCGCGCGGGCTAGTGGCGGCAAGCGCCAATTGCATAAATTCTATCGCGGCGGGTAATTGTCCCTGCCTCCAATTGAGCTCCGCGGCGCGCGCGTAAGCTTGTGGGCCGGGACGTATGTCCATCAGCGTCTGATAGGCTTGGGTTGCGGAATTCAGTTGGCCCTGTTCTAACAGCGCGTCACCGAGCAAGGCGTAGTCTGCCCAGTAGTCACGCGACCGGGTCAGTGACCTTGCGTATTGCTCTGCCTGCGAGAAGTCATGCGTATTCAGCGCAACAAAACCGTTTAGCAGTAGCGCTTCGGCGTTGCCAGGCTGTATATCCTGCAGGCAGCTTGCAGCCTGCAGGGCAAACGCGTAGTAGCTGGAGTCAAAACGACTTGTTGCTTTTTTGATGTACGTCCAGCCCAGACGTTCGAACCACGCAGGCACATTCAGGCCGCGGTTAATGCGCTGCTGAATGCGCTGTATAGCAGCGTCATCCACATCGCTCAACGCTAACCGGCAGGCATGACTAGCTTGCCAGTCTGCGCTCTTGCCCTCAAGTGAACCCTTACCAGCCGAGGATGGCGTGTAATCACAACTCTGTGTGAAAATCAGGAAAATCACCAGCCACGCCAAGCGTGTAGAATCCAAAGCCGCCATTTCACTCTCCAGTTTTTTTATTGCCGTCAACTGTTGTACGCGCCAACGTCGCGGCTGGATGTGAATTGAGAGTGATTAGAGAACTAGGATGCGCAACGCAGCGCTGGCTGATGCTTATCAGCCAGACCTTAACAACGGGAGATTGGGAATGTGTTCTGCTTAAAAAACTGCCGCAGGATTAAACTCAAGTTTTGATCGAATCATCAATAGGCCCCCCGACGGAGAGCGCGACGCAGGGTGGGTAAACCCTTTCCTGGCGAGGTGAAAGTCACCCGTCTGCAACCGGTGGTCACCAATAATAAATTCGCCCTCCAACACCAGACACTCCTCGTCGTTATCGTGTGGATGGCTAGGGAGTTCCGCGCCCGGCTGCAGCCGCCATAACGATGTTGTCACGCCACTTATCTGGTCCGTATGCAGGATTTTGATCGTAATTTTCTCTGCCACCCGCAGCCATTCTCCCCTGTTAGCCCTGATCGTAGCCGTACCTGGCGGAGGGGTGTCTTCGATACGCCGCAATACATTGGCAAATATCTTGTCTTTCAATGGCTGCCCGCTAGGCTCGCAAGCGAGACTTTCAGCCACCCGTTTCAACATGCTTGCATCCAATACATCGCCGTTTGAATCAGCCATAGTCACTACCTTTCAAGATACGCATGCAACTGCTGTACCGCCTTGCGTATCTGCGTTTTGACAGTGCCCAGCGGAATATCGGTATGCCGGGCAATCTCGCTGTGAGACAAGCCTCTAAAATAGGCTAGCGACAGTATTTGTCTTTGTTCCAATGTGAGTTCTTGCATCCCATCAAACAACAGAGACTGGTTGTGCAGCGACTCACGCCAGTAATCGGCCGCAGGTTCTTCTTGCAGCGAGGTTCGCTGCTCATTGGTCAAGCGCTCGGAGAATCGCCGCTGGGCTGCCTGTTTGCGCAACACGTCCAAACAGCGGGAGCGACATTGCATGACTAGCCAGGCGGTCACCGACCCACGTTGCTCATCGTACCGGTCTGACTGTTCCCACACCTTTACGAATAGCTCGCAAACAACTTCTTCAGCATCGGCGCTGGAATCCAGAATCCGCCGCGCGAGGCCAAACAGTCGATCGAATGTATATTCGTATAGATCTCTAAACGCAGCTCTATCCTGCAATTGCACGCGTTTTATCAACGCCAGCAGTGACGCGGAATCTTCTACTATGGAGAGGGGTGTTTGCAGTTCCATGGCAGCGCTATCTTGACTGTACGCGGCGGTGCGGGAATTTATACTATACATCAACCAAACTCCTGAGCCTATATAACGCCTTGCCGTTAACCGATAAAAACAGGTATGGATAATCAGCTGCAAATAAAATATGTCGCGGCAGCCTGACGCAACTGCCGACTTTAATTTGAAATACGTATGCCAGGACCACCTGGATGTTTCCAGTCCTATAAATAGCCTTGCAGCGTGACCTGGTTTTGCCGCAAAATAATGTCTATGCATCAATACGATCACTACATATTCGACTGGGGTGATACTCTGATGGAAGATCTGCCGAGCCAACATGGCCCCATGTACACCTGGCCTGACGTTAAAGTTGTCGAAGGCGCAGCAGATTGCCTAAAGCATTTAGCGCAAGTGGCCAAGTGCCACGTTGCAACCAACGCTCTAGAATCAACGCAACTGGATATCCGAAAGGCTTTTGAGCGCGTTCAGCTAAGCGACTATATTGAAGAAATTTTTTGCTTTAATTCCATAGGTCATAAAAAGCCGAGCACACAGTATTTTGAATTTATTCGAAGCAGCTTGGCTGCACCAAAAAGTGCAATAGTCGTTATTGGAGATTCACTTGAAAACGATGTTTTTGGCGCATTAAAGCACGGCTTTAATGCGCTATGGTTTAATCGAAAGCGGTGTAATGTTCCGGCAGGGGTTAAAGCAATTAGAAAGTTAAATGAGATAATAGTGGCCTAACCTCCAGCTGTGCAGCCAGCGCTGAGCCTTACGCTCCGAGATTATAGGGTATATTAGCTACTCACCTGCTCCTGCGATACTGTGCTCATGTCCTCAACGAACGAGTGCGCTGTGCGAGCCAAGCACTGCACCCCCAGGGCAATCGGGCTTAAATTCACATGCCGATTACTCTGAGCAAGTACG
>CAZJDL010000054.1:0-25665 GCA_964544755.1 uncultured Pseudomonadales bacterium | reverse complement strand
CTCACGTCTTGCGACACTGGAACCTAAATCCAGCGCGTCTACCAATTCCGCCACTTTCGCATAGCTCCTGACAACTCTTCGCGTCTTCGCGGGGAGATTTTCAACCTTATGGTGCTGTTTTTTATGAGAATAAACGGGAAAAGGCTGACTTTTTAAGGGCCGCGATTGTGCCACAAGCCTTTCGACTATTCAACTTGCATTTGGCGCTTTCGATCTCATAAACCGCAGCGAGAGGTAACCGAGCGACCGCATCCCGCCGGTAAGCGGGCAACACAATAGCTGCGGCCAGCCGCGTGGCGCCGGCTTTTCGCTTGCCGACTGCAACGGTTTCGGTCAGCCCGACAGGCAACTGTTGCTAAACAACGGCGCTGAACACTACCTTAGGCGACCGCAACTTGTACGGGATCCTGGTGAACAATGACATCGCTGCCGGGAAATGCTTCCTCGATCTGCCGCTCGATGTTGTCGGCGATGCTGTGCGCTTGCTGCAGCGTCATGGCCGCGTCCATTTCAACATGCATTTGCACAATATAGTTGCTGCCCGACTGCCGTGTACGCAAGTCGTGCAAGCCCTGCACGCCGGCCTGGCGCCGCGCAATGGCCGCTATTTGTTGATCGATTTCCGGCGGCAGCTCGCGGTCCATCAAACTTTGCAAGCTTTGGTAGCCCAGCTTTCCCGCTTGCCAACAGATGTAAGTGGCAATGCCTACACCCAAATAAACATCGACCTGCGGCCAGCCAAAGCGCGCCAATAGTAGTGCCGCAATGATGCTCACATTGACCAGCAGGTCGGTTTGGTAGTGCAATGAATCGGTTTTAATCAGCGGTGAATTGGTTACGCTGATGGCATGGCGTTGCAGTAACACCAGCCCAAGGGTCAGGGCAGTAGCGATCAGCATCACGACAATGCCAACATCGGTGTGCTGCAGCTCGACCGGCCCGGGTTGCAACAGCCGCTGAATAGCATAAAGCAGCAGCAAGCCGGAGCCGAGAATAAAAGCCGCCTGCGCAACCGCGGCCAGCGCTTCGGCCTTGCCGTGGCCGAAGCGATGCTCATCATCCGCTGGCTTGATGGCATAGCGTATGGCAACCAGGTTCACCAGCGACGCCAGCGAATCCATGATCGAATCCAGCAGCGAAGCCATAATGCTCACTGAATCCGTGAGAAACCAGGTGACCAGCTTGACCACAACTAGAATGACCGCCACTAACACAGAGGCGTAGCTGGCGAGTACTAACCAGCGATTTTTGTTGGTGACAGTCGTTTGCACGGCACCTCGGTCAGGCATCGGTCAGGCAGGCCGGATCAAATGCGTAGTCGCCGTTTAGCCAGCCGATAATCTCCGCAGAGTAATCCACATTAAATTGCGCGTAGCGGTTGAGCAACCGCCGCCTTGCGTCAGTATCCAGGCACGTTAGGCCGTGGTCAGAAAACAGCGGCAAATCTTCACGCAGGTAGTGCGCCAATTGGGGATCCGGCAGTTGCGCCAGCGCTTCTTCAAACGTTTGTTCGGCGTCGTATCGCTCTCTCTCAGCGTGTAGGCGCGGCAAGCTGTAGAGCGCAATTTTTGACAGGGCACACTGCGTCATTGGATTACTGAAATGTCCGCGCGCAGCTTCAGCTAAGTGAAAATCGCGCTGCTGAAACGCTCGCAAATTTAAAAAGTTGCTGGCCTTTTCGCCGTCGTTGACCGGGTAGTTGTCCCAAACCACGGGATGGCGCCGCAATTGCTGCGCGATGACCTCCAGATCGTCGCGCATTATACTCGTTGAGCAAACCTTACTACCGGTCCAGAAGAAGTCAACAGCCGCGCTCAGCCCCACACCCAGGTCCTGCCAATAACGGGCCGGGCGGGCGCCAAAGACTCTTTCCAGCACAGGGTCGTGCGAATAATACGTGGGGCACACAATGACGTGGGGGGCCGTTGTGTGCTGCTGGACGTGTTCAACAATAGCCAGTTGGCGTTGCGCCAGATTGGAAAACTTGCAGTGCATGTCGTCGAACAAGATGCATAACAACGCCGGAGTCAGATCGTTGATCTGCTCTAGCTTGGCACTTAAAAGCTGACGCGCGCCGCGACCAAATTGCGCCACCGCCCCCAGTGGCGACAAGCCTACCCCCCAACGGATACCCAGCGCCGCGCAGGCTGCGGATTGCTCTTGCAGCGCGCGCAGCTCGGCATCGTTAAACGCTTCGGCCCAACCAGCCCGCAGTTTGCGCGCCGCCTTGGGGGCATAAACAAAGCAATCAAAATTTTCGGCTGCCAGAAATTCAAACAAATTCAACCGCGCTTTGTCGGTCCACACCTTGCCGTAGAAGCCTTCGATAACGCCAAGCGGAAAATCAGTCATTAACACGCATATTAAGAAGCCGTTATTAAAACTACCAGACCTATCACGAATTGATTTAAAAATAGACGGTCAATAAATAGACAAATGTCAGAAGTGCACCATACTTACAATAAGTTCGCTGACTTGTTAAGTTGTCTTGTCGGCGGGCCAGAGAAGCCAGCAGTATCGGTTTCTCCTTGGATTTATTCCTTGTAGTTTCACTCCTATTGGTCTTCGCCCGAAATCTCCCCCGGATTTCGGGCATTTTTTTGTCTGCTGTTCGTGAACCCAGAAACCGCGGCGGATCACGAAAGTAAGCGCATCAATATCTTGTGCACCTTTTTCGCGCCCAACTGCGCTTTCCAGCGCTGGATGGTGTTAGTTTTGTAGTAAACGCCGGGCGACAAAAATAGTGTTATCAGGCCCCAAGCACAGTGTATTTGGCGTGGGGCCAGTGTGCTACATCGTATGCGTCGGTCGATCGGAATCCAGCGATCCGGCAAGATAGGTTTCGATTTTTTTGCTGGCCACGTCATCCATGCCATTAAATTGCACACCGATGCCGGCCGAGCGGTTGCCCTGCGCGCGCTTGGGAGTGACCCAAACCACTTTGCCGGCTACCGGAATTTTTTCCGTCTCTTCCATCAGATTAAGCAACATAAACACTTCGTCGCCAAGCGTATAGGATTTATTGGTCGGGATAAACAAGCCGCCGTTTTCCAGAAACGGCATATATGCCGCATACAGCACTGCTTTGTCTTTAATCGTTAACGATAAAATACCGTTGCTCGCGCCTGCCCTTGTGCTCATGTGCGTCTGCTATTTATTGATGTGTAAAAATCGTATTGGTCAACACTTTTAGGTGTCATATCTAACTTTAGTCACAGATTTAAGCTTTCGCCAACCGCACTTTAAGGTGCGTATGAAATTCGAGCAGAAGTGCTTCCAGCACCAACTGCTTATTCGGGTTGCCGCCCTGATGCAGCTTTTTAAGCATATCCTGCGTCGCTGCATAAACTGCAAACAGCCGCTCTATCGAAACCTGTTGGCTGATACACATGTACGCTTTATTTTCACCGGCGTCGATTTCGCCGCCCGACCCGCCGGCAACGGCGCAGCGAATTGAGTCCGCCAAATAATTGGCCAGACACTCCAACAGCAACGGTAAAGGCCACGCGGACCACTGCTGCACAAGCGCCGGCATTGCCGTCCTAGACTGCGCAATGGCCTGCACACCGGCGCACACGGCTTGGTGGGCTTGCATATGCGCCTCGTCGGCCAGCAGCGCGGCGCACGGACGGCCGCGCATAATCCGCAGGCGCCGCTGCGCTTCCGCACCATCGCCAAGCTGTTCTGTTAGCCAGGCGAGGGCGGCGTCAGGCGCTGGTATTGCGAGCGCCAGCGTTTGGCAGCGTGAGCGAACAGTCGCGGGCAAGCGCTTTGGCGCAACACATAGCAGCAAAAAATGAGTGTCAGCGGAGGGCTCTTCCAGGCTTTTTAGCAAGGCGTTCGCCGCATTGATGTTAAGCGCGTCAGCCGGGTTAAGTAGAACCACCTTGCGGCCACCACGCTGCGCGGTTTGCACAACAAACTGGCTTAACGCGCGTACCTGATCGACACGAATCACCTTGCCCGGCTCCTCGGGCTGCAAAGTAACAAAGTCGGCATGGGTTTGGGCCGCAAGCAGGGTGCACGCGCGGCACGCTCCGCACGCGAACTCGGCGGGCTGGTCGCACAGCAG
Source organism: uncultured Pseudomonadales bacterium (assembly GCA_964544755.1). Lineage (GTDB taxonomy): Bacteria > Pseudomonadota > Gammaproteobacteria > Pseudomonadales > JAUIET01 > JBBKXJ01. The sequence goes on along the minus strand of CAZJDL010000054.1, from coordinate 21,593 downwards.
ATAATTTCTCGTCGCCAGCGCGAATTGCAGCTTGCCGATGCCCGCCGCGCCAGCAAGCAGCAGTGCATGAACAAACTTACCCGCGTCGATTTGCGCGCGTAGCGCTTGCCATTGCGCGGCTTGCCAGGGAAGCACTTGCGCGCCGTCACTTGTTTGCTCGTCTGCCATGACCTCAGCCTTGCAGCAAAGACTGCAACGCAGCGGCGATGCGCCGCTGTACGTCGCTTAGTGCTTCGCTGGCATCGATAAGCGCATACCGTTGCGGCATTTGCCGTGCGCGCTCGAGATAGCTTGCGCGGACTCGATGAAAAAACGGCAGCTCTTCCAACTCAAAACGATCGAGTGCGGCACGTGACCTGGCGCGCTGCATACCCAGCTCCGGGGCTATGTCGAGCAGCAGCGTCAGGTCGGGCTGTAAACCCTGTTGCACTGTTTGTTCAAGGTGTGCAATCAGCTTTGTATTTACACCACGGCCCGCACCTTGATAAGCGAAGCTAGCATCGGTAAAACGATCGCAAATAACCCAGCTGCCGTTATCCAAAGCCGGTTTGATCACATGCCTGATGTGCTGCGCGCGGGCCGCAAAAATAAGCAGCAGCTCGGCGGTAGGGTCTAGCTTCTCGTTATCCAGGCCAAGCAGTAACGCGCGAATTTTTTCCGCCAATGGCGTGCCGCCGGGTTCACGAGTACTGATATAGTTAATGCCATGTTCACGCAGCACGGTTCCAATAAATTCGATATTGGTCGTTTTACCAACGCCCTCCCCGCCTTCAACGGTGATAAACCTGCCTCTATTCATACTTATTTGGGCGCCGAGCGGTAATTTTTAGCACGTTTTTTTATCTGGTAGTTTTCCACTGCTTGCCGGTGCTCCGCCAGGTTACTGGAAAAATAATGACTGCCATCGCCCTTGGCAACGAAATATAACGCCTCGCCCTCCGCCGGATGCAAGGCCGCGTAAATAGCCGCGCGGCCCGGCAACGCAATAGGCGTAGGCGGCAAGCCCTTATGCACATAAGTATTATAGGGTGTAGCACGATGCAAATCGCGGCTGCGCAGATCACCATCATAGGATTTCCCCATGCCGTATATCACCGTTGGGTCGGTTTGCAAACGCATGCCTTTTTGCAAGCGCCGCACAAAAACACCGGCTATACGTTGCCGCTCATCGCCACGGCCCGATTCTGTCTCAATGATCGACGCCATGATCAAAGCCTCGTAAGGAGTCTTATAGGGCAATTCGATCGCACGCGCGCTCCATTCCTGCTCAAGCAGCGCAGACATTCTGCGATATGCTTGCTTGAGTATCGATAGGTCGGTCGTACCTTTGCGAAACACATAAGTATCCGGGAAAAACCAGCCTTCGGGATGCTGTGAGTCGGCCATGTCCAGGCGCTCGGCGAGATCTTCGACACTAAGCTCAGGCTGCACGCGCTGTATTTTAGGGTGTGCGGCCAATACTTTTAGCATATCGGCAACCGTACTGCCCTCGATCACGGTTACGCGATACAGCACAACGTCACCGGCGACCAGTCTGGCCAGCCATTGCACGGGTGCCAGACCGGTATCGAGTGCGTATTCACCTGCTTTAATGCGATGCGCCTGCCGCGTAGCACGCGCGTACAAGGACCAGATCTCCGGCTGTGTAATGACTCCCCGCTGCGCCAGTTGTCGCGCCAGTGCGGTGATACTCGAGCCGCGCGGCAACTCAAAAACTACTTGTGATGGCGTGGTGCTGATCGGCGCATGTAGCCAGTTCCAGGCATAATACCCCGCGGCGGCGCACCCCAGCAGCGCGAGCACAACCGCGCCACCGATAAGCCTAACGATCAAAACTTTCATGTAAAGCCGACTGTAGTGCTTTGGTGACAGGACCTACGCCAAAACGCATATCCTCGCAGGAGTGCACCGGCACAATATGAATAAGGCTATTGGTGATGAAGACCTCGTCGGCCCGCGACAGGTCATTGCCGCTTAGCGCCTTCTGCAAAACCTCCATACCCCGCTGCGGCGCCAAGCATTCGATAATATTACGCCGCATGACGCCAGCTATGCCACAATCATCGATAGGCGGTGTGATGATCACGTTATCTTTACACACAAACAGATTGCTCATGGTGCCCTCGACAATGTGTCCTGCGCTGTCTGACATCAGGCCTTCAAAAATTAAATCGTCGTCCCACTCCGCGCGCGCCAGCACCTGTTCCAGCCTGTTCAGATGCTTGATGCCCGCCAGCGCCGCGTTGTGCGCCATAGGCATTCGACACATGCGCAACGCCACCCCATGTTCGCGCTGTTTGGCAGATAACGGCTGGTGTTCATACATGCGCACTATGCGCGTTGGTTCAACTGTCTCGGTGCTGCGATAGCCGCGACTGGACTCGCCGCGTGTAACAATGATTTTTAGCACCGCCGAACGCGGTGCTTCGCAGCAACCCAGGTAGTGGTCCACGTCCTGCCGCACATGCGCTATGGGCAACGCGATAGACAGACGCTGCAAACCTGCTTGCATGCGTTCAAGATGTAGATCTAGCAAGTGAACGTGTCCGCGGTGCAGCCACATGGTCTCAAACAAACCATCGCCGAATTGCAGGCCGCGATCTGCCGCGCTAAGCGTGGCGGAAAATGCGCCATTGACCAGAATGGGCCACGGTGCCGTATATTGCATTAGCAGAATATCAGACGTGTGAATCAGTTTAGATACGCTGAAACACCAAACTGCCGTTGGTGCCGCCAAAACCAAAGGAATTCGAGACCGCGATGTTGATGTCGTGCTGCTGTGACGTGTTCGGCACAAAATTGAGATTGCAGCCGACATCTGGCTTATCAAGATTAATGGTTGGCGGCGCCACATTGTCGCGCATCGCTAACACGCATAAAATGGCTTCAACCGATCCCGCTGCGCCCAGCAGGTGGCCAAGCATTGATTTCGACGAACTGACCGCGACTTTTTCAGCGGCGCTGCCCATGACGCTTTTAATGGCGACACATTCGGCCAAATCGCCGGCCTTGGTGGAGGTGCCGTGGGCATTGATATAGTCGATTTGTGACGGGTCGATTGCGGCGTCGTCAATGGCTCTGCGCATGGCTGCGGCGGCGCCGGCGCCGTCTTCAGGCGGCGAGGTCATATGATAAGCGTCACCGCTCATGCCAAAACCTATGAGTTCGGCATGCATGACAGCCCCCCGTTGCCGGGCATGTTCGTATTCTTCCAGTACGATAACGCCGGCGCCATCGCTGAGCACGAAACCGTCGCGCTCCCGATCCCACGGTCGGCTGGCGCCTGCGGGGTCTTCGTTGCGCGTGGACAAGGCGCGAGCGGCCGAAAAACCACCCAGGCCGACCGGCGAGGTGGCCATCTCGGAACCACCCGCCAACATGGCATCAACTTCTCCGTAAGCAATGAGTCTGGCGGCCATGCCAATGTTATGCGTGCCGGTGGTGCAGGCGGTCACGATGGCAATATTGGGGCCGGTAAAACGGTACCTGATAGAAAGATTGCCGGCGATCATGTTGGTGATGGAACCCGGTACGAAAAACGGCGAAATGCGACGCGGCCCGCTGCGCTGCAAGATGTCGTGACTTTTTTCGATCGAGGCAATGCCGCCGATACCAGAACCGACGGCAGCACCGATGCGGTGCGCATTCTCGGCGGTAACTTCGAGGCCCGAATCGGTCATTGCCTGAATACCAGCCGCCATGCCGTACTGGATAAAGACATCCATTTTGCGCGCTTCTTTCGCCTGCAGGTAGGCGCCAATATCGAAGTTCTTTACCGCGCCGCCGAAGCGTGTGCTGTATGCCGATACATCGAAGCTGTCGATCGGCGCAATGCCGCTCTCGCCTTGCACGATGCGCCCCCAGGTTTCCTCGACGGTGTTACCTACCGGGGTTACCATACCCATGCCGGTCACTACAACTCGCCTACCCGTCACACCATCACCTCACTGCACAAGGAGTCTATTGACGACAAAAAGCCGCGCTACCCTCGTAGCAGCGGCTTTCTAACTTCAATAAAAGTTAAATTACTTCTTGGAATGCGACTCAATATAGTCCATCGCAAGTTGCACCGTAGTAATTGCTTCGGCTTCTTCATCTGGAATTTCGGTTTCAAATTCCTCCTCCAACGCCATCACCAACTCTACGGTATCAAGCGAATCGGCACCCAGATCTTCGACAAAAGAAGCGCTGTTTTGAATCTCATCTTCTTTAACGCCAAGCTGTTCGCTGACAATTTTTTTGACACGTTCTGCAATGCTACTCATGCTTCTGTAAACTCCTAATTACTGATCAAATGCGCCGCTTTATAATTCGAGCACGCATTTTAACTCTATTTAATAAGACTTGTAACAAGTCTAATAGTGGCTGAATGAATCATTTTTCAATACTTTTAATTTTCAATCGCTTAGGCCATATACATGCCTCCGTTTACATGTATGGTTTCGCCCGTGATGTAGGCGCCAGCGGCACTTGCCAAAAATACTACGACCGCGGCGACTTCTTCCGCCTCGCCGAGCCGCCCCAGTGGTATTTGGGTCAGCAGCGTTTCCTTTTGCGCGGCCGCTAATGCACGCGTCATATCGGTATCGATAAAACCCGGCGCAACCGTATTGACTGTAATGTTGCGCGACCCCACTTCGCGCGCCAGCGATTTCGCGAATCCCAGCAAGCCGGCTTTGCTCGCCGCGTAGTTGGACTGACCGGCGTTGCCCATGTTACCAACCACCGAGCTGATATTAATAATGCGCCCCCACCGTGCCTTAGTCATACCTCTCAAAAACACTTTTGTTAAACGATACACAGCGGTCAGGTTGGTCTCCATTACCGTTGCCCACTCGTCCTCTTTCATACGCAGCAAAATGTTGTCGCGGGTCACTCCGGCATTATTAATCAATACCAGCGGTGCACCGTGCTCTTCGTTAACGCGTGCGATAAAAGCGGCAAGAGATTCACTATCGGTCACATCGAGTGTCAAACCAACGCCTTCGATAGATTGCTCAGCGAAATACTGGCTGATTTTTTCGGCACCGACCGCCGTCGTCGCGGTGCCGGCAACGAAAAATTCTTTGCCAAGCTGCAACGCAATCGCCTGACCGATGCCGCGGCTTGCGCCAGTGACGACGGCGACCTTTTTCTCTTCACTCATTCTCTTGCCTAGATCCTATTCCCACCAAAATTAAGGTCAGTGCCAATCGAAGCCGCTAATGACAGAATGGAGGGAAAGTTTTTGGAACCGTCCCGAGTAGGGATGCCAGGGATCGAACCCGCAGGGAAGTATTCACTCGCCACATCCACGTGGCTCGACCCAGCGGGCGACCTATGGCTGTGCAAATCGGCTGTCCTGCCGATTTGTTTCGGCACCCCCCGTTGTTTCACTCTGTTCGGCCCGGTCTGGACGCTTCGCCAAGCGCCATTCGAAACATGAATCAGAGCCTGTTAACAGCACTTTAATCGTCGTCTTGCAAATCCAGAACTTTCTTGCCTCGATAGAAACCGTCGGCTGAAATATGATGGCGCAGGTGTTTCTCGCCGGTCGTTGGGTCAACCGCCAGGGTTGCCTGACCCAAGCGATCGTGTGATCGGCGCTGGCCACGACGCGACCGCGTTACCTTACTCTTTTGTACCGCCATAATGGGCGCTCCTGTTAACTCATTTGTTGTTGATAATATCGGCCAGACCAGCAAATGGTTTGTGCGTCTCTGACTGTTGCGCAACTGTATCTGTGCCTGCGCCGGCCACGCAGTTGTGTTCATGAAAACTTGTAAATGGCAGACTCAACAACAGTTCATCTTCAACAAACTGGTGTATATCGAGTAACCCTTCTTTCGCCACCACCGCATCGAGTTCGCGCGGCAACTGCCGCACGGCCTCGTCATTTGCCACCAGCGCCGCGTTAAGATCGGCGTTGACCGTCAATGGCATGGCACTCAGGCAGCGCTGGCAAAAAATCTGCATTGTGCACTGCAGCGAGCCACTCAGGCGCCGCCGACCTTGCTCATCAATACCGAAACGCAGCGCCACATTAGCCTCACCCTCCGAACCGGCCAACACCGCGACCAGGCGCGGCAACTTTGACAACGCTATTGTGCCGCATAACTCTGCACGTTGGCTCGTCAACTTTTGCGTAACAACCGTCGATGGCAGGCAGTGGTCTGACATAAGCGCGCAATCATAGGGGGACAATATGGGGGTGTCAAAAAAATAACTTAAAATAGACCATGTGGCCCATTATTTTGCTTAAAACATGGCTACTTGTGGCGCTGCGAGAACTATTTGGAATCTTACAGGGATGAAACGAAGGCGTGCGAAGGCGACTGCCGCCGCGCAACAGCGCTGGCGGCATCAGGCCCTAGCCTCAATGCAATTTTAGCGCCGTATTCCCCAATACGCTGCTCACGATCGCATCCCCCATCGAGGCGCCCAATTGGCGTACCAGGCGCTCCAGCGGGTTCAGTCGTTGCGAGTAATCGACAATATTTTCTTCGCCTATAATGTCACGCGCCACGTAACCGGCACTGCCGAGACCGTCGACCAAGCCCATTTCAAGCGCTTGCTCGCCCGACCATACCAGCCCCGAGAACAGTTCGGGATTTTCTTTCAACCTGTCGCCGCGGCCTTCGCGCACGGTAGCAATAAATTGATTATGCGTCACTTGCAATACGCCCTCCCAGAACGTTTTTTCCGCTTCGTTTAACGGCGAGAACGGATCCAGAAAGCCCTTGTGTTCCCCGGCGGTGAACATACGGCGCTCAACACCGAGTTTTTCCATGGTATCGACGAAGCCAAAGCTCGACCCAACGACGCCGATCGAACCCACCAGACTGGCTTTGTCAGCATAGATATGGTCGGCTGCAACGGCAATATAGTAGGCGCCCGACGCGCCCAAATCGCTGATGGCTGCGTAGACGGGTTTATCCGGATGCAGTTCCTGCAGGCGGTTGATCTCGTCGTAAATCATGCCGGATTGCACCGGACTACCTCCCGGGCTGTTGATTGCCAGCAATATCGCCTTGCAATTATCGTTTTCGAAAGCCTGGCGCAAAGACCCCGCCACCGCGTCGGCGTTCGCCATTTCTTCATCGGCAATAACGCCTTTGATCTGCACCAGGGCGACATGCGAGGCTGCCGTCAGGCCCGCGCTCATCGACTCGGTACGCGGCCACAGCAATGCAACCGCCCCAAACAAATAGGCGAACGTCAGCAATTTAAAAAATATGCCCCAGCGCCGCGCCTTACGCTGCTCATTAAGCGAGCGGTCTACTACGCGCTCAACCAGGTGCCAGGCACGCGGATCCTCGCTGTTCGGCTGGCTCGTTTGCGGGTCTAATTCTGTCACTTAAACTTCCTCGTTTTGTATCTTCAACATCAAGTGTAGCGTAGTCACGCACCAATTACAGATCATTGGAAAGCCTGCATAAGACAGCTTCGAGATCATCCGCCAAGCTGGCCGTCACGTTCACCGGTTGCTCAACCTCGGGCAGCGTAAAGTTCAAGCTTTGTGCGTGCAAAAACAATCGCTTTAAACCCATGTTGCGCAGTTGTCGATCAAACTCGCGGCTCCCGTATTTGCCATCGCCGGCGATGGCATGCCCCACGTGCCGGGCATGCACGCGAATCTGATGGGTACGCCCGGTCACGGGTTTGACCTCGAGTAAAGTGCAATCGGCAAACCGTTGGCGCACCCGAAACATCGTGCGTGCCGCTTTGCCTCGCTGGTCCACGTTGACCATGCGCTCGCCGGAAACCAGCTCATTCTTGCGCAGCGGCGCATCAACCTGCTGCAGATGCCGCGGCCAACGGCCTTGCACCAGGGCGAGATACGTTTTGTCTACCCGACCGGCCTGGAGTTCCGCATGCAAATGGCGCAACACTGCACGTTTTTTGGCAATCAACAAGCAACCCGAGGTTTCGCGGTCTAATCGATGCACGAGTTCGAGCGACTTTTGCTTGGGAAACAATAAGCGTAACGCTTCGATAACGCCCAAGCTTAACCCACTGCCCCCGTGTACCGCCAGACCGCTGGGTTTGTTGAGCACCAGTAGCTGATCAGACTCCCACACAATGGCCTGCCGCAAACGCTGCGCCAACGTCGGGTTTAGCTCGGTCGGCCGTGCGCGTGCGTGGGCGCGTTGCAACGGCGGCAGCCGCACAATGTCACCACCCTGAATACGATAGGTGGGCTTCGTGCGCTTCTTGTTCACCCGAATCTCACCTTTGCGTAGCAGCCGGTAGATGCGCGACTTAGGCACGTCTTTTAACTCAGTGATCAAAAAGTTATCAATTCGTTGGCCGCTGCGGTGTTCGGCAATCTCCAACAATTGTACGCTGCTGACCGGGCCGGATGCTTTGCTCATATTCAGGATAGAGTCGTCGTTTGAGAGGCTTACTTTTTACTGCTATAGTGCAGCACAACTGCATGGTCGCAATGTTTTTATTATCGCCATAGCAGCATGAAGAAGCGAGTCTTTGTTGGCGCGCTTTGTAACAGATTTGGTGACACCCATGCTTGTTGAAAAGTACATGGGTGCCGATATAGCAATAGCGCTACTGCGGTAGCGGAAGATTTGGCCACCGGCGCACGAGCGACTGACACGATGTGCAGAACGCGCGTTACACCTTGTTTGAGAACCGAGACGCCGGTAAATTGGCGACAAAACATCGCGCGTTGCTTGGTCCGGCCCCAAAGACAGGCTCATTAGAAATATAGGAAACAATTTTAAGTTTTTGATTTATCTAATAATTACAGCGTAAATATGTAGCTCAACAGAATAAGGCTTCGACACTTTTACATGTGTTAATGCCGCTTCATTTTTGCCCTGTGGTCTGCCCTGATGCTACGTCTTCCCTCCCGCGTGGCGCCTTATTTTAAGGTACCCCGCAATGAAACGCATGTTGATCAACGCAACTCAACCCGAAGAGTTGCGCGTCGCGCTGGTCGATGGCCAGCGCATGTACGACCTCGATATTGAAAATCGAACGCGCGTACAAAAGAAATCGAACATTTACAAAGGCAAAATTACCCGCGTAGAACCCAGCCTGGAAGCAGCCTTCGTCAACTTCGGCGCCGAACGGCACGGCTTTTTGCCGATGAAAGAAATTGCCAAAGAATATTTCTATCGCAAACCCGCGGACGTCGAAGGCCGAGTCAAGATCAGGGACGTGGTCAAGGAAGGCACGGAGCTTATCGTTCAAGTCGACAAAGACGAGCGCGGTAATAAAGGCGCCGCCTTAACCACCTTTATCAGCATGGCCGGACGCTATCTGGTGTTGATGCCAAATAACCCACGCGCGGGTGGTATTTCTCGGCGCATCGAAGGCGACGAACGCTCCGAACTAAAAGCCGCGATGAATGGCCTGAATGTTCCGCAAGGCATGGGGGTTATCGTGCGTACCGCCGGCGTTGGCCGCAACGAAGCCGATTTGCAATGGGACCTCGACTACCTGTGTAGTATCTGGAGCGCGGTAAAAGAGGCGGCTGACGCCAACAAAGCACCGTTTCTGATCTACCCCGAAAGCAACGTGATTGTGCGCGCCATTCGTGACTACCTGCGTCCCGATATTAACGAGGTATTGATTGACTCGCAGGACGCATACGACGAAGCGGCGGCATTTATCAACCAGATCATGCCGCACAACCAGAATAAACTGAAGCTGTACAAGGATAGCGTACCGCTATTCAACCGCTATCAAATTGAAAGCCAAATCCAGACCGCTTACCAGCGTGAAGTCACGTTGCCATCGGGTGGGTCTATCGTCATTGACCCGACCGAGGCCATGGTGGCAGTCGATATCAACTCGGCCCGCGCCACAAAGGGCCGTGATATAGAAGACACGGCAACCAAAACCAATCTGGAAGCCGCCGAAGAAATCGCCCGCCAGTTGCGTTTGCGCGATATCGGCGGACTGATTGTGATCGACTTCATTGATATGAACGCCAACCGCAATCAGCGCGAGGTCGAAAATCGCATGCGCGACGCGCTGGAAATGGATCGGGCGCGCATCCAGCTTGGTCGAATTTCACGCTTCGGACTGCTGGAAATGTCGCGCCAGCGCTTGCGCCCTTCATTGGGCGAGACCAGCTCTATCGTCTGTCCGCGCTGTAGCGGGCAAGGCAATATTCTGGATATCAATTCCACCGCACTGACCGCATTGCGGATGATTGAGGAAGAAGCGTTGAAAGAGCGCAGTGCCGAAATTCGCGCCATCGTACCTGTCGATGTGGCGACCTATTTGTTGAACGAAAAACGCGAAACCATTCGCGAGATCGAAAAGCGCAATAGCTTGCATGTGTTGGTCATTCCAAATCCGAATATGGAAACGCCGCATTTTGAAGTACTGCGCCTGCGCGACGATCAGACGAGAAATCAGCCCATTCCAAGTTACTCGATAGAACTGGATACCTCGGCGCTGGACGCAGCCGAGGAAAAAGCGGCCGAGAAAAAACCCGCCGCTGCTCCGGTTGCCGCGGTACAAAAGATAGCGCCACTGCGACCAGCGCCCGCCGTCGCGGCCGAACCGCAAGCATCAGACCAGGTAGAACCGGGTATTTTCGGCCGCTTTTGGCGCGCCTTGGCGGGCGCACCCGACACCGCACCGCAACCGGCGCAAGCAAAGGGGCCAGCAAAGGAAAGCTCGGCTGGCACGGCAGCGCGCGGAAAGCGCGGGCAAAAACCTGCCAACCAGCGTCGTGAGCGCGGCGACGACAGGAACGATCGAAACAAGCGTAACAAGCGTGGGCCGCGCAGCGAATCTTCCGAAGGCAACGAAGGCCGCAACCGGAAACGGCCAACAACGCGCGGAAAGCGCGCGCACCGCGATCCGCAGCAAACGAACACTGCACCGCACGAGCAAGAGGGTAACAAGCAGCCACAAAGGCGGCCTGCCAACAAAAAACCGCGTGCCGCCAGCCCCAAAAGCCGGCGACCCGTGGAGCAGCAAGCTGTTGAAGTTGCGGCCGCCGGTGTTGCCACAACCGCCCTGGTGGGCGCGGCCGTAGCCGCGGCGCAAGAGGCAACGCCACCGGTTAGCAAACCACACACAACAGATGTTGCCGCCAATGCGCCAACCGTTAACACAAACACGGCAGAAAAAATCACACCCAGCGCAGACGCACAAGAGAAGGCGGCGAAAAGCCAAACAACGAGTGATGCGGCCGCCGCTCCCGCAAAGCAAGCCGAACCGGTGGAGCAGGCACAGCCGGCGAATGTTGACGCCGCAGCTATTGACGATATCGCGGAAACCCGGACACAAGCGGATGCAATCATCGACAAACCTGCCGCCCAACCTGCGAACGATGGGATCCGCGCCAGTAACGACCCGCGGATCAGGCCAAAAGCCCAAGAACAGGCTCACATAGAAACCACTGTCATTGAAAGCCAACCGTCAACGCCGATTATGGCCATTGAAGCACCAGAAGTCAGCGCCGCCGAACAAAAAGCGCAACGCGCCAGCAACGACCCACGGGCCCGGCGCCAGCAACAAGCGAGCGTGGACTAGTTGAATACGGCGATGGCGGAGAAATCAACTTTTTGTAACTCGGTGCGGCGGTTGCTAATGCGCTTGCCAGCGCGTTATTCGTCGCTATAATTGCGGGTTCCGGAGGGGTGGCAGAGTGGTCGAATGCACCGGTCTTGAAAACCGGCGAACCTTTATCGGTTCCGAGAGTTCGAATCTCTCCTCCTCCGCCAACTCACTAACACGACGTTGAACGCTTGATTGAACCGTTGCCAAAAAAATCCCGCAAGGCTTGGTAAAACACGCGCCCAGCTTGAACAATCTATTGCATCGATTGTCCAATAACATGATTGAATAACCTACCAACGGACTTGATTTTCTGATCACCCTGCGCCATATTAATGGTCAGTGTACAATGTTAAATCAGCATAAACAGGAGCAATCCCCATGCAAGACAATCACGTACTAACGACCAATCGCACAGCGGCGGTGGGCGATGAGGCCAGCAAGGTATTACGCAATACGTACGCTTTGTTGGCAATGACGATTCTATTCAGCGCCGTCACCGCAACGGTTTCCATGGCGATGAATATGCCCTACATGGGGTTATGGATGTTGCTGCCCTATTTCGGCCTGTTGTTCGCTGTCGAAAAGACCAAAAATTCGGGCTGGGGCTTGTTCTGGGTATTTGCCCTGACTGGATGGCTCGGCTTAACCATCGGGCCCGTCCTCAACTTCGTATCCGGCGAATCCATTCTGATGGCGCTGGGCGGAACCGCGGTTATTTTCTTTGCCTTGTCAGGCTACGTTCTGGTAACCCGCAAAGACCTGAGCTTTATGACCGGCTTTTTAATGACCGGTATTCTGGTCGCCTTCATTGCCGCCATTGCGAATGCTTTTCTGCATATCGCAGCGCTGGGCCTGGCCGTATCAAGCATGTTTTTGGTGCTTGCTTCCGGGCTGATCATGTGGCAAACCAGCGCGATTATCCACGGCGGCGAGCGTAACTACATTTCCGCGACGGTAACGCTGTATGTCATGCTGTATAATATTTTCACCGTGCTGTTGAGCTTTATCGGCATGGGCGATGATTGATCGCGCAGATTGAAGCCGGACCAAAAAGCCCCCATGCGGGGCTTTTTTTGCTTTAGGCAATGAAATTTTCTCTTCTCGTTAACGCCGCGCCATACAGCCAACAAGGTGCCAGGTCTGCCTACCATTTCGCGGCTGCGGCGCTGGCCAGCGGCCATGAAGTTTATCGCGTATTTTTTTATCACGACGGTGTTTTAAACGCCAACAGCCTGATGCAGCTTGCGCAGGATGAAGCCGACCTGCAAGCCCAATGGGTCACGCTGGCGAGCCAGAACGGCTTTGAGCTTGCCGTTTGCATTGCCTCGGCGCTACGCCGCGGTGTACTGGACGCCAGCGCAGCCGATCGCTACGACAAACCGGCGAGCAACCTGCACGCAGCGTTTGCGATCGTCGGTTTAGGGCAACTGGTCGACGCCGGCCTGCATTCCGATCGCCTCGTAACTTTTGGAGGCTAGCCGATGAATAGCGACCTACTGGTCACCAGCCGCCACCCACCTTACGGTAATACGCTGGCGCGCGACGCGCTCGATGTGGCGCTCACCCATGCGGCCTTTGGCCAGGCGGTTTGCTTACTGTTTCTCGATGACGGTGTGCTGCAGCTGCTACCGCAGCAGGCGCCGGAGGCACTGGCACGGAAAAACATGGCCAGAATTTTACAATCTCTGACACTGTACGATATCGACACGGTGTACGCTGATGAGGATGCCATGCAGCGCCGCGGCCTGAATGCGCGCGCTAGCGTGCTACCGATTACACTATTGAACCCGGCCGCCATCGCCGCATTGATACAACGCCACAAAATCGTGCTGAGCTTTTGATATGACGCTGCATATCTGCAATAAATCGCCGACCGAAAGCGCCGCGCTGCAATCCTGCTTAAAGGTAGCCTGCGCAGGCTCGGGAAACGCCGTGCTGTTGATTGAAGACGCGGTTTACGCGTTGCTGCCGGCGCTGGCGAAGTCGCTTGGCTTGCACGCGACGAGCGCGAATACGAAGTTGTACGCACTGAAGGACGACCTGACGGCGCGCGGGCTGCGGCCCACCGCTGATGTCACCCCCGTTGACTACGCAGAGTTTGTGCGGCTATGCGTCGTTCACAGCAACAGCCACAGCTGGTACTAAATTGTCAGCCGAGGTCGACAAGGAAGGTTTTCTGCTCGACCGTGGCGCCTGGAACAAGTCAATCGCACAACAGTTGGCCGCGCAACACAACATAGAATTGACCGAGCGGCATTGGGAGATTATCGAATTGCTGCGCCGGTTCTACGCCGACTACGAGCACGCACCGGCAATGCGCGCGCTGGTCAAATACACGGCGCAAGAACTCGGTAAGGACAAGGGCCGCAGCATTTATTTATTAACGCTGTTTCCCGGCAGCCCGGCGAAGCTGGGCGCAAAAATCGCTGGCTTGCCGAAGCCTGACAATTGCTTGTAATCGCCACTATTGCATGACTGCTATCGATGAACAATGACGAACACCCCTTCGCACACTACGTGCGCACGCTCGGCAAAGGTAAAACTGGCAGCCGCTCGCTAAGCGCCGCAGAAGCCTATAGCGCTATGCAGATGATACTGCAAGGTGCGGTCGAAGATGTACAGCTCGGCGCCTTTCTGATGCTGTTGCGGGTAAAGGAAGAAACCGCCGAGGAACTCGCCGGTTTCGCCCGCGCCGTGCGTGACTGGATCGGCGCGACGCCCATCAGCGCCGATCTCGACTGGTCGTCGTACGCCGGCAAACGCCAGCAATTACCGTGGTTTTTGCTCAGCGCTCTGTGCTTGAGCTCACAAGGTTGTCGTGTTTTCATGCACGGCACACGCGGCCATACTGCGGGCCGCTTGTACACAGAAGACGTGTTGCACACATTGGGTTGGCCTATCTCCAACGATTGGAACGCGGTTGAGCAAGCACTGACGAATAGCGGTTTTGCGTTTATGCCGCTGCAACGTTTGTGCGCACCGTTGCAGCGGCTGATAGATTTCCGCTGCCAGCTGGGACTACGCTCGCCAGTCCACACCCTGTGTCGGTTGCTAAACCCTTTGCGGGCTGAAAGCAGCCTGCAAAGCGTTTTTCACCCTTCCTATGCGAGCATTCATCAACGTGCCGCACAAATTTTGGGGCACAAAAACCTGGCAATTATAAAAGGCGACGGCGGCGAGTGTGAACTAAGACCGCAAGCCGACAGCGATATCTACTGGTTGAAAAATACGGTCACGCAGCGCGGTAGGTGGCGCCGTCAATTGCACGGCAAGCCGCCGGCGTCAGCGATGGATATTGGCCAGCTGACCAGCGTATGGCGCGGCAGCGTCCGCGACAGCTACGCCGAGCAAGCCATATTCGGCACACTGGCGCTCGCATTCAGTGTAATAAACCAACAGCCGGACCAAAACGCCTGTATGCAAATGGCGCAGCAGTGCTGGGCGAGTCGCAATATAAGCCTGTTATGAGAACCACTCGACATTTTGACTGTGCATTCGTAATTGTAAAACCGCTGTCTTTTATGAGGAAAGGCTATACTATTAATGTAGTAAATCGAAACACTCTTTAAATTCTTGATAGTCATATAATGATGCAGTCAAATATGCAATCAAACGCTGACAACATGAACCCGATTCGACCGAGTTATCCGCGCGGCGAGCGCGTGTTCAAGCGCGAGGCACACTGGTATTTTCACACTAGGGATGCCGGTGAAAAGGGCCCCTACATCGACAAGCAAAACGCTTACTGGGCGTTGGCGAAATATATTCGTCGCGAATGCTCGTTCCAGTAAGGTAGTAGCGCGTTACTACGGCATAACGCCGTGATTAGCGATAACCCTTCGGGTTTTCACTCTGCCAGCGCCAGACATCTTCCACCATCGCATCGATAGATTTCTCCGCAACCCAGCCCAAATCACTTCTTGCCAACGCAGGATCAGCGTAGCAAACCGCAATATCGCCTGGTCGACGCGCAACAATTTCGTAGGGCACCGCCCTGTTGGTCGCCTTCTCAAACGCCTTAACCATCTCCAACACCGAATACCCCTGACCCGTACCCAGGTTGTAAGTCACCACACCCGGGTTGACTTGCAGCTTTTCTACGGCCTTTAAGTGGCCCAGGGATAAATCCACTACATGGATGTAATCGCGCACACCGGTGCCATCAGACGTTGGATAGTCATCACCAAAAATGGAGAGGCGCTGCAGGCGACCCACCGCTACCTGACTGATATAAGGCATCAGATTATTGGGAATGTCCGCCGGGTCTTCGCCGATTCGACCACTATGATGCGCGCCCGCCGGATTGAAATAACGCAGCAAAGCGATATTCCACTGATTATTCGATACGTGCAGATCGCGCAGGATTTCTTCGACGATTAATTTTGAGCGACCGTAAGGGTTGGTTGCAGACAGCGGGAAATCTTCCGTAATCGGCACGGTGGCCGGGTCGCCATACACCGTGGCCGACGAACTGAACACCAAACGGAAAACGCCGTGCTGCTGCATTACATCGCACAGCGTCAGCGTGCCCTGCACATTGTTCTGGTAATATTTCAATGCTTGCTCAACCGATTCGCCAACGGCTTTCAGACCGGCAAAATGAATAACGGCGTCTACCTTATGAGCCGCGAAAACCTTGGTCATGCCGTCGGCATCCCGAATATCCAGCGCGTAGAAAGTCGGTGACCTGCCGGTGATTTCGCGCACTCTATCCAGCGCCACTTCGCTACTGTTAGAAAGGTTGTCAACCACCACGACTTCGTAGCCGGCGTTAAGTAATTCAACACAAGTGTGGCTGCCAATATAGCCCGCGCCGCCAGTGACTAAAATTTTCATGAAATATTACCTATCAGTTTGTCATTAAAAATACAGCGGCATTAAAGCCTCCACCTATTGATATAATAGCCGACCTGGAGATTTCTACCGCTATCGGCGCCAGTTTACCCATGCCAAGTGAGAAAAATTACGCCGAACAATTGCACGAAAAGTGCACGCGCGTACAGCAATTACTGGCGCCTTACTCTCCACCACAGCCCGGTATCTATCCATCGCCACCCAAACATTTTCGCATGCGCGCCGAGTTCCGCGTTTGGCACGAGGAGGATGAATGCTTTTATGTGATGTTTCCACCCGGTAAAAAGCAACAACCGTATCGCGTTGACGATTTTCCTATAGCGGCACTAACCATCAATCGCCTGATGCCCGAACTATTGCACTACCTGCAACAAGATAGCGTATTGCGCGAGCGTTTGTTTCAGGTTGAGTTCCTCAGCACGCTGGCAGGCGATTGCCTGATCACGCTCGTGTACCATAAACCACTGGATGAGTATTGGCTAACCGCGGCAGAAATTCTGCGTAAAAGGCTGGCGGTTGAACTGATTGGCCGCAGCCGACGCCAGAAACTGGTGCTAGACAAAGACTATGTGATCGAAACACTGTGCGTTAACGGCACTCGTCTCCGTTACAAACAAATCGAAAACAGTTTTACTCAACCCAATGCAAGCGTCAACGAGAAAATGCTGCAATGGGCGCAGGATTGCACGCGTGACAATAACGCTGATCTATTGGAGCTGTATTGTGGTAATGGCAACTTCAGCATCGCGCTGGCACAAAACTTTAGCAAAGTGCTAGCCACCGAAGTCAACAAAAGCGCGCTGCAAGCGGCGCAATTCAACGCCCGCGAAAACGCGATTACAACTATTGCCTGCGCGCGCCTGTCCGCGGCCGAAGTTTCGCAGGCCGTACACAACGAACGCCAGTTTAGACGCCTGCGACATATTAATCTGGCAGAGTACGACTTCGGCACGGTGTTTGTAGACCCGCCGCGCAGCGGACTCGACCGCGCCACGCTGGCCTTTGTCAGCGGCTTCAAACAAATCGTTTATCTGTCCTGCAACCCCCAATCACTTGCAAATAACCTCGACGTGCTGACCCAAACCCACAGCATCCACGCGTTTGCAATATTCGATCAGTTTCCTTACACGCCGCATATTGAAAGCGGCGTGATCCTGCAAACCCGGAGTAGTTGAATGGCAATGTTAAAATTGTAACCCTGGAGGTGATCTTATGGCAAAAATCAGCAAGCTCGACACGGCAGAAATTGACCAACGCCTTACAGCGCTAAACGACTGGTCGATTAAAAACAGCAAACTCTATCGCCAGGTGGTATGCAAGGATTTCGTCAGCGCCTTTGGTCTTATGACCAAAGTTGCGCTGCTGGCAGAGAAAGCCAACCACCATCCGGAGTGGTCAAACGTTTATAAAACCGTCGATATTTATTTAACAACACACGAAGCTGGCGGCATCAGCACGCGCGATTTTGAACTTGCAACTGCAATCAATGCATTGCTGGAGCAGCCGACTCCTTGAAGCGCTAACCCACCTTTGCCCGTCAAGCGCCACTACCTCTGGCCGGTCTATACCAGTCGCAATCCCGTAACAGGGTGAGTAAACATTGTGACGGCAGGTGCAGTGCCTGCACCTGCCGTAGTGGAAATCCTTTGCTCCGCCATGATTTATGACTCCGTTATTACAACCATGTCGAACGAGGAGCACCGTGCTACCGAAATGAGTTTTCCACAGTATCTGGGGATATGTCTGGGGATAAATATTGTTTACTGCGCTGCGCACCACGGAAAGCCTGCAACATTATATTGTGGTCATAATTTCGTCATATTAGCTAATTGTTATTTTACAACAGCTTACAGCAATGATGTTACTTCGCCTTGAACTTTATTCTGTAACAATTGATTATTATGGAATATCAATGGGACATTTGCCTGCTGTGCATAAAATCGAGCTGGCAAATACTGCACTACCATGTTGAAGAGGTACTAGGAGGCTGCCCGAGAACAGAGAGCCTCCTAGCGTATGAATGGATTGCTCTGTTTTTCTGCGCCAATCGTGGTGCTGGATCCGTGCCCGGTTATGACCACTGCGTCTTCATCCAGCGTGTAAAGCCGCTGCTGAATGGATTTTTCAATTTGCGCAAAGCTGCCGCCGGGTAAGTCGGTACGGCCTATGGACTGCTTGAACAAAGTATCACCAGCCACCAGCAAATTATGCTCTTCGAACCAGAAACTCATGGAACCTGGCGTATGACCCGGCGTATGCAAGGTCACACCGCCACAGCAGGCCAGGGCTTCGTCGTCATGCAACCAAAAATCGGGGCCCGGCAGCGACTCGCTTGGCACGGGAATACCGAAGGCCTGACACTGCTGCTCGACCATTTCCCATAGCATTTTGTCGTCTTTATGCAAGTGTATCGGTGCGCCGGTAGCAGCTTTTAGTTCGCCTGCAGCGAGGATGTGGTCCAGATGCGCGTGGGTATGAATAATACTGACCAGTGTTAATTCATCCGCGCCGAGTTCGGCAAGAATTTTCTGCGCGTCGCCGCCCGGATCGACCACGATGGCGCGTTGGCTGACCGGGTCACCGATAATGCAGCAGTTGCACTGCAAGGGGCCAACCGGGAACGTTTTGAATATCATCTTGCTGCCGCTCATTCAACTAACCCTTGCACCGTAATGCACTATTTCCCTGGCGGCGGCGCTTTAGCCAGCAACGGTGCTTCCGCTAACATAAAATCCTCGACCGGCCGGCCGCCAATCAGGTGCTCTTGAATAATGCGCTCCAGCACTTCCGGGCCGCAGGAATGATACCAAACCCCTTCCGGGTAAACGACTGCGACTGGCCCGGCCGCACATACTCGCAGGCAATTGGCTTTGGTTCTATAGACCTGCCCGCTGGTATCCAGTTTCAACTCACGCAAGCGCCGCTTTAAAAAATCCCAGGCACGCAAGCTGTCTTCGTGTGTGCAGCATTTAGCCGCGGTCTGATCGGCGCACAGAAAAATATGGCGCTGCAATTTGCCAATGTGCAGGTTTTCAACGGCCCTGGCGGCACTGGCAAGCTTTGCTTTATTGCGATGATGTGCGTTGTCTTCCGCCATGTATGCCGCCTGTTACGGTGCCGCCGCGCGCACGGCCTGGTAACGCTCGGTCAGTGCGGCGTACAAATCTTGCGCGTAGTCATCAGAGCCGGTGTCGAGTTGTTTAGTCAACTCAACCAGGTGTTCGTTGTCTTCACGACCTTGCCACTGCTTGATATAACTACCCTCTTTATAGCCGTTGTCCTGGCGGAAAAAATTGAGCACGTTCTTGCCCACATATGAGCGATACAATGCATCGGCGTCCATACCGGCAGCTTGTAGCAGGGACCAAAATTTTGCAATGGAAAATTTGCGCGTCGCCAACGTCACCTCAGCCAGCGCTTCGGCGGCGTCGAGCACGCCCAACCCAGCCACCTCTCCTTGTTGTAACTCTGCGTCCAGCGTTGCGGCAATCTCGTCCACCGCGCGACCGTCGAACAACATGCTTAAACCAAAGTGCCAGATATCGACCACTTCCAGTTGCACCTGCTGCATGTCAGGTGTTTGCTTCTTCCACCATTTATAGCCGTAATGTTCAACCAACTCTCCGCACTCCAGCCACAACGCGCGGTAATACGCGTAACGCTGCTGTATCCATTGCGGATGCACCTTGGTATTCATGCTGTCTTGCAGTTGCAGCATGGCTTTAAACTGTTGCAAACGATGGCTCATGACGAGGTCTACACCGATAGTTGTGAGGGCCGACATTAGCCGGAATCGAAACCACAATCAAGCGCGCTGCCTGGCTGTGCATATTCCGGCCCATCGTGAACACCCATTCTGGTTCAACGTGAACCCCCATTCCGGGTTGAACGTGAACACTTTTCGGGTATTTTCCGGAATGGGTGTTCACCCTCCCGGAATCACTGTTCGCATTCAGTCAGAACCGCTCTCAGCGCATTGGTTTTTAATTGATTTGGTAAGCTCGCCCGCTTTTTGGGAGCGACCATGCCAGCCAAAAGAACTGCAATGCGTAAAATCAGAGATGTACTTCGGCTGCGGCTATCCATTCGCGAGATAAGCCGCAGCACCAAGATCAGCGTCGGCGGCATTCAGACACTGCTCGCCAAGGCCACTGCCCTGGAATTGGGCTGGCCACTGCCCGACGACCTGGATGACAACAGACTGGCGAACCTGTTCTACCCGGCTGCCGATACCTGTACCTCCCGCCGCTACCAGATGCCGGACTGGCCGGTGATACACCAGGAACTCAAGCGGCCCCACATGACCAAGCAGTTGCTGTGGGAGGAATACACCCAGCAGTATCCGAACCGCTGCTACAGCTACTCCCAGTTCTGCGACCGCTACCGGCGCTGGCGCGGTAAGCAGAAACGCTCCATGCGCCAACGCCATCGAGCGGGTGAGAAGTGCTTTGTCGATTACAGCGGCTCCACTGTCGCCATCATCAGTGGCAGCACCGGTGAAACCAGGGAGGCGCAGATCTTTGTGGCAACGCTCGGTGCGTCCAATTTCACCTTTGCCGAGGCCACATGGACCCAGTCACTTCCCGACTGGCTGGGGAGCCATGTGCGGATGCTGGCATATTTTGGCGGCTGTACCGGTCTGATCGTCCCCGGTAATCTCCGCAGCGGTGTCAGCAAAGCGTGCCGCTACGACCTGGACCTCAATCCAAGTTACCAGCAACTGGCGGAACATTATCAGCTAGCGGTGGTGCCGGCGCGGCCCTATAAACCTAAAGATAAAGCCAAGGCAGAAAATGCCGTTTTAGTGGTTCAGCGCTGGATACTGGCCCGTCTGCGCCACCACAGCTTCTTCTCCCTGGCCGAGTTGAATCAGTGCATACGCGCCCTGCTGGAAGACCTCAACAACCGCCCCTTCAAGCAATTACCCGGCTGCCGTCGGTCAGCATTCGAACAGCTCGACAAGCCCGCACTGAAGCCATTGCCCGTCCACCCCTATCAGTATCCCCCTGTGTCAGGCTAGTTGTCGCCTCTAAATTTCCCATAGAGGTTGAAAAGAATGAAGGCACAATTCACCAGATCGTTTAAAATACAAGCAGTAGAAAAAGCGCTGAGCCGAGATGAAAACACGAGCATGATAAGCCTGTCCGATTCACTGGGAGTTGGTGCGTATTCCGGTGAACGTGAACACCTATTCTGGACGAACGTGAACACCTAAG
>CAZJDL010000053.1:0-25974 GCA_964544755.1 uncultured Pseudomonadales bacterium | reverse complement strand
CAGGCTATTAATGTCTATTCATAAATTCTAAAAAAAATAAGTGAGAGTCTGTTTAAAATGGATAAAAACCAAACTGGAAAATGGCTATAGGGTTCGTGACAGGCAGCAAAAGAGAAGCTCTCGATATGCTGGTCATTTATTGAGCGGCTTCAAACAATTTACGAACTGTTGCTACTTCGCTTGCATTGACAAACAGGCGGGCTTCAAATTGACCGACACCGACGTATTGGCTGAGAAAACTAACAATACCACTGCTGGGACTTGTCTCAGCCACATTTTTAGTTGTGCATCGGGGCTTCCGACTGACGCTATGGTAATACGATGACTTCCGCTGGTTATCAAACCTGCGAAATCAACTTTTATTTTTTCGCCACAAGTATAAAGTAAGCGATTATGATTCTTGCATGCTGACACTCACGCTGGCTAGAATCCGCCGGAACGGATTACAGTAATCGCCAGAATGAAAGAGGAGAATCAGTTACTATGAGCCTTCGATTCCGGCTTAACCTGCTCATTGCCAGTATGTTCCTTGGAATCCTGTTGGCCGGGACCTTGCTGGTGATCCACAAAGCAAGGAATGCCGTTGATCAAGAGCTGCGTTCAACGGCTAACCTCGCATCGCAACTATTGGAAATCGCATTCGTAAGCGCCAATCCAGGCGAGCCGGTTGAGCGGCAGGCACAGCTTGAAAAGCACATCAACACGCTTGGCAAGACTCGGCATCTCAATATATCGATTCGCAATGCGCAAGCTGTGGTTCCCATACTTCCGCTGGCCTCCGGCGGGCGGCCTGAGCCGGATGCACCACGCTGGTTTGTCAAATTTGTGGAACCAGATCTCATGGAAATGCGCCGTGTCGTCATGATTCCCGGCATGCCATCGCGTGAGATTGTCATTCGCCCCGATGCCACGGACGAGATAACAGAAGCCTGGGGTGAAGCGCTCTCTCTTCTTGTTTTATTGCTCGCGGTCTTCGTCGTCGCGAGTACTGCTGTCTTTTTCGGCATAGACCGAATGCTTCGACCCGTTGCAACGATCCTGCAAGGACTTGATAGTATCGAGCGCGGTGACTATCGGCTTCGTCTGCCACAGATCCCTTTGCCGGAGCTGTCGCAGATTGGCGAGAAGTTCAACCATATGGCACAGGTACTGGAGAACAGCCGCGAAGAAAACCGCATGCTCAAGCGAAAAACGCTTGCTATACAGGAGGACGAGCGCCGTCGCTTCGCTCAGGAGTTACACGACAACATAGGCCAGTCCATCAATGCAATAAAAGCAATGGCTGTATCGGTCGAACAAGGCCAAGCAGATGAGAACATCAGAAAAAGAGTTGCGCGCATTGCCGACATCTCCGGCAACGTCTATGACGAAGTCAGGGGAATGATGCGGCGTTTGCGACCGCTGGTTCTTGATGAACTCGGACTCGTTCCTACTTTACAGGATATCGTCGATGCCTGGAATGACGTTCACCCGGAAAAAAGCTGCTATTTGAAGTGCAGCGGCGAACTGAACGAACTCGGCGACGACCTCAGGATTACTATTTATCGTGTCGCCCAGGAGTTCTTGACCAACTCAACAAAACATTCACAAGCCACCGAAGTCAGAATAACTGTACAACGCCGAATTCAGGAAACAACAGATGCCGTTTTGGACAACGTAGCTGAAGTTGTCGCAATAGAACTGGCGGACAACGGCAAAGGCTTTGACAAAGAAAAGAAATCAAGAGGGTTGGGATTGCTCGGAATGCAGGAACGTGTGGAATCATTGCACGGAAAAATCCAACTGCAATCGTCGTTGGGACAAGGCGTCAAAGTTTCAGTAATCTTGCCAATAGCGAAGGAGCAGACAAATGATGAACGCGACGCCGATTAGAGTTCTTCTGGTAGACGACCATGCGGTTGTGCGCGAGGGATATCGTGCGCTGCTGAACAATGCCGGCAACATCGACGTGGTTGCCGAAGCCGCCAGTGGTGAAGAGGCCTGCAAACTCTATTTGGAGCACAGCCCGAACATCGTGATCATGGATCTGTCCCTCCCCGGCATCAGTGGCCTGGAAGCAATCCGGCGGATTATCTCACGGGATTCTGCGGCGCGTATTCTGGTGTTCAGCATGCATGAAAACACCGTTTTCGTCGAACAAGCGCTGCAGGCCGGCGCCAGCGGATATGTAACGAAGAGCAGCGCGCCCAACGCCATGATCAACGCCGTAAGGCATATTGCGAAAGGAGCAGTTTACATCGAACAAGATGTCGCACGGCGGCTGGCTGTTCAGAAAACCAAGGGTGCCGATAATCCATGTAGCGCATTGTCCGCCCGGGAATTTGAAATATTCCGCATGCTCGCCGAAGGCGCCAGCATCAATGATATAGCGGAACGCTTGTCGCTGAGTTACAAAACCGTCGCCAACTACGGTACGCGCATCAAGAGCAAGCTGGATGTCAACAACAGCGCCGACCTGGCGAGAATAGCCATTCGCTGTGGCGTGGTCGATGTTTGACGGCTGAGAGTTGCAGGCTGCGTGGCTCAAGCCGCGTCCAGATCGGGAAATATTCCTATTGTCTTTCAGAGCTTCTCCTGCGATAGTGCCCGCAAAAATAGTACATAACTCAAGAGCGAGACTACGGCCGACTCGCCCGGAAGCAGTACCTTAGCAAGGGGAGGCAATCGAATGCACCGTACCAATCCAATGCTATCTGTCGCGGCTCTCTGCGCGGCGCTGGCCACACTTACAGCAGACGCTACGCCAGAACAAGAAGAAGTTATCGTTTACGGTGTCACGCCTTCCCAGAGCGTATCGCTGCCGGAGGAAAAAATTCCCTACAACGTTCAGTCGGTTTCCGCAGAAGACATTGAAAACGCACAAAGCCTTGCCTTGAGTGATTTTCTCAACCAAAGGCTTGGGAGCGTTACTCTCAATAGTGCGCAAAACAATCCGCTGCAGCCGGATCTCCAGTATCGCGGCTATACTGCATCACCGCTACTAGGCCTCGCCCAGGGTGTTGCCGTCTACCAGAACGGTGCGCGCATTAACGAACCTTTGGGAGACACCGTCAACTGGGACCTGGTGCCTCAGTCGGCCATACACAGCGTCAATCTCATCGGCGGTGCTAATCCGGTGTTTGGGTTGAACACCCTCGGTGGTGCGCTCGCCATACAGATGAAAAACGGCTTCAACACAGAAGGCCACCGGCTTACGCTGTCTGGCGGCTCATTCGAACGCCTCGTGACATCAGCCGAAAGCGCAGGCAACAACGGCAACTGGGGCTATTTTGTCAATATCCACTATTTCGATGAAGATGGCTGGCGCGACCTATCCGAATCCGACGCCATTAATTTTTACGGCAGTATCGGCTGGCGCGTCGAAAGTTCCGAGATCAATCTCAATATTCAGCAGGGTGACAGCGAATTACTCGGTAACGGCGCTATACCCGTTGAATTGCTGAGTGTCGATCGTGAGGCGATCTTTACAGCACCGGATCGTACCGAGAACGATATGACAATGCTGAGTCTTGACGGCATTCATCACTTTACCAATAGCGCCCAGCTTAGCGCCACCGCCTTCTACCGGGAGAACAAAACGGATTCATTCAATGGCGACGGCAGTGAGTTTTCCGTGTGCGAACTGGGCGGCGCCGGCAGCTTGCTTGAAGGCCTGGAAGAAGACGATCTCGAAAATTTGGGCCTGAGCGATGATGACGTTTGCGCCAACCAGTTTGCCGATGCTGAAGCGCTGCAAGACTTCCTGAATACCACCGCTGCTGGCATGGCACTCGACCCGGATTTCAATCTGGAAGATCTTACTGGCGAACTTTCCGGCATGGGCGAACTGTCCGACGAGGCCATCAACAACATCAGCGACCGCAAGCAGGAAAGCTATGGGACCGACGTCCAATTGTCTTTCGACAACGACCTCTTCGACAACAGCAATCAATTGATCGTCGGCCTTGCCTACTACAGGGGCGATTCCGGTTTTGACTCTATCACCGAACTGTCGAATCTGGATCCGACTACGCGTAGTACGGAGGGGCGCGGTACGGGGCTTTTCGTCGACGGACTGGAAACCCGCATCGACACCACGACGCAATCCTTGAGTTTCTATTTTCTCGATACCATCGATTTGACGGAGCGGCTCTCGGTGACGCTTTCCGGCCGCTTTAACGATACCGATGTGGAGCTCAAGGATCGCTCTGGCGAACGACCCGAACTCAACGGCAAACACAATTTTTCCCGTTTCAATCCTTCTCTCGGGGCCACCTACCAACTGTCGAAACATACTAATATCTACGGCAGCTACAGCGAATCGAGCCGCGCTCCAACGCCAATTGAACTGGCCTGCAACGACAGTACCTTTGAACTGGTTGTCGACGCAGCGATTGCCGCGGGCGAGGACCCGGATGACGTCGAGTTTGAGTGCCGACTGCCGAATGCATTTTTGGCGGACCCGCCGCTGAAAGAGGTGATCACCAGGGGTATAGAAGCTGGCATTCGCGGTCGATTCGGCGCGGCGGACTACCACCTGGGATTGTTCCATTTGACGAACGAAGACGACATCATTTTTCAAACTACCGGGCGCTCAACCGGCCTGTTTGCAAACATTGACTCGACCCGGCGCCTGGGACTCGAAGTTCAACTGTCGGGAGCGACGGATCGCACGGACTGGTACGTGGCCTACACCTATCTTGATGCCACCTTTGGAGATGGTTTCCAGGCCTTGAGCCCCAACCATCCTGCTGCGAACGACGCGGGCGAAATCAGCGTCAGCGCCGGTGATCGCATACCCGGCCTGGCCGAGCATTCATTCAAGCTCGGCGCTGACTACGAGCTGTTCACCAACGTCAGCGTAGGCTTCGATGTCTTATACAACTCGGATCAGGTGCTTCGCGGTGATGAGTCCAACCAGATCGATGCAGTGGATGGCTACCTGGTCGTCGATCTCAGAGGCCGCTATCGCCTCAATGACAGCATTGAGTTTTTTGCACGAGTTTCCAACGTACTGGATGAGGAATATGAGACCTTTGGCCTGCTCGGCGAAGAACCCAGTGAAGTTGGAGTACCACTATTTGACGACTTCTCAAACCCGAATTTTGTCGGCCCGGCCTCTCCGCGCGCCATATTTGTCGGCCTTACTTTGAGTATGCAATGAGCCTGCCGCGCCATGCCCGGAGTGTTATTTCGAATAGCTTTAATTCCTGCGCAAGCGCGCAATCTCTGCCGCATTGCTCTGGGGGCTAGAATCGTAAGTTTTCAAGCTAACGGGTCAACATTGTACGCGCGCCCGCGACAATTTTCTCTTTGTCTTCGTCGCTCGCGCCCTCGCGTTCTACGGGGGTAGGAATATCGCGGCCTTTCTGCACGGCCGGCCGTTCGCCGACGCGCGCAAGCCAACGCTGTAAATTCGGCAGGTCATCGATCTCGATGCCAGACCATTCATGGATGCTGATCCATGACCAGGTGGCGATATCGGCAATACTGTAGTCGCCGCAGATAAAGTCCTGCCCTTCAAGCTGGGTCTCCAACACGCCATATAAACGTTTGGTTTCGTTCTGATAACGGTCGATAGCAGCCGGGATTTTTTCCGGGAAATAACGGAAAAACACATTGGCCTGACCTTGCATGGGGCCTACGCCACCCATTTGAAACATTAACCACTGGATAACGTTCATGCGGCCATGCAGGTCAGTCGGCATTAGCCGGCCGGTTTTTTCCGCCAAATAAAGCAGAATAGCGCCAGACTCCATGATCGTCAGGTCGTCGGCATCGCGGTCAATGATGGCGGGAATCTTACCGTTGGGATTAATTTTCCGGTATTCCGGCGTGTGCTGATGCCCTTCCGTGATATCGATATGGGTGAAGCGGTAGGGCAGCTCCAGCTCTTCGAGGGCGATGGAAACTTTCCAGCCGTTGGGGGTTCCGGCAGTATATAGCTCAATCATGGCGATAATCCCGTTGTTTGGCCGTTGTTTGGCCGTTGTTTGACGACGTTTAATCTACGTTACGCGGTAACTCAGACTGGAGAAAGCACATTAAGTGCCGCGCGATGTCAGCCGCCGATTCAGGCACCATATGAAAATGATGCATGCCCGGCAGTGTCAGCTGCTGAATATCCGACGCTTTCGGCAGCGCGGCTTTCATTTTGGCGTGCGCGCTAACACCTTGCTCGGCCAGCAGCAGCAGAGTCGGCGCTGCCAGCGCTGCCAGTATATTGGCATTGTGCCCGGCACATAATTTAAGCGCCGACGACGCCTTTAAGCGGTGGTCATAGCGCCAAACGTAAGCACCATCAACCTGGCGCAGACTGCGCTCGACGATTCGCCGCGCGGTGTTTTCAGGCATGGGCATCTGCTGCAGCCTTGCTTCCACCGCCGCTTCGATCGTCGGGTAGGTGACAATGCTGGTACGCTTGGCGTAGCGTCGAAAATCACGTATGTGTTGTTGCAGCTGCGTGACGGTTCGCTCAACCGCTATTGGCGGTGGCAAAAAACCGTCGAGCAAGATGACGGCGACGATGCGCTCCGGTGCGGCAACGGCAAGCAACAAAGCGATCATCGCGCCGCGCGAATGCCCCAGCAACGTAAACTGCTGCCAACCGCAGGCATCGGCAATGCTCAGCAGGTCGTGCAGGTCATCCCAAATATTGTAGGAACCCGAATACGGCCGATGGCTGCTCAGACCTTGGCCGGCCAGATCTGGCGCTACCAGGTAAGTATCCGCCAGCTGGGGCGCCAACACATCGAAGCTCGCGGCGTTGTCCAGCCAGCCGTGTAGCGCCAGCACAGGCAAACCTGCGGGGTCACCCCATGCCTTGCCGGCATAGTGCATATCACCTATAGCAAAGCTTAACTCTTGCGCCGTCACGTATCTTCGGGGCGCGTAAAACTGATCAAGCTGGCGCAGCCCGCCGCCATGACATCAGCCTCGACTACGGCGCAACAGGCCGGCGCAAAGACCGGCAAATCATCCCCGCTGACTAACAGCTTTAATAAGCGGCCAACCAGGGGCTGATGGCTGACCAGCAGAACCGTATCAGCCCCAACGGCAGCGATACGCTCAACAGCAGCGGCAGGGCGAGTGTCTGGCTGCAAACACGGTTCGGTTTCTATGCCATTATCGTAACCCAGCTGCACAGCCAACCGCACAGCGGTTTGCTGTGCCCGAACGTATGGGCTGGCAATGATGCGCCAAACACCGATATCTCGTTCGGCAAGCCACCCACCGAGGCGGTCAACATCGGCGCCTCCTGCGGGTGTGAGTTGGCGAGCGGCGTCGGTTGCGCCTCCTGTAAACGCCTGCGCCTCACCATGGCGAACAATAGCTAAGCGCACTTGCAGGTGCGCTAGTTCGTTAACTCAAGCAACAAGCGGTTCAAACGATGCACGAAACTGGCCGGATCATCCAGTTGCCCGCCCTCGGCCAGCCGGGCCTGATCGAGCAGCACGTTGAGCAGCTCCTCAAAGCGGTCTTCGTCGGCTTCGGCGTCGAGCTTTTTCACCAGCGCATGCTCGGGATTCAACTCCAGCGTCGGCTTGGTTTCTGGCATCTTCTGACCAGCCGCTTCCATAATGCGACGCATTTGCGCGCCCATATCCATTTCGCCAACCACCAGACATGCCGGCGATTCAGTTAGCCGATGGGTCACGCGCACTTCCTCAACGACGTCACCCAGGGTGGCTTTGGCGCGTTCGACCAGTCCCGCATGTTCCTTGCTCAATTCTTCCTGCTGCTTTTTGTCCTCTTCGTTGTCCAGCTCACCCAGGTCGAGCTCTCCCTTGGCGACGTCCTGGAAATGCTTGCCATCAAACTCCGTCAGGTGGCTCATCAGCCAGTCGTCAACGCGATTATGCAGCAACAGGACCTCGATGCCTTTCTTGCGAAATACTTCAAGGTGCGGGCTGTTTTTGGCGGTGTTGAAATTCTCCGCGACCACATAGTAGATTTTGTCTTGCCCTTCCCGCATGCGCTCGACATACTGCTCTAGTGTGTGTTCCTGCTTGTCGGTGTCGGTGTGCGTCGTTGCAAAGCGCAGCAGGCGCGCAATTTTGTCTTTGTTGGCAAAGTCCTCGCCAACGCCCTCTTTCAATACCTCGCCAAACTGCTGCCAAAACGTTGCGTAGTCTTCCGGCTCATTGGCGGCCATCTTGGTCAACAGATCGAGAATGCGCTTGCTCAGGGCGCTACGTATATTGTCGATAGACGGGTCTTTCTGCAAAATTTCGCGCGATACGTTCAACGGCAGGTCATTGGAATCGACGATGCCTTTGATGAAACGCAGATACAACGGCAGAAACTGCTCGGCGTCGTCCATGATAAAGGTGCGCTGCACATACAATTTCAGACCCCGCGCCGCCTCGCGCTGCCACATATCGAACGGCGCGCGTTTGGGGATAAACAGCAGGCTGGTATATTCGAATTTACCTTCTACCTTGTTGTGACTCCACGCCAGAGAATCTTCGAAATCATGTGATATAAGCTTGTAAAACTCTTGATATTCCTCATCTTTTAAATCGCTTCGTGACCGAGTCCAAAGCGCGGTCGCGGCATTAACCGCTTCGTATTCCGGTTCCTTGGCTGCCTCTTTCTTGCCTGCATCGGCGTCCTCGTCCGCCGGTGCGGCGTCTTTCTCCATAAGTACCGGAATGGAGATATGGTCGGAATACTTTTTAACGATGCTGCGCAAACGCCAACCGTCGGCGAAGTCGGCATTGTCGTCATTCAGATACAAGGTAATTTGCGTGCCGCGCGTGGCTTTTTCCGCCGCTTCGATAGTGAAATCGGCTTCGCCCTCGGACTCCCAAATAACCGCCTCGTCTGCATTTTCACCCGCACGCCGGGTGAGCACGCTGACTTTGTCGGCAACCATGAACGCCGAGTAGAAACCCACGCCAAACTGGCCAATCAGTTGGGCGTCTTTCTGCTGATCGCCGCTCAGGTTCTCCAGAAACTGCACCGTGCCCGACTTGGCAATGGTGCCCAGGTTGGCAATCACTTCGTCACGCGACATGCCGATACCGTTATCTGACAGTGTGATTGTTTTGCCTTCCTTGTCGAACTCAATCTTAATTTTGAGTTCCGGATCGTCTGCATAGAGGCTGCTGTCTGACAATGCTTCGAAGCGCAGCTTGTCGGCCGCGTCGGAGGCGTTGGAAATCAACTCACGCAGAAAAATCTCCTTGTTACTGTACAAGGAGTGAATCATCAAATGCAGTAATTGTTTGGCCTCGGTTTCAAAGCCACGGGTTTCTTTTTGAGCAGCCGCAGTAGTCATACGGTTCGAATCTCCATGTTGGTCTTGTCAGGATAGAATGATTGCTGTGATATGGAGATATCACAGGTGATTTTCAAGTGTAGCGGGCACTTGCCGGTCGTTATATTGCCGCCAAAAGTCGCGAACCACGGTAGTCCGAAACCAAGGCCGTAAAACTACCAGCCAGTCACGTCAGCCAATGCATTGCCAATCTCGGCCAGGCTGCGCACGGTTTTCACGCCGGCATCTTCCAGCGCGGCAAATTTTTCATCGGCCGTACCCTTGCCACCAGCGATAATGGCGCCCGCGTGGCCCATGCGTTTGCCGGGCGGTGCTGTGACGCCGGCAATATAACTCACCACCGGTTTGCTGACGTTGGCTTTAATAAATGCGGCGGCGTCTTCTTCCGCGTTGCCGCCAATTTCACCAATCATCACGACCGCTTCGGTTTGATCGTCTTGCTCGAACAAGCGCAAAATATCGATAAAGTTGGAACCCGGAATCGGATCGCCGCCAATCCCGACACAAGTCGACTGGCCGAAGCCGGGGTCTGTGGTTTGTTTGACCGCTTCGTAGGTCAGCGTGCCCGAACGCGACACGATGCCAACCCTGCCCGGCAGATGAATATCGGCTGGCATAATGCCTATCTTGCACGCGCCCGGCGTGATAACCCCCGGACAATTCGGGCCGATGAGTGTTACGCCCCGTTGGTCACAGACCATTTTGGCCGCCAGCATGTCCAGGGTTGGAATACCTTCGGTGATACAAACAATCAACTGCAAGCCGGAATTGGCCGCCTCCAGGATTGAGTCCTTGCAAAACGGCGCCGGCACGTAAATCACCGAGGCCTGCGCGCCCGTTTGTTCCACCGCTGCGCTCACGGTATTAAAAACGGGCAAGCCCAAATGCTTCTGGCCGCCTTTGCCCGGCGTGACGCCGCCGACCATTTTGGTGCCGTACTCAATCGCCTGCTCGGAGTGAAACGTACCTTGCGAACCGGTAAAACCCTGACAGATAACTTTGGTGTTCTGGTCGATAAGAATACTCATGACTTGCCCCCCGCGGCTTTAACCGCCGACTCCGCAGCATGGGTTAAACTCTCTGCCGCGATAATATTCAAACCGCTGTCGGCCAATTTTTTTGAGCCCAGCTCGGCGTTGTTGCCTTCCAGCCGGACGATGACCGGCACTTTCACGCCCACCTCTTCGACCGCACCGATAATACCGTCGGCAATAATGTCGCAGCGCACGATGCCACCGAAAATGTTCACCAGCACGGCTTTCACGTTTTCGTCCGACAAAATAATTTTAAACGCCTCCGTTACGCGCTCCTTGTTGGCGCTACCGCCAACGTCGAGAAAGTTCGCCGGCGCCCCACCGTGCAGCTTGACGATGTCCATCGTACCCATGGCCAAACCCGCGCCATTAACCATACAACCGATGCTGCCGTCTAACGCGACGTAGTTCAGCTCCCAGTGTGCGGCGTGGGCTTCGCGCGCATCGTCTTGCGACGGGTCGTGCATTTCTTTCAGCCGCGGTTGGCGATACAAGGCGTTGCCATCAATATTAATTTTGGCGTCCAGGCAATGCAGATCACCCGACTTGGTGATGACCAGCGGGTTAACCTCCAACAGCGCCAGGTCATTATCAACAAATAACCTGGCCAGGCCGAGGAAGATTTTGGTGAACTGTTTAATTTGATCGCCGTGCAAACCCAGCTTGAAAGCCAGTTCTCGCGCTTGATAGGGCTGCGCGCCAACCAAAGGGTCAATTTCAGCCTTGAGGATTTTTTCCGGCGTTTCGTGCGCGACTTTCTCAATCTCAACCCCGCCCTCGGTTGAGGCCATAAACACCACCCGCTGTGACGAGCGGTCGACCACGGCGCCCAGGTACATCTCGCTATCGATGTCGGTGCAGGATTCCACCAGCAGTTTATTCACCGGTTGACCGTTGGCATCGGTCTGATACGTGACCATGTTGTTGCCCAGCCACTGATGCGCAAAAGCCTCGATTTCCGCCTTGCTCCTGGCCAACACCACGCCACCGGCCTTTCCTCGACCGCCAGCATGCACCTGCACC
The DNA here is from genome assembly GCA_964544755.1 of uncultured Pseudomonadales bacterium. Classification (GTDB taxonomy): domain Bacteria; phylum Pseudomonadota; class Gammaproteobacteria; order Pseudomonadales; family JAUIET01; genus JBBKXJ01. The sequence continues at coordinate 14,655 of CAZJDL010000053.1, read as the reverse complement.
TTGACTACCCAGATATCGCCACCAAGCTTGGCGGCCGCTGCTACCGCTTCCTTGGCGGTTTCGACCTCATAACCGGTTGACACGGGAAGTCCGTATTCAGCAAACAATTGTTTACCCTGATATTCATGAAGATTCATTCTGACACCACACAAGTTGAGAGGAGAGAGGTTTTACTTTTTGCGCTTCTTATTGGCGATATGAATCGCATGGCCGTTAGCCGCCAATGCCGCTTCATGCACCGCCTCCGATAAAGTCGGGTGGCTAAATACAGTCAGTGCGATATCTTCGGCACTGGAACCAAACTCCATCGCCACAACCACCTGCTGCACCAGGTCGGCCGCGCTGGGACCAATAACATGACAACCCACAATGCGATCCGTTTCCGCGTGCGCAAGCAGCTTGACAAAACCTTCACTATCGTTGGCAGCCAGCGCGCGGCCGTTGGCGACGAACGGGAATACACCGACAGTGTAAGGCTCGCAATCCGCCTTCAACCGCTGCTCGGATTTACCGACGCTGGCGATTTCCGGGTGCGTGTAAATCACCCCGGGGATGATATCGTAGTTCAACGCGGTCTTTTTGCCCGCGATGCGCTCGGCGACCATCACGCCTTCTTCGCTACCCTTGTGCGCCAACATCGGCCCGCGCACGACGTCGCCAACGGCAAATACGCCCGGCGCTTCGGTCGCGCAGTAGTCATCGACAAAAATAACACCGCGTTCGTCAAGCGTCACCCCGCAGTCCGGCGCCAGCAGATTTTCGCTGTACGGACGGCGCCCGACCGCAACGATTAATTTATCGAATGTTTCGCTGTGCTCGCCCGTACTGTCGGTATAGGTGACCACGACGCTTTTCTTTTTGACGCCTTTCACTTCGCTGGCCGTTACCCGCGCGCCGAGGCGAATATCCAGGCCTTGTTTGGCGAAAATCCGCAAACCTTCTTTGGCCACTTGCTGATCCACCATGCGCAGAAATTCATCAACGGCTTCGAGTAGGACGACGTCGCTGCCGAGACGATTCCACACGCTGCCCAGCTCCAGGCCAATGGCGCCGGCGCCGATCACACCGAGGCGTTTAGGCACTTCGGTGAATGCAAGCGCACCGGTCGAATCAACGATGGCCTCGTGGTCGACTGTAGCCGAAGGAATATCGATAGATAAGGAACCGGCAGCAAGGATGACATTTTCAGCCTGCAAGACCGTTTGGCTGCCATCGACAGCAGTCACCTCAACTTTCTTGCCGGCTAACAACTTGCCCTGCCCTTGAATGGAGGTCACGCCATTTGCCCTAAACAGGGCAGCAATGCCGCCGGTTAACTGCTTGACTATTTTCTCCTTGCGATTCTGCATCGCCGCCACGTCGAGGCCTACCTTCCCTGTGCTGATGCCATGCACAGCAAGGTGATCGCGCGTTTCAAGAAATTTCTGCGTGCTGTCGAGCAACGCCTTGGAAGGGATGCAGCCAACATTGAGGCAAGTGCCACCCAATACCATTTTGTCGTTTTCGTTCACCCATTTCTCAACGCAGGCAGTCTTTAAACCGAGCTGGGCGCAGCGAATCGCGCCAACATAACCGGCCGGGCCGGAACCGATCACCACAACATCGTAAGTTTCTGACATAACAACAACCTATTTGATAAATACTTTTGGAGCGCTTGTTTGCAGCAGTTTTTGCTGGCTACGGGAATTTGATTAGCGCCATTTACATTTCCAGCAGTATGCGCGCAGGATCTTCCAGCATATCTCTTATCGCCACCAAAAACTGCACGGCATCTTTACCGTCGATCAGGCGATGGTCGTAAGACACGGCAAGATACATCATGGGCAGAATTTTAACTTCACCATTGACCGCCATCGGGCGCTGGTCAATTTTATGCATGCCAAGAATAGCGGTCTGCGGTGGATTGAGTATTGGCGTCGACAGCAACGAGCCGAACACGCCGCCGTTGGTAATCGTAAACGTGCCGCCCGTCATTTCCTCGATGCTGAGCTTGCCGTCTCTCGCCTTGATGCCAAGCTCCCTGATTTGCCGCTCCATGCTCGCCAGGCTCAACGAGTCGGCATCGCGCAGCACCGGCACTACCAGGCCGCGTGGCGACGATACCGCAACGCCGATATCGAAATAACCGTGGTAGACAATATCATTGCCGTCGATAGATGCGTTCACGGCGGGAAAGCGCTTTAACGCTTCGGTGGCGGCACGCACAAAGAACGACATAAAACCCAGCCGCACGCCGTCGTGGGCCTTCTCAAACTGCTCCTTATACTTGGCGCGCAAATCCATCACCGGTTGCATATTAACCTCGTTAAAGGTCGTAAGCATTGCCGTGGTTTGTGTTGCCTGCAGCAAACGTTCGGCAACACGGGCGCGCAAGCGGGTCATGGGTACGCGTTTTTCAACGCGTTCGCCAGGCATTATCAGGTCGGCTTGTTCCGCTGTAGGCGCCGGCACGGGTTTGGCTTGTGGTATTGTGGCAGCCGATTGCTGCTGTTTTACCGCATTCAGCATGTCTTCTTTGGTGATACGACCGCCCTTGCCCGTACCGCTGACCTGGGCGATATCCAGCCCTTCTTCTTCGGCTATTTTTCGCGCAGCCGGGTTGAGAAGCTGCTCTTGCGCCGCGCCTTGCCCACCCTCCGGCTGCGCGGCCAGCGCGCTATTCTCAGGGGCCGCAGCACTAACCGCGCCTTCGGCAAACACGGCCAGCACTTCACCACTCAGAACGGTTTCGCCCTCTTCTTTTAATACCTCCAGCAGGCTGCCGTCGGCCGGCGCATTGATCTCCAGCACGATCTTGTCGGTTTCGATATCGACAATCAATTCATCGCGTTGCACCGGTTCGCCGACTTTTTTATACCAGGTCGCGACCGTTCCATCGGCTACTGATTCGGGAAATACCGGTGCCTTAATTTCAATGGTCATTATTTTTCCTTAAATGGTTTGGCTGTTTTTCAAGATCTAGTACAGTGTACCAATGCCTAGCAACGCGGCGTCGACGAGTTCCTTCTGCTCTTGCAGATGGCGCGACATATAACCCGCGGCCGGCGCCGCGGACGGCTCGCGCCCGGCAAAGCCCAGGCTCATGGTACGTTTATGTTTGTGCATAACACGGCGCATATGGTGCTGACTCGGATACCAGGCACCTTGATTCATCGGCTCTTCCTGACACCAGACCATCTCGTTCAACTCGCTAAATGGTGCCAGCGCGCCTTTCAGCTCAACTTCGGGGAACGGGTAGAGCTGCTCCAACCGCACGATCGCCACATGCGTCAGATTTTGCTCGGTTCGCGCCGCCGCCAGATCATAGTAAACCTTGCCGCTACAAAGCACGGCACGAGTCACTTTTTTCGCTTCAATGGCGGGGTCGGTCTCACCGATAACGTTTTGAAAATGGCCGTCGGCAAGTTCTTCCACGGTCGACACCGCGATCTTGTGCCGTAGCAAACTCTTCGGCGTCATGACGATCAACGGCCGGCGCAACGGCCGAATGGCCTGCCGCCGTAACATATGGTAAACCTGCGCCGGGGTGGTCGGCACACAGACTTGAATATTGTGTTCAGCGCACATCTGCAGGAAGCGCTCCGGACGCGCCGAGGAGTGCTCTGGCCCCTGCCCTTCGTAACCATGCGGCAACAACATTACCAGACCACACAAACGCTGCCACTTATGCTCACCGCTGGTGATGAACTGGTCGATCACAACCTGCGCGCCGTTGGCAAAATCGCCGAACTGCGCCTCCCATATGACAAGGCCCTGGGGTGTGGTGGTGGCGTAACCGTATTCGAATGCCAGCACCGCCTCTTCCGACAAGAGTGAGTCGTAAATAGCGAATTCGGGTTGCGCGTCACGCAAGTGCCGCAAGGGTGTGTAGGTGGTGGCGTCTTTCTGGTTGTGTAACACCGCGTGCCGATGCGAGAAAGTGCCACGCCCCACATCCTGCCCGGTAATGCGTATCTGGTACCCTTGCTCTAACAGAGTGGCGTAGGCGAGCATCTCCCCCATACCCCAGTTGACAGGCAGGGTACCGGCGGCCATCTTGCGCCGGTCATCGATAATCTTACGTACCTGGCGCTGCAACACAAAACCGTCGGGGATTTCATTGATGCGCTGGCCCAGCTTTTGTAATTCCGTGAGTTCGAAGCGAGTATCGCCTGCGGCAGTCCAGTCGTGACCGAGGTACGGCGTCCAGTCGACGAACAATTCGGTGTTGGGTTCGTGCACCAGGCTTTTGACCACGTGCTCGCCGTTGTCCAATGCCAGCCGGTAGTCGTCCACCATCTGCTGCGCAAACGCGTCGTCTATCACGCCGTCTTGTTCGAGTTTTTTCGCGTACAGTTCGCGCGTGGTCGCCTGCTGACGTATTTTCTGATACATCAACGGCTGCGTGGCTGCCGGTTCGTCTGCCTCATTGTGGCCGCGGCGGCGGTAGCAGACCAGATCAATCACAACGTCTTTGCCGAACTCCTGGCGAAAGTCCATGGCCATGCGGGTGACGAACAAAACCGCTTCGGGTTGGTCGCCGTTGACATGGAAGATCGGAGCCTGCACCATTTTCGCCACGTCGGTGCAGTATTCGGTCGAGCGCGCGTCGTCCTGCCGGCTGGTGGTAAAACCGACCTGATTGTTAACCACGATATGGATCGTACCGCCGGTAGTGTAGGCTCGCGTTTGCGACATCTGCAAGGTTTCCATGATCACACCCTGGCCGGCAAATGCCGCGTCACCATGTAATATGATCGGGATGACCTGGTCACGCGCGGTATTATTACGGCGGTCCTGGCGGGCCCGCACCGAACCCTCGACCACCGGGCTGACAATCGCTAAATGCGAGGGGTTAAAGGCCAGCGCCAAGTGGACCTCGCCAGTCTCGGTCATCACATTGGAAGAAAAACCCTGGTGATACTTCACATCGCCGGAAGTTTCAACCAGCGCCCGGCCCTCAAACTCATCGAATAATTCCGCAGGATTTTTGCCCAGTATATTAACCAGTACATTCAAGCGCCCGCGGTGCGCCATGCCGATAACGATTTCCTTGGCCTCGTAAGTGCCGGCGCGCTGAACCAGCTCATCCATCATTGGAACCAGGCTTTCACCGCCTTCCAGGCCAAAACGTTTAGTGCCGGGGTACTTAGAGCCCAGGTATCTTTCCAGCCCTTCAGCCGCGGCCAGCCGCTCTAACAGATGCACTTTGTCGGCAACGGTATAGTCCGGCGCCGAGCGCACGCGATCCATGCGCTTTTGGATCCAGCTGCGTTCGTCGGTGGCGACGATGTGCATAAACTCCGCACCCACCGTGTTGCAGTAGGTTTGTTGCAAGACTTCAAAAATTTCGCGCAGGGTCGCTTCATCTTTACCGATATACAGGCTGCCGGTTTGAAATACGGTATCGAGATCGGCCGCCGATAATTGATGGTAGCCAAGATCGAGATCGGGCACCGACTCGCGTTGCCACCAGCCTAACGGGTCAAGATTGGCGCGCTGGTGGCCGCGTTGGCGGTAAGCGCCAATCAACTGCACGACGCTGACCTGCTTGCGTTCGTATTCCGTTGCGGCCAGATGCTCGCTTGGCTCCGGCTTCACACCACGCGCATGTTGTTTGGCCAGGCGCTCGAAATATTCACGCACAGTTGAATGCGGAATATCCTGCTCCGAACCATGAACGCGCGGTAAACGCTCAAAATAACTGCGCCACTCAACCGGTACAGCGTTCGGATCCATCAAATAAGCTTCGTAGAGTTGTTCAACATACATGGCGTTGCCGCCGGAGATATGCGAGCTACGCCATCTACTTTGCATTGAACCTTCGAGCATGAACACCACCTTTAATATGGCCGAGCAGGTTATTGCCGAATGATAATACTTTTACTTAGGGTCTGGAAACGAACGTTTCATCACATCAAATCTGCGATACTCAAGGCTGAAGTCGCTTCTACACTAGGTGGCACGCTGTATTAACATATTACGAATATGGCCGATCGCCCGGGTCGGGTTCAGGCCCTTGGGACACACCGCCACACAGTTCTGGATGCTGTGACAACGAAATACGCTAAATGGGTCGTCCAGTTCCGACAACCGCTCTTCGGTCGCCGTATCACGGCTGTCGGCGAGAAAGCGGTAGGCTTGTAACAGACCGGCAGGGCCGATAAATCGATCAGGATTCCACCAAAAAGAAGGGCAGCTGGTAGAGCAGCAGGCGCACAGGATGCATTCGTAGAGGCCATCAAGCTTGTCGCGGTCTTCTGGCGATTGCAAGCGCTCGATGGCCGGCGCGGGGGTGTCGTTGAGCAAATACGGTTTAATCTTTTCGTATTGCCGATAGAACATGCCCATATCAACCACGAGATCGCGCACCACGGGCAAACCTGGTAGCGGGCGCACCACGAGTTTGTTGTTCTTCACAGCTTCAGAAAGCGGCGTAATGCAGGCCAGGCCGTTCTTGCCGTTCATGTTGACGCCGTCGGAACCGCACACGCCCTCGCGACATGAACGCCGATAAGTGATGGTCGGATCCCGTGCTTTGAGTTGCTCCAGTACGTCGAGCACCATGATGTCTTTAGCACCGGTATCGACTTCCAGATCCTGCATATAAGGCTCCTGATCGACGTCAGGGTTGTAGCGGTAAAGACTAACTTGCAGCATCATTAGGAGGCACCATCAAACTCATCAATACGTACGAATCATCGGCTCGAATTTGTCTACTTTATGTGGTTGCATATTGACCGCGCGCTTGCCGACGCGCTTATCGGCCGGGAAAAACATTGAATGACACAACCAGTTGTCATCGTCACGCGCTTGAAAGTCATCGCGCGCGTGCGCGCCACGGCTTTCTTTTCGCTCTTCGGCGACGATCGCGGTGGCTTCGGCAACCTCTAACAGGTTTTGCAATTCCAGCGCCTCGATTCTAGCCGTGTTGAAGCTCGCGCTCTTGTCGGGCATGTGGGCATTTTCGATACGGGGGCGCAAATCGGCCAGCTTTTTAATACCCTCTTGCATGAATTCGCCTTTGCGGAACACGCCAAAATAGTTTTGCATTACGCCTTGCAGCTCGGTTCGCAGCGCCGCGACACCTTCCCCACCCTTGCTTTCGTTGACCCGGTTGAGCCGATCCATCGACTGCTCAAGATCCGAATCGCTGGCGTCGCGCAGATCGATACCAACGCGCAAGGCGCTTTGAATGTACAAACCAGCGGCGCGGCCAAATACCACCAGATCGAGCAGCGAATTGCCACCGAGACGGTTGGCGCCGTGCACCGAGACGCAAGCGATCTCACCGCAGGCAAACAAGCCATCCACCACCTCGTCTTGCCCATCGGCATTAACCGTTAATGCCTGGCCGTGAATGTTGGTTGGAATTCCCCCCATCATATAGTGGCAGGTTGGCACAACGGGAATTGGCTCTTTTACCGGGTCCGCGTGGGCGAACGTTCGGGATAATTCCAGAATACCCGGCAAGCGTGTCTTCAGCACTTCTTCACCGAGGTGATCGAGCTTCAGGAATACATGGTCGGCGTCTGGCCCGCAGCCGCGGCCTGCCAGAATTTCCAGCACCATCGAGCGCGCCACCACGTCGCGACCGGCAAGGTCTTTGGCGTTCGGCGCGTAACGCTCCATAAAGCGTTCGCCGTCTTTGTTAATCAAGTAGCCGCCTTCACCACGGCAACCCTCGGTGACCAGCGTGCCGGCACCATGAATTCCGGTGGGGTGGAACTGCCACATCTCGATATCCTGCACTGGCAGGCCAGCGCGCAGCGCCATGCCAACACCATCGCCAGTGTTGATATGTGCATTAGTGGTTGACGCATAAATTCTGCCGGCGCCGCCAGTGGCAAAGACCGTGGCCTTGGATTTGATATAGACGGTTTCACCGGTTTCCATGCAGATGGCAGTGACGCCCACTACCGCCCCGTCCTGGTTTTTGACCAGATCAACGGCATACCACTCGTTGAAGAACACGGTGTTGTTTTTGAGGTTACCCTGATAAAGAGTGTGCAGCAGCGCGTGCCCGGTGCGGTCGGCAGCCGCGCAGGTTCGCGCCGCTTGCCCGCCCTTGCCGAAGTCTTTCGACTGGCCACCGAACGGGCGTTGGTAAATGCGTCCTTCCTCGGTGCGTGAGAACGGCAGACCCATATGCTCGAGTTCAAATACGGCTTCGGGGCCGACGCTGCACATATATTCGATCGCGTCCTGATCGCCGATGTAATCGGAGCCCTTAACGGTGTCGTACATATGCCAGCGCCAATCGTCTTGCGGATCCATGCTGCCGATTGCACAGGTGATGCCACCCTGCGCCGACACGGTGTGCGAACGGGTAGGAAATACTTTGGAGATGACGGCCGTGTCATAACCGGATTGTGACAATTGCAACGCGGCGCGCATGCCGGCGCCACCACCACCTACGATAATGCCGTCGAAAGACATGGTACGCAATGCAACCATAAATCAAAACCCCCAGAGAATCTGAACGCCCCAGACGAAGTAAACAAAAGTCACCATTGCGCACACGAACTGTACCAGAAGGCGTAACACCGTTGCCTTGGCTCCCATTAAGCGAGTCGTTAGATAATCGGTGGTTACACTCCACAAACCAATCCAGGCGTGCGCGCATAATGACAGCAGCGCCAGCAGGCTAAATATCTTGACGGCATCGTGGGCGAACAGTGCCTGCCAGTCTAGAAAGGTCAGCCTGGGCTGCAACAGCAGGAAGCCGGCAATAAAAAGCGTATATACCAACAGAATGATCGCGCTGACGCGCTGGATCAGCCAATCAGAGACACCGCTGCGGCCAAAACTGGTGATTGAAGTTACCATAGCCAAACCCCGGCCAGTAACGCCAGAATTACGGCAATCACCAGAGTAAGTTTGGCGCCCAATATGCCCCCTTCGAGGCTTTCACCAACGCCGAGGTCCATCATCAGGTGCCTGACACCCGCCACTGTATGATAGATAACAGCGGCCAGCACAAGCCAAACGGCGAATTTCACGCCGCCGGTAGCCAGAAATTCCTGTAATTCGGCAAAGCGCTGTGCCGACTGCAGGCTGGACGCCAACATCCACAGCATGAAGCCAGTACCAGCGAAAAGAAACACGCCTGAGGCGCGATGCAAGATGGAAACGTAGGACGTGATTGGCAGCTTGATAGTGCTAATATCGAGATTCACTGGTCTTTCTTTATTCACGACGAACCTCTGGCTCGTGGCGCATGATATAGAGCGCGGTTAGTTGAATAAAAAGGTGCTGGAAAGCGCCACGGAGCAGATAACAATGATGAGCAGCATCGATTGGCCCGTGCCCGATACCGCGCGGATTATAGGCGGTACATTTTCGAATTACAAATAGACGATAGTCGCATGCAAACTGCTCAAACGCAGGCGTAGCACAAGAAGAAATTGACAAAATTCGGTGCCACCTTATGATGGTGAGCTGGAATATATTCACAAGCTTTAACCCTATCATGCAGGAGCGTGGAATGACAGACGCCAAAGCGAGTCTCAAGCTGGAAGGCCGCGACGCCATTGAATTACCCGTCTACTCGGGCACACTCGGGCCGGATTGTATTGACGTTGGCACGTTGAGCGGCCAGGGACTTTTCACGTACGACAGCGGCTTTGTATCCACCGCCGCATGCGAATCAAAAATCACTTTTATCGACGGCAAAAAAGGCATATTGCTGTACCGCGGTTACCCCATCGAACAGCTGGCCGAGCACTCCGATTACCTAGAAACCTGCTACTTGCTTTTGTATGGTGAATTGCCCAGCGCGGCGCAGAAGGAAGAATTTGTCGGCACGGTGACGCGCCACACCATGATACACGAGCAACTGCGTGTTTTTTATCAAGGCTTTCGCCGCGACGCACACCCTATGGCCATTATGTGCGGTGTGGTCGGTGCGCTGTCGGCTTTCTACCACGACTCGCTCGATATACGCGATGAATCGCACCGCGAAATCGCGGCCTTTCGCTTGATCGCGAAAATTCCAACGCTGGCCGCCATGTGCTACAAATTTTCCATAGGTCAGCCGTTTGTTTATCCCGACAACAATTTGTCCTATTCAGAAAACTTTCTGCACATGATGTTCGGCGTACCGTGCGAAGACAGCGACATAGACCCGGTGTTGGCCAAGGCCATGGATCGCATCTTTCTGCTCCACGCAGACCATGAACAAAACGCTTCGACTTCAGCGGTGCGCTTAACCGGCTCGTCCGGCGCCAATCCGTTTGCCTGTGTGGCAGCGGGCATTGCCGCCTTGTGGGGGCCCGCGCACGGCGGCGCCAACGAGGCGGTATTGACGATGCTGGAAGAAATTGGCGACGAAAAAAATATCGACAAATTTATTGCCCGCGCCAAAGACAAGAACGACCCGTTTCGCCTGATGGGCTTCGGCCACCGCGTTTACAAAAACTTCGACCCGCGCGCGCAAGTGATGCGCGCAACCTGCGACGAGGTGCTGAGTGCGCTCGGCATCGAAAATAACAGGCTATTTCGTCTCGCCCGGCGGCTGGAACAAATTGCGCTGCAAGACGAGTACTTCGTGGAGAAGAAACTCTACCCCAATGTGGATTTCTACTCGGGTATTATACTAAAAGCCCTCGGTATCCCGACCAATATGTTCACCGTCATCTTCGCCACCGGACGCACCGTCGGCTGGATAGCCCACTGGCACGAGATGATCAGCGGAGAATACCGTATTGGCCGGCCCCGGCAACTGTATACCGGTTATCAGTCGCGCGATTTTGCGCCTATCGACAAACGTTAGCGTAGCAGGCTGTCGCCCACAAAAAAAGTTCGCCAAGTGCGGACTTTTTTATTTCCCATGACCCGTTTCTCCTCCGTTATTGTTTGAAGCCCGCTGCCGCCCGGCGCGCCGCCGCCATGTTAGTCTAGTGTAGTGATCTGTATTTTGATGACACTTAGCTAAACCCAATCGGAGCTGCAGAGGACTGAATTGAGGGGAAATTTTCGAGGCCGTCCCTGGCAGGGATGCCAGGGACGGATTTACAGCGTGCCCCGGAAATCTCCACTCTGTTCAGGCCGGTCTGGACGCTTAACTAAGCGCCAATAATCTGAATTTTACTTTGACAACAAACACATGAACGACAAAATCCGCGCGGTGGCCCTGGCTAGCCTGTATTGCCTGCTGCTGCCGGCTTGTGATCAGCAAGCGCCCGAGCAGCCACGCGAGCCGGAAAAACAAAGTGCGATGCCGGCGGCTAATGCCAGCACCGAATACGTTGGCAGTAACGCCTGTAAAGGCTGCCATGGCGAAGCCTATCAGCAGTGGCGCGGTTCACATCACGATCTCGCTATGCAAGCGGCGACCAACGAAACTGTGCTGGGCGATTTCGACAATGCACGGTTTGAGCACAACGGCGTGACCAGCCGATTCTTCAAGCGCGACGATCAGTTTTTTGTGCACACCGATAACGCCGCCGGTGAAATGCGGGATTTTAGAATCACATATGCCTTTGGCGTACATCCCTTACAACAATACCTGATCGATTTTCCCGACGGCCGAAAGCAGGCGCTGAGCATTGCCTGGGATACACGACCGGCAACCCAAGGCGGCCAGCGCTGGTTTCACCTTTACCCCGCCGACAACATAGAACACAGCGACCCGCTGCACTGGACCCGGCTCAATCAAAACTGGAACTACCAGTGCGCCGACTGCCACTCCACCGGGATAGAAAAAAACTACGACCCCGCGAGCGGCCATTACGCAACAAACTGGGCAGAAATAGATGTCGGCTGCGAAGGTTGCCACGGGCCGGGTGCGCACCATATGACATGGGCGCAGGCCGAAAACAATGCCGCCGAGATATCACATAAGGGCTTTGCCGCCGACCTCAGCGCAAGCAAACAGCAGATCGATGGCTGCGCGCACTGCCATGCACGGCGCAGCATTATCGCCGAGCAATTCACGGCCGGCAAACCCCTGCTCGACCATTACCAGCCGGCCTTACTCGATGCCGGTTTGTATCATCCCGACGGACAAATACTCGATGAAGTCTATGTATACGGTTCGTTCCTGCAAAGCGAAATGTATCGCCAGGGAGTAACGTGTACCGACTGCCACAATGCCCACAGCGCCGAGTTGAAAGCCAGCGGCAACGCCACGTGCACGCAATGTCATCAGCCGGACCCACCGGCCAGGTTTTCGACCTTGCAGCACAAAGTCTACGACGCCCGCGCGCATCATTTTCATGAGGAAGGCTCCGCCGGCGCGCAATGCGTGGCATGCCATATGCCCACCAAGACCTACATGCAGGTTGATGACCGTCACGACCACAGCTTTCGACTGCCGCGCCCGGACCTGAGCGTGGAACTGGGCACACCCAATACGTGCAACGCCTGCCATACCGATCAAACAGCTACGTGGGCCGCGACACAAATTGAACAACGTTTTGGCAAACAACGACCGCCACACTTCGCGGCAACGCTGGCCGCCGCACGCGACAACGCCGTTGACGTTAGCGCAGCCTTATTGCAACTTGCCAGCGCCAAAGATCAGCCCGCCATCGTTCGCGCCACGGCTTATTCGTTAGTCGATGCGGCTGGTGGGCCGGCTGCCATACAACAGCTAGAGACCGGGCTGCAAGACAACGATCCGCTGGTGCGCATCGGCGCGGCCCGGGCCACCGAAAGGTTGGATATCAACCTGCGCTGGCAACTGCTAGCACCATTAGTAAGCGACCCTTTACGCGCGGTACGCGGCGAGGCTGCGCGCTTATTAGCACCCGTGTTGAACGAACCAATTGAGCCAGTGCAACGCGCCAGCCTGCGAAAGGCAGTCGGCGAATATATCGCGGCGCAATTACTCAACGCCGACCGACCGGAAGCGCAAGCCAATCTGGGCCTCATCTATGCGCAGACCAACGAGCCCGGCAAAGTCGAACCGGCTTACCGCCGCGCAATTCAGCTCGACCCAAGCTGGGTGCCCGCCTACATTAACCTGGCCGATTTTATGCGCGCCCAAGAGCGCGACAGCGAGGGCGAGCCTTTATTAAAAAAGGCGATTCGTATAGATCCCAACAACGCCGAAACGCGGCAAGCCTATGGCTTGTGGTTAACACGGCAGGGGCGCAGCGACGCAGCACTACATAATTTGAAAACCTCCGCGAAGCTGGCGCCACAAAGTAGCCGTTACGCGTATATATACGCTATCGCCCTCAATTCAACCGGCAAACCGGTCGAGGCGATTGCGGCCTTGCAAGCCGCGAACAGAAAATTTCCCGCCAATCTCGATATTCTTTACGCGCTAAGCACAATACATCGTGACCGCGGAGAAAAGCAGAAAGCGATAGTGTATGCGCAACAGCTTGTCGCCCTGCGACCGCAGGAAGCCACGTTTCAGCAGTTGCTGCAGCGCTTGGAAAAATAACAGTCAACGCTGCACTCTAACGCTGTAAGAAGGCTTCCACAACACGCTTCTTGAGCTCTTTATTGGGCGCAGACACAGCGAGTCGCCAAGTTTTCATGCGGTATACTGTGCGCAATGCCGTTTTATCTACTCGTTAAAGCGCAAGACAATCAGCAGAGTAAAATTCAAGTGAAAGTAAAACGCATCGTCTCAAATATCGAAGCTTCAAGCCCCGAAAAAGCGGAGGATTTCTACCAAGGTATTTTTGGGCTTGAGCTTCTTATGGATCATGGCTGGATACGAACGTATGGCATAGACTCAGAGATAGCAATTCAGGTGAGCGTCGCCTCTGAGGGTGGTTCTGGTACACAAGTGCCAGATTTATCCATCGAGGTTGATAATCTGGAAGTCGCTCTGGAACGTATAAAGGATGCAAACATTGCAATCGAGTATGGCCCCGTAAGTGAACCCTGGGGTGTTCGTAGATTTTATATCCGTGATCCGTTTGGGAAACTCATTAATGTGTTGCAACATGAATAACAAGCTGCACTCTAACGATAAAATAAAGTCGCGACTGCGCGCGACTTATCCTTATTCGTTATGTTACTCCCTATTACTTACATTTGACCTGCACGGTTTTAGGGTACCATATTGGTCCTAGCAGATTTACTGCTCCACTTGCCAAACCATTTATGAATGAAAGCTCTGTTTTCACCGAGCTCCATTGTTGGCTCGCGCACTCGCGCTCAAGATTCACAGGCTTTGAACCTTCATACAAAGAGAGCGCAAAATTATGATGCCACTTTTCCGTGCTAGGCTGGCCCTCGGAACCATCTCCATTGTCAAAATGAATCGTCGTGCATCCTGACAAAAACATAACAGCGATAATCGTGATTATTTTCATACTATAACTATCCTTTTTGAAATTTTCTATCCACACCAAACTTTGACAGAATGTGGCGCGTAGATACCCAAAGTAATGCCAGTGAGCAACCCATTTACAAACGTTTGCTGAGATTGCATTTGCTTAACGTCACTACTACTGCAAACCTCTTTAACGTCGACCCTTTCCTCTCCAACTAACCCCCAAAAAAAGAAAGACCTAGAGTCTTCATACGTAGGATTCGATGATTGCTTTTGAGTTGACTTTGGGTGGATGGTAATTGTGGAACAACCGCCTAGAAATATAGCCAAGCCTATTGCCACAATTCTTTTATTTCTCATACAGTAATCTCCTTTTAACTTTGGATCCTCAGCGATATCTGTGGGTAAAAAGCTCGAGTTTTAACCGCCGGACTCCG
>CAZJDL010000052.1:0-26345 GCA_964544755.1 uncultured Pseudomonadales bacterium | reverse complement strand
CTTTGGAAGCGGGGGGGTCGACTGATATTTCCGTGCGCTTTACCAATCAGAATAATGACCTTATCACTGAAGCCATCACAGTTACGTTTTCTTCGAACTGCTTATCCGATAACCTTGCGACGGTTGACGGAGAGACTACTACAAATGATGGTACAGTCAGAGTCACTTATACGGCCAATGGTTGTAGCGGCGAAGATGAGGTGACAGTTTTTTCTGCCGTGAGTGGTTTGAGTTTAGAGCGCAGCAGGTCGTTAGCGATTGCTCCCGGTATTGTAACCGGAATTTCAGCTTCAGCCCCTGAGCCAACCCAATTGGCATTAAAGGGTATTGGGGGCGTGGAAACATCCTCAGTAACCTTTACTGTATTGGGAGGAAATGGCGCGCCGATCATCGGTGAAGAAGTGGTATTAAGTATTCGTCCTACGACTGGGAAAGTTAGTTTTTCGAATAGCGAGTTGCTGGCCGAAACAACGGCTGTTACTGGTATAGAAGGTACAGTTGCGGTAAACGTTTACAGTGGCACGGCGAATACTATCTTCCGCGTGCTAGCCGAGCACGCAGCGACTGGTAACAGCACGGAGTCGGCAGATATTTCTGTATCAACTGGTGTACCAGTACAGAGTAAGTTTGTCATGGCATTAGATCGCTTTAATCCTCCCTCTGCCCATAGGCAAGGACAAGAGGTTAAAGTCAGTATTATTGCGAGTGATCAGTACGGCAACCCCGCGACCGACGGCACGGTAGTAAATTTCTGGTCGCCAGAGTCAGGCCAGATCGAACCTTCTTGTGTCCTGGAAAGGGGCCGCTGTTCAGTAACCTGGGTTAGCAGCGGCGGTATTTCCGACGCGGATAGCTATCGCTCAACAATTATTGCTTTTACCGATGGCGCCGAAGATTTTACCGATAATAACGGAAATAACGTGTATGAAGGTTTGGATACTTTCAACATCATTGAAGACGATTTGTCTGAAGCTTACGCGGATGAGAATGAACAAGGTGGCTACGAAGTCGGTGAATTTTTCCTAGATTTTAACCATAATGGGCAGCGTGACGGTGGCGATGGTGTGTGGAATGGTCCGTGTTTGACCAGTGTCGACCAGGCGGCGCTATGTGAAGGCGATGAGAGAGTTACGATATCAGATACGCACATCATCGTTAACGCCAGTGATTTCCCGAAAATTTTTGACGCAGGAAATCTGGGTAATCCGGGCAGCACAATCACAATCGGCGGCACAACTACGTTATCCTTGCGGATTTCCGACATAAATGGAGTGGTGCCGCGCGGTAATACTATGCCGGTTGGAACCACTTACAAGTTTGAAAGCACTAATGGCACGATCGTAAGTGGCGACACGTATACGGTACAGAATAATGAACATGACGGTCAAGTGCTGGCATTGGTCATCAAACCTGATGGTACATCTGACAGTGGCGATTTGACGTTGTCCGTGAAGCCACCTGAAGGTGCGGAGGTGGTATGGAGCTGGACTCTTGACGACTAGCAATAACTTCCAACGAAAACAGCTTGCGCTCACGCTGAGGGCGCAAGCCAAGTCTGCCAAAACAGCAGCCCCCTACCAAAACCTCCGCAGCGCCCGGTAAACATATTGCCTCGCCCCGCGTGGCCTGAAGTGCAGCCGCGAATGTGTATCCGCGAAAGTCTGCCGGTACAGCAAGCCAACCAGCTCATCCAGCATCGTCAACGACAAACCCCAGATGCGCTGTTGCTGGTAAAAGTAGCACGGCAGGGTAGTTTCCGTGCCGCTATTCCGCCACTGCATCTTTTCACGGTGCGCCCGGTTAGCGAGGTAATCCAGTGGTATCCACAGTAGTTCGGCCACTTCGTGGTTAGGATTGAATTCAACATTTGCTTGCAGCGCGAACACAAACGGCGTAACCACCATCGGTCGCCTGCCGCTGTGCGGGCGTGTTAGAACGTCCGACAAGCGACCGATAGCCTGTAGGCATTCCAACTCTTTGATCCCGGTTTCTTCCGCTGTTTCGCGCAGTGCGGCAATAAACGTGTTGCTGTCTTTACGGTCTTTTTTGCCGCCCGGAAACGCCATATGGCCCGACCAGGGATCGCCCTCGCGTTCCGAGCGGCGCATCATCAAAACCGTTGTGCCTTTTTCGGTTGGCCGCAAGATGAGCGCCACCGCGGCGCGAATCAGGTAGCGCCGCCCCGGCATTTTTTTCGGGCGGAACCCCGCGATCGATTTTGTTTGAGTGTCAAAGTTTTGCACAGTACGTCAGTATCCCCGATAATTGAACTATTGTAACAACAAAGCCCTTTTCACTTTGCAAACGTTAATCACGCTTAACAATCTCCGTACGCCGAAAAAAGATGCCCAGCAATTTGAGTTGGCGCAGTGGCAACTGCGTGCGGGAGAGCAATGGGCGGTGCTGGGCGGCAACGGCGCGGGCAAAACCCTGTTTGCCGATATTGTCAGTGGCCGCCAGACACTGGCGCGCGGTGAGCGTTGCTATGCAGCGGGGTTTGATTCTGCGGCCGATATTTGTAGCGTTTCTTTCGAGCGGCAACGTCTGCTGTATGAACACGACGACCGCTTCGACGACAGCGAGCTGCGTGCCGACGTTTTCGATAAAGGGACAACGGCGCAACAGTTGATTCTGCGAGAGCGCGCACCTGACGACTTGTTCGACAGCTGGGTGGAGCGGTTGGGCATAGCGTATTTGCTGGGCCGGGGTATTCGCTTTCTTTCCACCGGCGAGATGCGCAAGACGCTGTTAGCGCAGGCGCTGGTCAACCAGCCGCAGGTCATTATTCTGGACAACCCCCTTGAAGGTCTGGACCAGCAAGCGCAGCGCCAGTTTAGTCAGCTGCTGGACGAACTGCTAGCCGAAGCCATCACCTTTATTTTATTGCTGAAACAAGCGAGCCACGTTCCCGTCAATATCTCGCACGTCATGTTGCTCGCCAACTGCCGCGTGGTTGCGCAAGGCAGCATAGATGACGTGCGTGAAAGCGGGGCTTTCAAGGCATTGCACAAACCCCTTCCAGCGTTGCCGAGGCAACTGCCGTCCGTTGTTGCGGATCAGGCGCGCACGCAATTAGACCCCGCGACGCCACTGATCGAAATGCGTGCGGTGAATGTGAGCTACGGCGATAAGCGGGTGTTGCGAGACGTGAACTGGACTATGCGCCACGGTCAGCATGCGAGTATTAGCGGGCCTAACGGTAGCGGTAAGTCGACCTTGCTAAGCTTGCTAAATGGCGATAACCCGAAAGCTTACGGGCAGGATATCTATCTGTTTGGCCGCAAACGCGGCAGCGGCGAGTCGGTGTGGGAACTGAAACAACAATTTGGCGTGGTCAGCACGGCCCTGCAGTCCGCCTACGTTAGAGGCTATCGCGTGTTGGACGTAGTGCTGTCGGGGTTTCACGACAGCATCGGCCTGTATGGCGATTGCGGCGACGCGCAGGCGACGATCGCGCGCCAATGGTTGCAATTGATCGGCATGGAGGCGCAGGCAAAGCATGGCTATCAGGCGCTATCATACGGTGAGCAGCGCATGGTTTTGTTGGCGCGCGCGATGGTCAAGCGGCCCCTGATTTTGCTGCTCGACGAGCCGTGCATTGGGCTGGATGATTTTAACCGGCGCTTGATTTTGCGATTGGTCGATCACATCGCGCGCGTCAGTCAAACGCATATCATCTACGTCAGCCACGTGGCCGGCGAGCGGCCCGGCTGCATCAATCAAGTGCTGATGTTTGAAGGCGACAGTAACGGCCGCTACCAATTAATCGAGCAAAACGCCTAGTTGTTTAAACGCTCGTTGCTGAGTTGCACCAGTTGTTCCAGATCATTGCGCAAGGACAAGCCAGGATGCATGCTCAAACCGCGGCGCGCCAGTTGTAGTGCTTGTTCCGGGCGTTGCTGATTAAGCCGCACATTGGCGAAGTCGTAGTAGGTTTGTGCGGCGCGCGGTGCAATGCGCAGGGCCCGTTCGAGGTAACGAATTGCCCGCTCGTTGTCGCCGTCGGCAACTGCCGCCCGTGCCTGGTTGCGCAAGCTGGCGGCGGCTGACTGCTGCTTTTTTTGCGGCAGGCGGTTGACGGATTCGGGCGTTGCAATGGCCACTTTTTCTTCCTGCTCCGCGGGCTCAGGCTGCGGATAGGTTTGCTTGACGTCGGTATCGGGTTGTTCGCCCGGTACCGAAGGTCGGGCGTCGGGCATCGGTACCGGCGGCAGGGGGTCGATAGTAACGCAGCCGTTTAACCCAAAAAGTAACAGAACGAAAATAAGTTTGCGCATATTCTTTGCAACCCCTTGTAGTCACGTGTTAACAGGCGCTAGTCAAACAGTTCCTGAAACCAGCTGCGCAGCGTGCGCTTTTGCCGAACGCATGGCGCCGCGTTGAGTGGCTCGGTGCCGGCGACGTACGGCATATAGCGTGCGCCCTTGCATTTTGCCGCACTCAGCTCGCCGCTTACGGTGTCGGTCCACGCGTATACAATGCCTTGCGGTCGCACAAAATTCAATGGTTGGTGGCTGATGTGGGCGAATAAATCGGACCACACGGTCAAAGCACCGGAGCTGCCGGTGAGCGGCGTTTCGGCGTTGTCGTCTGTTCCCAGCCAGGTCACCGCCAGGTAGTCGCCGGCGAAACCCGCGAACCAGCTATCGCGCTGGTCGCTGCTGGTGCCGGTTTTGCCGGCGACGGCGAATGCGCGCGGTAGTTGCCAGTACGCACGCCGGCCGGTGCCCTCGCGCATGGTGGCTTGCAAGGCGTATTGCAGCATATGCATGGTATCGGGAGCAAAGCGTTGTTGAATCTTCAAGCTGTACTGCGTGAGTGGTTCGCCCTGCGCGTCCACCACTTCGCGGATCGCGCGTAGCGGCGCCTGAAAGCCGCCGAGCGCCATCGTCTGATACATTTCGGCGATATCGAGCGCCGACAAATCGATGGCGCCCAGCAGCAGGGCAGGGTGCTTGGGTATGTCGCGCTCAACACCCAGATTGCTCAAGGTGGCGGCAACTGTATCCACGCCGATGGTCAGGCCCAGCCGTGCGGTTGCCTGATTGTAGGATTGGCTCAGCGCTTGCAACAATGTGACCGGGCCGTGGCTTTCGTGGTCGAAGTTAGCCGGTGACCAGATGCTGCCGTCGGGCTGCGGCAGTTCGAATGGCGTATCTTCAACATAGGTGGCGAGAGTGAAGTTATCCGGTTGCTCCAGCGCGCTCAAATACACGGCCGGTTTGACCAAAGAGCCTATCGGTCGGTGCGCGTCCAGCGCGCGATTGAAACCAGCGAAGCGCGGGTTGCGTCCGCCGACGATGGCCAGCACCTCGCCGTTGCTGGCGTTGGTGAGCACAACCGCGGCCTCGAGTTTGCGTAGCCACTCGGGTTCCCCGGCGTAGCGGTTGCCAATGGTGGTCAGTGCGCGTTGCAGGCTTTGTTCGGTTTCGTGCTGCAAAATGGGGTCGAAGTTAGTGAAAATCCGCAGCCCCTCGTTTTGTAGATCTTCCATTTGATAGTCGCGTTTTAGCTGGCGTCGCACCAGGTCGAGATAAGCCGGGTGGCGGTTGGTCGGCGTAGGCTTTTCGCTGATGCCCAGCGGTAAAGACTGGGCATACTGCGCTTCATCCGCGCTCATGATGTCGGCTTCAGCCATCACTTTCAGTACCAGGTTGCGCCGGGAGAGTGCTCGCTGAGGTTGGCTTAGGGGGTTGTAATACGAGGGCCCCTTGATCATGCCAATGAGCAAGGCGTATTGATGGGGCTTCAATTCTTGCAGTGGTTGGTTAAAAAAATACTGGCTCGCCAAGCCAAAACCGTGGATAGCGCGGCTGCCCTCTTGTGCCAGAAAAACTTCGTTGACGAAGGCTTGCAGAATATCGTCCTTGCTGAAGTGCAGGTCTACCATGATGGCCATCGGCAATTCGATGAGCTTTCTCGCTAGCGATTTATCCTTGGTTAAATATAGGTTTTTCACCAATTGTTGGGTAATGGTGCTGCCGCCCTGGCGCCAACTGCCTGCTTGCAGATTGACCCACATGGCGCGCGCGATACCTTTCGGTGAAACGCCAAAATGCGAATAGAAGCGTCGGTCTTCCACCGCCAGCAAGCATTCCAGCATACCCTTCGGTGTTTGCTCCAGTTCGATCAACAGTCGGTCTTCGTTATGCGAGGGATAGATACCACCAATCTGCAACGGCTCCAGACGCAGCAAATCGATTTCGTTGTCGTTGGCATCGAGAATTTGGTCGATGCTATTGTTGGCCCAAATAATGCGCGCGTCGGTCGCCGGTTCAAAACCATCGCCGAAGCGAAAGCCGCGCGTGTGCAGGCGCAAGCTGGTGCGATCTCTATGATACTTTCCGGCTTTGTTTGTGGTAGCCGGTTGGTAGCCCAGTTGTTTTAGTTCGTATTCCAGTTGGGCCGCTGTTAAAGGCAAGCCGGTGTAGAGTTCCAGCGGGCGCGCGTAAACTCTGGCCGGTACGGCCCACTTTCTACCGGAGAATTTTTTTTGCACGATCAAATCTAATACGATCAGACCAATGGCGGCGACTATAAACAGCCCCACCACAAGTTTGATAACGATGCGGCGTCGACGGGCGCGTTTCGTTTTTATTGTTCGGCTCTTTTTTCTTTTCGGCATAGAGATGAAGTATGAGGCATCAGGAGTCAATATGGCCGTTAAATATCGCAAGCTTTACCGTCACTGGCTACGAAAAAATCTGGTAGTAATTCCAGCGCCATTCGAACGTGAGCTTGCCGCTGACGTAACAGGGTCTACTATTAAATGAGATGTATTGCTCGAACCGCAAGGTGGTTTTGCATTAGCGTAAGCCATCAAAAATAGAGATTTCCACGCGCCAATCACTATGTTACGCATTGCCCTTGTTGCCAGTTTGTTTATTGTATCTGTTGCTATTCAGGCAGATTCCCCGCGCGTGCGTGCGGAAGGGCTGTTTAAAAACGGAGCGGTACTGGATATCGACGGCACGCGCCGCATGTTGAAAGCCGGTCAAACCAGCCCCGAAGGTGTGCGCCTGCTGAGCGCCAACCCGCAGCAAGCGCGCGTTGAGGTGAACGGTAAACGTTACAGCCTGGGTTTGTCTAATACCATCAATACAGGCTTTGCAGCGCCCGTCAAACGTCGCGTGTTAGTGAGCAAATCGCGCCACAACGCCTATTATACGTCGGGTACGATTAACGGCCAAATTGTAAAGCTGCTGATCGATACCGGCGCTACCCATGTGGCAATGAACAGCAAAATGGCCAAGCGCCTGGGTGTTGACTACTTGCTGCGTGGTAAAAAGGGGGCCGTGCGCACGGCCAGCGGCATTACCACGGCATACTACCTCAAGCTCCGTTCAGTCGGCGTTGGTGGCATTACCGTGAACAATGTCGCCGCATCGGTGATTGAAGGCCGCTTTCCGCGGGAAATTTTGCTCGGCATGAGTTATCTCAGTCATGTCAAAATGGAAGAACAGCAAGGCGTGTTGTCGCTGCAACAGAAATACTAGCTCGGCACGTCGCCCGCCAGACCTGCTAGAATAGGGCTTTACCAAGGTGCAGGAATGATTTGTGATGGTTCGTTATGCAGTAACATCGCAATTACCCACCCCGTGGGGTGTGTTCGCCATCCACGCTTTTGAAGACCTGGAGCAAGGTAAGGAAATCATAGTATTGTCGATGGGTGACCTCAGTGGTGGTGAACCGGTGCTGGCGCGTATCCACTCCGAATGCCTGACCGGCGATGCGCTGTTTAGCATGCGCTGCGATTGTGGTTCGCAATTGGAAACCGCGATGAGCACCATTGCCGGGGAAAAAAGCGGCATACTTATCTACTTGCGGCAGGAAGGTCGCGGCATTGGCTTGTTGAACAAAATCCGCGCCTATAAATTACAAGACAACGGCGCCGATACGGTGGAGGCCAATGAGCAGTTAGGCTTCGGCGCCGACATGCGTGAATACAACATGTGCGAAGAAATATTCGCTCACTTTGGCGTGACGAAACTGCGTTTAATGACCAATAACCCGCGCAAAGTGGAAGCGGTAGAAACTCTGGGTATAAAAGTGACCGAACGGTTGGCGCTACGCAGCGGGCACAACCCGCACAATGCGGATTATCTCGCGACCAAGTTTGGCAAGCTGGGCCATATCAATGACGACGAATAACCCTGCCTCAAACCTTGGCTGACCGTTGCTGCGCGGGTTCCTCCAACAGCGCATAGCGGTCGCGAATCTGTTGTTCTATACCCTCTGCATGCAGGCCGCAGTCGCGCAGCATAGCCTGCGGTTTGCCATGTGCTAAAAACTCGTCGGGCAAGCCTAAATTCAAGACCTCCACGTTTATGCCTTGCGCGTGTAAGAGCTCGTTGACGCCGGAGCCGGCCCCTCCGTGAATGGAGTTTTCTTCCACGGTAACCAATAGCTCATGGGTATGCGCCAGTTGCTCGATGAGAGTCGTGTCGAGAGGCTTCACAAAACGCATATCGACCACGCTGGCGTCGAGTGCGTCAGCGGCGGGCAGCGTGGCCGCCAGCAGCGTACCGAATACCAGTATGGCAACACGCTTGCCGTCGCGCCGCACGACCGCCTTGCCAACATCGACGATTTGCATTTCCAGTTCAATAAAGGCGCCGGGGCCCGTGCCACGCGGGTAGCGCACCGCCGCTGGACCGGCGTGATGAAATCCGGTGGTGAGCAATTTGCGCGTTTCGTTTTCGTCCGACGGTGCCATAACGACCATGTTAGGAATGCAGCGCAAATAGCTCAAATCGAAACTGCCTGCGTGCGTCGGCCCGTCTTCGCCGACCAGGCCGGCGCGGTCAATGGCGAACAATACGTCCAGATTTTGCAGCGCAACGTCGTGTATCAGTTGGTCGTAGGCGCGTTGCAGGAAGGTCGAGTAAATGGCTACCACCGGTTTCATATGCTCACAAGCCAAGCCCGCGGCGAGTGTCACTGCGTGCTGTTCCGCAATCGCAACATCGTGATAACGGTCGGCGAAACGTTTGCTGAACTCTACCATGCCCGAGCCTTCGCCCATGGCCGGTGTGATGCCTATCAACTTGTTATCCAGTGCGGCCATATCGCATAACCAGTCGCCAAAAACCTGTTGGTACTTGGGTCTTGGCGGTATTTTCTTGCCGTTGCTGCTGCTGTTCGGTTTAGGGTCGATCTTGTTGATCGCGTGGTAACCTACCGGGTCGTTCTCGGCCGGTTCAAACCCGCGCCCCTTGCAGGTAGTGATGTGCAGTAATTGCGGGCCTTCCAGCTCGCGCATATTTGTGATGGTGTTGACCAGGCTGTCCAGGTCGTGGCCGTCGATGGGCCCGATGTAATTAAAGCCGAGTTCCTCGAACAAGGTGCCGGGCGCGACCATGCCCTTCATGTGTTCTTCGGTGCGGCGCGCCAGTTCCCAGGCCGACGGTATTTTTGCCAGTACCTTTTTGCTGCCCTTGCGCATACTGGTGTACAGTTTACTCGCCCATATTTTGGCGAAGTAATTGGCCAGGCCGCCCAGATTGTGTGAGATAGACATCTGATTGTCATTCAGAACCACCAGCATGTTGGCGCGCGTGTGAGCGGCGTGGTTGAGCGCTTCAAACGCCATGCCGGCGGTCATCGAGCCGTCGCCAATAACGGCCACCACCTTGCGCTCCGCGCCTTCCTGCGCTGCCGCCAAGGCCATGCCCAGCGCGGCGCTAATGCTGGTGCTGCTATGGCCGACGCCAAAGGTGTCGTATTCGCTTTCGGCGCGCTTGGTAAAGCCCGACAAGCCGTTCTCTTGCCGCATGGTTGACATGCTAGCGCGGCGGCCGGTGAGAATTTTATGCGGGTAGGTTTGGTGGCCCACGTCCCACACCAGGCGGTCGTAAGGCGTGTTATACAGGTAGTGCAAGGCGACGGTTAACTCAATCACCCCAAGGCCGGCGCCAAAATGGCCACCCGTTTGGCCGACGCTATAAAGCAGAAACTCGCGCAGCTCGTTGGCTAACTGTGGCAGCTGCTGTTCCTTGAGTTGACGTAAATCTTCAGGTAATACGACGTTATCCAGCAGCGGAGTGGCCGGTAGCGTGGAGGGCAGTGCCTCGAACATTTTAAGTTTGTCAGACATGCTATACGAAGGTGTTCATCAGGCGTACGGCGACCCGCTATTGTAACTCAAGGTCGCGGCGAATACCCACAGCCCGAAATACTGGTGTCCTGCAATGAATAAACTGTACATTCAGCGAGTCGCCAAGAGGCCAGCAGCTAGGCGCGATTTTGAAGGCATAGTAACCCTACGTCGAGAAAGCGCAACAACGCTGGTGGTCTCTTGGCGGCTCGCCCGAAGGGAGGCACACAATTTGTGCTCTCCAGCGTTGCCGTTCTTGGAAAGGTGGTCTACATTCCCGGCGAACGGCGTCTTGTAGAGCACAAATTGTGTGCCTCTGAATGTACAGTCTATTCATTGCAGGACACTAGGCTAATGGCTACGATTGACAATGTAGCTGGCAAGCGCTTGTAAAGCCCAGCCCTGGTCGGCAAACACCGCCACCGCCGCGCAAGCTTGTTGCTCCAGTTCGATGGCGTATTGTTTGGCCTTGTCCATACCGAGCAGGACCGGGTAGGTCGGCTTGTTGAGCCGTATATCGGCACCCTGCGGTTTGCCGAGCAGGCTGGTTTCAGCCTCGACATCGAGAATGTCGTCGACCACCTGGAAAGCCAGGCCGACATTGTTGCCATAATCAACCAGCGCCTGCCGCTGCGAGTCAGGCGCGGCGGCACAGACCGCGCCCATTTCCAGCGCGGCGCATATCAGCGCGCCTGTTTTGGCCCGATGTCGCGCCTCTAAATCGGTGCGGGTCAAAGATTGCTCAGCTGTTAACAAGTCCAGCATTTGACCACCTACCATGCCTCGCGGCCCGGCCGCGCGCGCCAATAGTCGGATCAGCTCGCAGCGCTGTGTGCCACTGACTTCAGTGGGTGCGGTTAGGGTTTCGAAAGCCATTGCTTGCAATGCGTCACCGGCCAAAATTGCGGTGGCCTGGTCGTAGGCGCGATGGCAGCTGGGTTGGCCGCGGCGTAGATCATCATCGTCCATGGCGGGTAAATCATCGTGCACAAGCGAGTAGCAGTGAATAAGCTCGACTGCACAGGCGACCGTATCGACAGCTTGCGCTGCGGCGCCGCAGCCCGCCGCTTCGAACGCCGCATACGCCAACACTGGCCGAACACGTTTACCGCCCCCCAGTACGCAATAACGTAATGCTGACGCCAGTCGTGGCTCGATACCCGGTTGGTGCGTTAGCGCTTGCAGATTGGCCGCCAAGGCATCGTTGGCGCGTTGCTGTTGGCGGGCCAGGTAGTGAGTAAAACGCTCAGTCATCCGCGCTTTCGACGAGTGCATCGACGTCAAAGTCTACGGTTTTTAGTTCGCCGTGTTCTTGCAATAGCATTTGTACTTTTTGTTCAGCTTTCGTCAGCACCGTCTGGCAGTCGCGGGTTAGCTTAATGCCTTTTTCAAATGCGGCCAGCGATTGCTCCAATTCAAGCTCTCCAGACTCCATTTGCAGCACCAGATCTTCCAGTGCCGCCAACGTCTGTTCAAAATTCGGGGTCTTTTTAGTACGCGCCATGATGTTCTCCAGCGCTTACAAGCGCACCACATTATCAACCAAGCCTTGTCTGCCGGTCAATTTTTACGTAACGGCCTTCGCGCGCGTGCGTTCTACCGATTTAGCGCTAGACTTTAACTGAAAGGAACAAATGGAATTGATTGTCTTTTAGCCGCGAGCAGTAAAACAACAAGACCTGCGCGCGTGCTATCGGAACGGACAAAAGGAGTGATTGGTGGATTTAGCGACTCTCATCGGCTTGCTTGGTGCAATAGCGATCGTGGTGACGGCAATGGTGCTGGGCGGCGACATTGGCGTCATGATCAATGTGCCTTCCTTGCTTATCGTTGTTTTGGGCTCGTTGTTTGTCGTGTTGATGAAGTTTGGTCTCGGCCAGTTTTTAGGCGCCTTCAAGGTCGCCGCCAAGGCATTCATTTTTAAACTTGACGAGCCGGGCGCGCTGATCGATCAAATTGTCGAACTTGCCGATACGGCTCGCAAAGGCGGTTTGCTGGCACTTGAGGGTATCGAAATCACCAACTCCTACCTGGAAAACGGCATTCAAATGCTGGTCGATGGTCACGATCCCGACGTGGTGAAAACGGTACTCAGTAAAGACATGAATTTGGCCCAGGAGCGGCATGAGTGGGGCCAGAAGATATTTCTGGCCATCGCCGATGTCGGCCCGGCCATGGGCATGATTGGCACCTTGATTGGCCTGGTGCAAATGCTGTCGGCCATGGATGACCCTCAATCTATCGGCCCGGCGATGGCAGTTGCCCTGCTAACGACGCTGTACGGCGCCATTGTAGCGACGATGATCGCCAGCCCAATTGCCGATAAATTAAAATTGCGGCGTGCAGAGGAAGGCCGCGTGAAAAACTTGATTATCGACGCGCTGCTGGCCATTCAGTCCGGTCAAAACCCGCGCGTTATCGATTCCATGCTGCGCACCTACCTGCCCGAAGCGAAACGCGCCAGCGAGAAGGAATAGTCAGACATGGACGACGAGTGTCAATGCCCGGAGCCGGAACCCGGAATTCCGGCCTGGCTACCGACTTTTGCCGACTTAATGTCGCTGTTGATGTGCTTCTTCGTTTTGTTGCTGTCATTCTCGGAAATGGATGTGCTGAAGTTCAAGCGTCTGGCGGGTTCGATGCGCGAGTCGTTTGGCGTGCAGAACAAACTCAAAGTCAACGACATACCGAAAGGCACCAGCATTATTGCACAGGAGTTTAGCCCCGGTCGGCCCGAGCCGACGCCGATCAACGAAGTGTGGCAAAAAACCGATGAAATGGAGCAGTCATCGCTGGAAATGCAGTGCGCCGTCGGTGCACAGAACCAGCTCGATGGCTTGGTCTCTGCGGCGGCGGTACAGGCACAGATCGTCAAAAAAGTCGAACAGCTTGTTCAGGCTACCGAGCAGGATGCCATCGATTTAGCGGCGGCGCTGACGGACCAGATCGCCGCTGGTGAAGTCGAAGTCGAAACACACGCGCGCCAAATTATTATTCGCATCAAGGCAAAAGGCGCGTTCTCGTCGGGTTCAGCCTCACTCACGAAAACCTATGTGAAAGTGCTGAAGAAATTACGTGATGTGCTGGTCGCCAAACCCGGCGCCATTGCCGTACACGGCCATACCGACAATATTCCGATCAGAACGGATCGTTTTCGCTCTAACTGGGACTTGTCGTCGGCCCGCGCGGTATCGGTGGCGCACGAATTGCTGCGCGGCGGGAAAATGCCAGCGGAGCGTTTCACCGTGAGTGGTTTCGGTTCTACTCGGCCGATGATAGACAACAAGTCCGCCGCCAACCGCGCCGCCAACCGGCGCGTTGAAATCGTGATCCAGCAAGGATTCGACGCGAGCACCGCCAGGGAAGTGAATGCGCTGAAAAGCCAGGCTCCAGGGCTGTATGATTCGCTGGAGCTGGATTCGGCGGCGGCTGCGCCGGAATAAACCTAAAATACACTACACAGTGTGCCTGCGGAAACGATCTTTTCGCCCAATCTCTTCGTTGCGCGTGAATGTTAGCCTGGTGTTGATACCGCCAAAGTATTAAGAGGGTTAAGTCCGCGCAATTTCATTCGGTTGCGTTTTCCGTGGCCAGCTACCGCCGCAAAGTAAGCCATATCGCACACGCAATGCAGACAACTGCACTGGCCACGCCGAGCCAAACTGGGCGAAACTTCATGGCGCTAGGGAAGCCAGTGCACAAGGATGTGCGTCTTACCTAGCGTTGAGGTCTTAACAATGGAATGTAGCAAGGGATTGGATTGGAGAAGTCATGGCGCAATCACAGCAGGTAGATCGTATCCATCAATTTTGGTTTGGCACCCATTCGTGCGGGACACTACCGCTGGCGAAAGTCAGATTATGGTTTGCTCGGCAGGAGGCTAATGCTGAACATAACGACGCACTTGATTATATAGAGCGCCACTTCCTGCTGCAGATTAAGAGTGCCAGCAGCGGTGGGCTGGGCGATTGGCAGGGCAATGCGCGCGGTTGTCTGGCATTGATCCTGTTGCTCGATCAGTTTCCGCGTCTTTTAGCCCCGCGCAATACGCCTGCAGAAGAATGCCAGCGTTATGCTTTACGCTATTGCAAGGCGGGACTGCATGCTGGTGTCGCTGAACTGCTAGCGCCGGTGGAGCGATGCTTTTTTTACGGGCCGTTGTTTTACTCGCGGAAATTAGCCGATCGACAACGGGGTCTTGGCTTGCTCGAGAAGTTGCTGGCGCAAACGAAGGCAACGGATCATCCTCAGCGTGAGCAACATGATCACGTACTGCGCAGCCTCTATATCGCGATTGAACAGAACGCCGTGCTTGAACCTAGAAACCGCAGTTGGATCACGAAAGTATGCACAAGCTCTTAATACACCTGGAAAATTCGAAAAAGCTCTCATCACCAATAAGGTGACCACGAGTTTTTCAAATCTCCCATGCACATCAATATCTTGCACATCTTTTTCGCGCCCAGCTGCGGTTTCTAGGTTGAACAACGCGTTTACCCACGCTCACGGTCGCCGCAAGAGACGCTGCGTGCTACGGCGTGAAAACCTTCCCGGAGCGGCTTAGTAGATCGTCGGCAATCGGACTGTCGCCATCGGCAGCCAGGAAGTTGGCCAGTACCGACTCCGTTGTGCCCCCAAGTGGTGCGGTTGAGTCGGCACGCTCAGTTTCTTTGCTCAACGCTGCCATCGCTACTCCCGCAATCAGCGGCAGCATTTTCTTAATCCGGTGCGAGCCGATATGGGTCTGCCGCGCTGTATAAGCGGCAAGATTGCGGCTGACATCTTTATTACCGAGCACATGAGCCAGAATGGCATTGCCGTCATCAACAGCGGTTTGGGCAGCCAACGTGTTGGGTTCATTGAGATAGCGCTGGTGATTGCCGCGATTAAGCGCACTCAGCAGGGCGTAAAGCCCCGTCGGCGGTTGCACATTTTTTTTCAGGCCACGCGCTAACACAGGTATAACATGGCCGATAATCACTGCGGTTTGATCTTGCGAAAGGCCGATGCGTTGTGCAATTTGGCGCAGCACTGGCTGATTTCCCAATATTGTTTCGAGCATCCTCATACGGAACAGTCCTTAATTGCCAGCCCTATTCTTCACCGCGGAACAATCTCCTCGGCGAATACGAAAGTGCGCGACGGGCAACCGCTGAATGTCTGAGAAGATAACATTGCAAGGGCGAGTGTTGCATTGACGTGCGTCACTTGCGTTATAAAAATGCGTCGCGTTTTAGTTATTTTCCCCGACGCTCTCTTGTCGGCGAAAGCGAAGTAGCAGTATGACAATGCGCTTGTGTTAGACTCGCGCCGAGCGCAAGAGAAGCGAATCCGGGAGGGGCATTGTGCTGGACCGCAAAGAGACAGCCGTTGTTCTCGTTGACGTGCAGGGCAAGCTGGCACGGCTGATGCACAACAGCGAGGCGTTTATACATAATATAAGAGTCATGCTACAGGCCGGCCAGGTATTAGGTTTGCCTATTCTGTGGGCCGAGCAGGTGCCAGAAAAGCTAGGCCCCACCGTTCCTGAAATTGCGGAATTGCTGACTTCTTACCAGGCTGTTCGAAAAACGAGTTTCAGTTGTGGTGGCAACGCCGAATTTAACAAAGCACTGGCTGCTACTGGCCGCAGCCAGATCTTGCTGCTGGGTATTGAAGCGCATGTTTGCGTTTACCAAACGGCAATCGATTTGCTTGGCCGGGGTAAAGGCGTACACGTGGTTGCTGATGCCGTTGCGGCGCGCGCGCCTGAAAACAAGGAAATTGGACTGCGAAGAATGTGCGCGGTCGGCGCAGTGCTGACCAGCACTGAAATGTGTTTGTTTGAATTACTCAAGGCTGCCGAAGGCGATGAGTTCAAGCAGATCACCCGCTTGTTGAAGTAATCCAATAGCCCGCTGGCGCGCTAATGCCAGTGCCGCTGAGTCAGGTTTTTTTCTGAGTTTTACGTTGCTGATCGGCTGCTTTTTCGTCTGTATTCGGCCGATCAATGCCCGCGGTGGAGGTGGTCATCTCGCGTTCTTCACCGGTGCCGAGATCGCGCACTTTGGTATAGCCATCTTCGCAGATAATCTCGATGTTCAGATCGGGGTATTTCAGGTACGCAGACATATCTAGTCTCTCGTTAGTTTACGCTTGCAGCGCGCGTGCAGTGGTACGACTTATATACAAGTATAGGCAGTAAAGCCGAATCGCTCCGCTGCCGCCGGTCAGCCTGCAAGCGGTGCGGCCCGTTACTCACAAGCGCAGCTCTACAGGCGTTAATGGTAGGCTAAAAATGTATTAGCTAACGTGCAGCTGCGCATGAAGCGGTTGTGAAAATTTCGCGCTGTAAAAGGCGATCAGTTCCGCGTACTGGTGTAGTGTATCTCACCAGCGTTCGAGTCTTCGCAATTCTGCTTGGGTCCAGCGCAGTTGTTGGGCCAATGACATGCCAATTTCGTGCAGCACGGCCCAGCCTGCTTCTCGCTGCTTTGTCTTTTCGAGCGATTCGAAGAACTGGCGGTCGAGCACCAGCAATTCGACGCGCCGGGTCACGACCGCGGCGGCCGCTCTCGGCGCCGGGTCAAGGAAGGCGTCTTCGCCGAAGAATGATCCGGGGCCAAGCTTTGCCAGCCGCTTGTAGTGGTAGACGCGCGTCGGCAACCGTATTTCAACCTGCCCTCGCAGAATGAAAAATAACGCATCACCGAATTCCCCGTAGGCGTATACTAATTTTTTGCGTTTTAGCGACAGCGGCTTCATCATCGCTTTCACGGCCTTGCGTGTCTCCGGCTGCAAGTGGCGGAACACATCGCTTTGCTCGATCTCCACGTGGTGGTTGGCGCTCGCCGGTTCGCAACCGAGGCTCTGCAGCAGCTTATCTTCGGCGAATTCCAGCGCCGCATCGGTGCTTTTAAAAGTCTTCACCTTCGGCAATTCGTTGTCGGGTTCGAGCCAGCGTAAGATTTTGTGCATCTTGCGGCCCTTTACGCCGCTTTTACGCACGTTCGAGTAGATCATTTGCCCGCCGTGAGCGTCGAGCCGTTTGATCATCTGCCTGAACAGGTTCAGTCCCGACATGTCCATCGACTGCACACGACGCATGTTCAGAATCATCAATACCGGTCGGTTGAGGTCAGGCATCAGCTCGGTGAACAGACGGTCTACCGTACCGAAGAACAGATTGCCGCGCAGTTCGATGTACACGATACTGTCGCCATGTTTCTCCAGTAACTCGCGCTCTTCCTCGCTGCGGTACAGGAGCGAGTGATGATCTTTGCCGGTCAGGCGATCATGGACCAGTGGCGCGTTCGCGTGACGGTGTACAAACAACAGTACGGAACCCAGCACCCCGACACCCACCCCGACCATCAGGTCAAAGCCCAGCGTGGTCGCCACTACCAACATAGCGACCAGGGCATCGAAACGGGTCGCTGGTGTACGCAACCAGTGCAGAATATTCCACTCCAACAAGCTAACGCCGACGAAAATAATCACGCCGGCCAGCGCGCCGATAGGCAGCGCATTACCAGCCGGCCCCAGCAACAGGATGAGCAACACGAAGGTCAGACTGGAGACGATAGCGGCCCAGCGTCCTCCTCCGGTCTTTATCGAGACCAGCGTGGAACCCTTGGTGCCACCGCCACCGATACCGCCGAGCAGGCCAGCCACGGCTTGCCCTATACCCTGTGCAGCCAGTTCCCGGTTGGCATTGTGCCGCGCCCCCGTTTCTTCATCGGCGATGACGGCGGTCAGTAGGCAGTCGATAGAGGCCAGCGTCGTGAGGGTTAGCGCGGAGACCAGAATCACCGGCCACGGCAGGCCGGCGAGCAGTGACGTGTCGAACTCGAGCTGGATGCTGTCGAAACCGGGTATGGTGCCCACCAACCACGATTCAGGAGTCGGTTGCGGCGCGAAATACATCAACAGGTGAAAGGTAAGCACGCCCACCACCAGCCCGCTGATGATGCCGGGAACGCGTGGCAGAATCCTGGGGGCAATCTCGCTAACGCCAAAGGTAAGCAGCGCCGTCAGCGCCGGCACGGCCATCCAGTACCAGCCCATTGCTTGCGCCTCCTCGCCGGACAGCGGCTTCACCTGCGATGAAACCATCAGCAGCCCGATGCCAGTAACGAGGCCGGCAACGACAGGGTAGGGAATGAACTTAACAAGCTGGCCGCTGCCCGTGATACCGAGCAGGAACTGGAACAGCCCGGTGAGCAGCATAATAGCGGCCAGCGCCAGCAGAATGCCGTTACCCTGCACCCCTTCGTCGGCCACCGCCGCCAGGCTGACGGCGAGCAGCGTGATAGCCGGGCCGTTGGGCGCGCTGATCATCCCCTTGGTGGCGCCGGTCAGGCCCGAGAACAAAGACAGCGAGGCCGCGCCCACCAAGCCTGCCAGCGCACCAGCGGATGCGTCGAAGCCCATGGTGAGAAATAGCGCGACCCCAAGGCCCATGGACTGGGGCAGCGCCACCGCGGTTCCCGCCAGGCCGCCCATCAAGTCGCGTGTGGTAAACGCATTCGGCTTAGTGGGTACGGTAGAATCAGTTGCCATGGTGCCTGTTAGTCGCTCCGTTTATTGCCATGCCAAGATTCCATTCGTGCCAACAGGCCAGTCATCCCCAGGGTCGCGTCGCGGGCAAAGGAATACAGCACCGGCACCAAAAACAATGTTACCACGGTTGAAAACGCCAGCCCCCAACCTATGGCAAGCGATATCGGGCTGATCATCGGGTCATAACCGCCGATACCGTAGGCGGTTGGTAATACGCCGCCCAGCGTGGTGAGCGTGGTTACCAGAATGGGCCGCAGACGTTCGACTACGGCGTCTATCAATGCTTGTTCGACATTGGCCGGGTCGTTTTTGTGCTGTGCTTTTACGCGCCGATGGATGGCGTCCACCATCACGATCGCGCCGTTGACGACCACGCCTGTGAGGCCGATGGCGCCCATCATGGCGAACATTGACAGCGGCATGCCGTGCAGGAAGAAGGTTAGCAGCACACCGGCTACTGCAAACGGAATGACCAGCATGATAAACATGGCTTCGAAAAAAGAGCCCAGCATCAGCCAGATCACAAGCGCTATTCCGGTGACTGCCAGCGCCGCCGCCATGCCCATGGCGCCCGTGGTTTTTTCGGTTTCAGCCGCCTCACCGCCGCTGAAAACGTATAAGCCTGGAATTGAGTCAAAACGCGAGATTACCTCCCGCTGCAGCCGCTGCCCAAAGGTTAACGCGGTCAGGTCACTGGCGGGGGTGAAACTGGCGCGAATGGTGGCCGAGCGATAGCCGTCGCGGTGGTAGATGCGCGTCACCGCCGGATTCTCGACCGGTTTAACCACATCCCTGAGGCGCAGCAAGCTGCCATCGGGCGCGCGAATGGGGGTTTCCAGCAGCGCGTCGAGATTGTTACGTGCGGCGGGGTCGAACATAACGCGCAGCGCGGTGGTGGCGTCCAGGTCGCGGTGTTCGCTGGCTTCTATGCCATGAAACGCGGCATTCAACGTCAGGCCAACGGTTTGAGCGTCCAGGCCGCGCAGCGCCAGTTTCTCGTAATCGAGGTTCAGGTCTATTTGTGGCGTGCCGGGGCGCTCGTCAATTTCCACTTCGATGACGCCAGGGACGGATTTCAAAAAAGCGGCAATTTCAAATGCGGTGCCGCGGCGTGTCTGCTCGTCGTTCGATAACACATGAACGGTGACCGGTTGGTCGGTCGGCGGGCCAAAATATTCCGATTGATAAACAAGCGCCACGTCGGGTGGCGTGTTGAGTTGCGAGTGAATCAGTTGTATCCACTCGGCGTTGGTGTGTTGGCGGCCGATGCGCTTGAATTGCACAATGACCAGTGCCTCGTTGCTGGCCTCGCCGATGTGCTTTTCCTGTAACGTGTTCTGATGGCCAATACGCGCCATCACAGCGTCGAGGTCGACAGCGGTGATGTTCATAATTTGCTGTTCAATATCCACGGTGGCCGCTTCAGTTTGCTCCAATGCCGTACCGCGTGGTGTGGTTATTTTGACAAACAGTCGGTCGGCGTCGTCTTGCGGAAACAATACAAATGGCACGGCCGGGCGAATGACGGCCATTATGAACATGAATGCCAGCAGAGCGATCAGTCCGGTGATGATGCGGTGGCGCAAAACCTGCTTCAAAGCTCGCCGGTAGCCGCGTTCCAGCCGCGTCACAAACTCGCGTTTCTGAATATTTGCGTTGCCGCTGACGGTGGACATATGCGCCGGCAGCACGAAGAATGACTCAATGGTCGAGACAATCATCGCCATCACCACCACCGCCGGAATCTGCCAGACGATTTTGCCCGGCAAGCCGCCGAGGGCAACCAATGGCAGAAAAGCCAGTATGGTGGTGAGTGTCGCGGCCGTGACCGGGGGTATCATTTCCAATGTGCCGGCGACGGCAGCGTCGCGGCGGGATAGCCCACTGGCGTGTTTAAACGCGATACGTTCGGACACAACGACCGCGTCGTCGACCACCATGCCCAGCACGATAATAAACGCGGTCAATGACATGATGTTTAACGACATGTCGAAGCGGCCGAAAACGGCCACCGAGCCGAGGAAAACCACGGGTATGCCAACCAAAATCCAGATGGCGGGTTGCAGGCGCACAAAATATAACAGCACCAGCGCCACCAGAATGGCGCCGATGATGCCGTTGGTCGCCATCAGTGTCAGCCGGTTGCTGATGATGAATGATTCGTCGTTGATTAGCTGGTAGGTAACGCCGTCGGGCAGGGGCGTACCGGCCACGGCGGCGCGTACGTCTGCAACGGTATTAATAATGTCGGCCGTTTCACACTTGTTAACCAGCAGGGTGATGCCGCGCTCGCCGTTATTGTGCACCAGCAAGCTGGTATCTTCGCGGCCGTGTTCTATGCGGGCGACATCACGCACACGCACGGCGCCACCCGTGCTGCTGAATTTGAGAATCGTGGCTCCCACGTCCTGCGGTTTTTCGTAGCGGCTCCACATGACCACCTGGCGCTGATTGTTGGTGCTTTCGAGGCTGCCACCGGTGCTGGATACATTGCGCCGTTCAATCGCCGAGATAATATCCACCAGCGTGACGCCATGGGCGAGAGCTTGTGCTGGGTCTACCAGCACCCGCAGTTCCGGGTCTTGCAAACCCGCTAGGTCGACGTTCGATACGCTGTCCAGCTGCTCGATGCGCTCTTCCAGGTCTTCTGCGGTTGCTCTTAGCTGCTCGGGCGGGCCGCTAAGAGCGACTTCAACCACGGTACTGCGCGCCGGGTTCATGTGCCTGACATCGGGTTCGTCGTCCATTTCCGGCGGGAAGTCGGTAATCGCGTCGATGGCATTACGAATGTCGCGCTCGGCTTCGGCAATTTCCTCCGCGTTGTAGTCGTTGTACAGTTCGATGGTGGTGAACGAGCTGTTATCGGCGACGACGGTGTGGAACTCGTCTATGCCTTCCACTTCTTTAAGGGCATCTTCCAGCGGAATGGTGACTTTGGTTTCCACGTCGCGCGCCGAAGCGCCGGGCAATACGGCGGAGACCCATATAATCGGTGCGTCGAAACTGGGGAGGAACTCACGCTGCAAATTGCCGGCCGCGAGCAAGCCGAGTACCACCAGAGTGGCGGCAAATACATTAACCAACAAATGGCGGTCAACGAAAAAGCGAATAAGGGCTTGCACGGTGGCCTGGGGTTATTGCTTGCGTTGCACGGTTTTGCCTGCCGACCGGATGGTCACTTGCGCGCCGCTGCGCAGGGCAAATTGACCGTCGACTACCACTCGGTCGCCTACGCTAACGCCTTCCAGTACCTCAACCAGTGCGGCGCCGCGGCGGCCAATACGCACCGCTGTCAGGTGGGCGACAGCGTCGTTGACGGTAAACACATGTAAATGGCCGGCGCGCCGAAACACGGCGGCAACGGGTACCGCGGTTCGCGGTTCGGCGGAGGTGTAAGGCAAGCTAACGCTGGCAATCATGCCTTCACGCAGCGGGCTGCCGGCTTCGTTGGCAAGCCAGATTTCCAATGGGTACATGCCGGTGTCTGGGTCGGCGATGCCGCCAACGCTGTGTACCTGGCCTTGCAAGGTGGTGGCGCCCAGTAGGTCGAAGGCCAGCGTTGCGGTGGTCGCCTCTGCCAGCAGTGCTGCCTCGCTGGCGGTCACTCCGGCGCGAATACGCAAGCGCGAGAAATCCGCAACCGTGACCACCGCCATGCCGGGTGTCAGGTAGTCGCCTACCTGCACGTGCACGGCTTCGGCGGTACCGGCAAAGGGTGCGATAATATTGGCGTCAGCCAGAGCGCGCGCCGCGCTGTCGGCCGCAGCACGGCCCGCCTGCAGTGCCGCCTCTGCCCTCCGCACGGCGAAGCGTAGCGAATCCAGATCGTCTTTGCTGATAAATGCGTGGGCACTGAGTTTTTTGCCGCGTTCAAATTCGCTGCGCGCCGAGGCCAGGTCAACCTCTCGGGAGGCCACCCCAGCTAACGCCTCGGCATAGGTGGTTTTTGTCAGCGTGTCATCGAGCGCCAGCATTTTTTGCTTTTTGGTCACTTTGTCGCCAGGCTCCACTCGGCGTGATACCACCCTGCCAGCGACTTCCGCCGCGACGGTGGCCTTGCGGAAGGCTTCAACAACACCGGTGAGCGTGGTCTGCTGGCCAACATCGGCCAGCTCTACCGTGGCGACGCTGACTTGAATGCGGGTGCCCTGTGTCGATGTCTGGGCTTGTGGGGTGGGCCCGCCCGTGCCGTTGCTGCGCTCACAAGCGGCCAGCAAGCTAGCGGTCAGTAGCAGCGCAATGTGAAGAGTGCGCCATTGCCATACGGTTGGAAGCAAGTTTGTCACTACACAAAATCAGGGAGCGGGTAGCGCTAGTGCTTACTATACAGTGAAAAGCGACAGTGAAAAGCGTGGATAAGTAACGTGTCAGCGTTAGATCGGCATGCTTGGCGTTAAGCGGCCAGCAACTCCTGGCAAGCCGCTGTATCAGTGAGCGCGCCAGCAAATAACGGGTTCTACGTTCTTAACCCTGCGTTGGAGATGCTATCGCTGCAACGCTCCGGTTTTCCTTCTGCTGCACCCGCCATAGCTCCGCATAACGCTGGTTGCGCGTCAGCAACTGCTCATGACTGCCTTGCTCTGCAATCTCGCCGTGGTCGAGCACTATGATCTGGTCGGCATCGACCACGGTCGACAGGCGGTGAGCAATCACGAGGCTGGTGTGCCCCTCGGCGACTTCTTTTACCGCACGCAGAATGGCTTGCTCAGACTTGCTGTCAAGCGATGAAGTCGCTTCGTCGAATACCAGAATGGGCGGTCGTTTTAATATGGTGCGGGCGATGGCGACGCGTTGCTTTTCACCACCGGAAAGTTTCAAGCCGCGCTCGCCTACTACCGTGTTAGCGCCTTCGGGCAACTCGGCAATGAAATCCTGCAGGTGGGCGTGCTGAATCGCGGCGCGCACCTCGTCGTCGCTCGCGGTCGGTCTGCCGTAACGGATATTTTCAAAAATACTGTCGTTAAACAGCACCGTGTCTTGCGGTACGATGCCGATAACGCTGCGCAGCGAGTGTTGTGTTAGATCGCGGATGTCATGGCCAGCGACTGATATGCTGCCGTCGGTAACATCGTAAAAGCGAAATAGCAGTTTAACCAGGGTCGATTTACCGGCACCGCTGGCGCCCACAACGGCGAATTTTTGCCCAGGCGGCACATCAAATGTAATGTTTTTAAGTATCGGCCGGTCCGGGCGGTAATGAAACGAAACTCGCTCGAAGCGAATGCTGCATTGTTTCGTTCCTGGGTTTACCAACGCCAGGTCTTGCGCGTCGGCGGCATCGACTATCTTCGGCTGCTCGGCCAACAACTCAAACATGCGCTCGATATTCGCCATTGATCCTTTTATTTCCCGGTATACAAAACCCAGAAAATTCAGTGGTAAAAACAGCTGCAGCATAAACGCGTTAATCAATACAAAATCACCGATGGTCATGCTGCCAGCTGCTACACGGCTGGCGGCCAGCATCATCATGCTGGTCATTGCGGCTGTAATAATAAGAGCCTGCCCGCCGTTTAGGCCAAACAGAGACAAGCGATTTTTACGCCGCGCTGCTTCCCAGTTGGCCAGTTCCCTGTCGTAGCGCCGCGCCTCAAATTCCTCGTTAGTAAAATACTTTACGGTTTCATAGTTCAGCAGGCTGTCAAGCGCGCGGGTGTTGCTGGCCGAGTCAGCTTGGTTGGCTTGGCGTACAAAACGCGTGCGCCACTCGGTGGCATACACCGAGAAAAATACGTAGGAGACAACGGCCAGCAGCGTGATCAACGCAAAGCCCCAGCCATAATTGAACAGCAATATACCGACCACCAACATAATCTCGATAAAAGTCGGTGCGATATTAAACACGAAAAAGCGCATCAGAAAGCTGATGCCTGTGATGCCGCGTTCGATATCGCGCGACAAGCCGCCGGTGCGGCGATTTAAATGAAAGTCTAAATCCAGCCGGTGAATATGTTCAAACACTTGCAGGCCAATGCGGCGCATGGCGCGTTCGGTCACGCGGCCAAACACGGTGTCGCGCAGTTCGCCGAACAACACATTGGCGAACCGCGCAAAGCCATAGGCCAGCACCAGCCCGACCGGCACCAGTAGCGTTCGCGTGGCGCCATTCGAGTCGGCGTCCAGCGCGTCGACAATATACTTGAGGATAAATGGGCCGCCGACGCTGGCAACTTTCGCTATGATCAGACAGGCCATGGCGACCAGCACGCGAGTGCGATATTCGAGCAGGTAGGGCCAGATCAACGACAGTACTTTCCAGTTTATCTTGCTGTCTACTCCATCCTCAAAATTGCCGAGACGCATGTTCTTACCTTCTGCACTCTATGGTGCGCCGGGCAGTTCAACCGCAGGTAATTTGGGTAGTAAGCAGCGATGCGGGCGCATACTTTTATTGACTTTCTGGTAATTATTGGCCGCATCGATGTTGACGATACTTGCCTGCGTGTTGTCAATACAGATAGCATCGCTTGCCGACAGTTTGCCGTTGCTGGTTTTGTTGGGGTTGGTGTAACCATCCCACACGATGTCTGACAGGCTGCCGTTGGTGCCAAATTTCGCTTCGCGCAGGGCTTCCCAATCGATGCTATCCGGCGCTTCACCGCCGCCGGAGAATTTGTTGGCGTAGATGAAAATGCCCTCCGGGTAGGGGTCGAAACCATCGGTTATAGTTTGATCGTTAGAGAAGTGGCCGGCGGTAAAATAACTGCCAATAATAATGTTCGCGGTTTTGTTGTCGGCGATATAGTTGCCGAAAATTTCAATTCTGTCGCTGGCGTTGATAACGATGCCCGAACCCACTGCGACGGTCGCGGCCGCTGTATCCGCGCCGCCGAATTTATCCTTGTTGTTGGCGTACACCTTATTGTCGAAAATACGTATGTTTTGGCTGGGCTGTGGTAGCTCGGGTAGATT
This sequence comes from uncultured Pseudomonadales bacterium, assembly GCA_964544755.1. Lineage (GTDB taxonomy): Bacteria > Pseudomonadota > Gammaproteobacteria > Pseudomonadales > JAUIET01 > JBBKXJ01. Next base: position 796 of record CAZJDL010000052.1, on the reverse strand, counting down.
GAAAACCAATATGCCGCTGCTGTTTTTCAGCGCCGTATTGTCATACACGTCGGCGCCGCTGCTGTTCTCCAGCTTAATGGCTGCAACGTTGAACTCGGCGCGGTTGTTGCGCAGGATAATATTTCTTGACGCACTGACATTAATGCCAGCGGCGGATGCACCCACAGTCACCGAGTTTTCGATCAGCACATTTTCGACGTGCGACGCATGAATGCCGTAGCCGCCGTTATTGCTGGCCGATCCACCGGTCCATTCGGTACGCACGCGGCGAATAACCAGGTTCTTGCCACCATCGACCTTTACCGCCGCGCCCTTGCTGTCTTCAATGGCTATGTCCTCAAGCACGAAGCCGCTGGCCTTTACCTCCAGGCCGGGGTCGGCCCGCGTCTGATTCTTAAAGCTGAGCACCGTTTTATTCATGCCCGCACCGCGCAAAATCACGTCATCGGCGGTGAGTCTTAAGCCAGCCGTTAGGTCATAGCGGCCAGCGGGAACTTCTATCACTGCATCGGCCTGGGCATTGCTTAGCCTGTTCGATAGCGACTCCTGCAATTCTTGCTCTGGTTCGGCAGGCGGCGTAGCGGGTTTTTCCTGCTGCCCGCAAGCTGGCAAAAATAATACGGCCAGCAAGGTTAGCGTGATACGGCTCGGCATGCGTCTTACCTGTGTGAACTGAGATCATTGTTTAGGCGTGTTTGCAATTCTATTAAAAGGGGTTTGCGCTGGCTTGGCAAGCAGCTAGTCCCTGGCGATGGTTTTTGTGTACCATGCAGCCAACACAGCAGAGCAAAGATAT
>CAZJDL010000051.1:0-26458 GCA_964544755.1 uncultured Pseudomonadales bacterium | reverse complement strand
CCACATTGACCGAAGACACCGACACAACCAGCAGCGTAAAAGTCGCCGATATCGTTATCGCCGACGATGCACTCGGCACCAACACCTTGTCGTTGTCAGGCGCTGATGCGGCGCTGTTTGAAATTGTCGGTGGTAACGAGCTGCATATCAAAGCCGGCACTGCGCTGGACTTCGAGACCAACCCGAACCTGGATGTGACCGTTGCAGTAGACGACACCACGGTAGGCACGACACCCGATAACACAGCGGTACTGGCTATCACTGTAACCGATACCAACGAAGCGCCGATCGTATCACTGACTAACACCACGACCACATTGGCCGAAGATACAGACACAACGAGCAGTGTGAAAGTGGCTGATATCGTAGTGGCCGACGATGCACTCGGCACCTATACCTTATCGTTGTCGGGCGCGGATGCCGCACTGTTCGAGATTGTCGGTGGTAATGAGCTGCATATCAAAGCGGGTACTGCGCTGGATTTTGAGACTAGCCCGAACCTGGACGTGACCGTTCAAGTGGATGACGCCACGATAGGTACAACACCCGATAACACGGCAGTACTGGCGCTTGCTGTAACCGACGCGAACGAAGTGCCGACGTTGGTCGACCAATCGTTTACCCTTGCTGAAAACAGCCAAATCGGTCTCTCAGTTGGCACTATCGCGTTTACCGATCTTGATCCAGGTGACAATCACACCTTCAGCATCACTGGCGGAACAGGCTCTGCGGCGTTCACTATTAATTCAGCAACGGGTGAGATCATAGTTGCCGATAGCAGTGCTTTAGACTTTGAACTGAATCCGGCATTGACACTGACCGTACAAATAACCGATGACGGTACGCCAGCGCTGTCGAACTCCGCGACAGTAACTGTCAATCTAACTGACGTTGTGGAGTTTGATGTTTCTGCTATCGATGACTCCGACACCACACTGAACGTCGTCAATGCCGACGCCCCTGTCGGCGCGCCGGTCGGCATTACTGTATTTGCAAGTGATGCAGACCTGAACGACACGGTCACCTACAGCCTCGATGATGACGCCGGCGGTTTATTCGTCATCGATAGCGCGAGCGGCGTCGTAACGTTAAATGGTTCGCTGGATGCCAAGGCTGCGAAGAGCTATTCCATTGTCGTTCGCGCCGTGTCCACCGACGGCACAACCAACACGCAAACCTTCAATATTGCGGTACAGAATTCAAACAACGAACCTGGTATTACCATCAACCTCGATCCGGGATTCGATGATGATTCTGAAATTGAATCAATAACGCCGCCGAGTAGCGCCGTTCCTGAATTAACCATAAATTTCACAGATGGGTCAGAAAGTAATCCTGACGAAAACAATATAGCGACACCCGTAAGCAACGCCGCAGATCGTTTCGAGCGTCGTCGTAGCGGAGGAGGTGGCGCTAACCGTGGCGCTGACGATGCCATCGGCATTGTGATAGAAACAACCAGCGAGCAGCTGAACCAGGCGGTGTCGGAATTTACAACTGACTTCCTGATCCCAATCGAGTACGCCAGCGATATAGAGAACAAACCCATACTGGTGGAGATTAATGCTCCGCAAGTACAACTGAACCCTGGCAAGAAAGCTGCGCCCATTCTGGATAGCATGGAGCTCAACAGCGTACTGGCAGACCACGCACTGTGGGAGCGGTTGGAAACAATGCAGCAAGAAATGAGTGGAATTTCCGCCGAACAAGCCGATCAAGAGCTTGTCGTCAAAATAGTGGCGGGCTCCACGCTGACACTCTCCGCAGGCTTCGTAAGCTGGATTTTGCGTGGTGGATCGCTGTTGGCAAGCTTGCTTTCTACTTTACCTTTATGGAAGGGTTTCGATCCCTTGCCTATACTTGCAACAAGGGAGAAAAAAAGCAAAGAAAAACAAGACACTGAGACTGGCGCCGGTGCAGATAATCAAGGCGCTGTCGATGTGATGTTTCAGACCAATAGCGGACAATTGAATCATGAACCAGGTACTCGCGCATGATGCGCATTAAGCCGGCAACGCGCCTCAGCCTGGGGTTAATGATGCTCACGATCAGCATACTGTTTGTTAGCGATATGCTGGGATTGATGCCTAACGCGACCACCAGCAAGCTGGAAGCACGTAAAAAGCTTTGTGAGGCGCTGGCGGTACAGTTTTCCTCGGCAGTCAACAATGGCGCGTTGACTTCTGTCAGCGAGACGATCAAGGCCGTTGTGGCGCGCAACGATGACGTGCAATCCGCCGCGCTGCGTATGTCTGACGGCGCGATTATTGCGCGCGCAGGTGATCATGAACGCTTGTGGCGCGGCAGCGATGCAGACAAATCGACGGCAGACAACGTGGTCGTCCCCATCTTTAAAGGGGGGCAACCCTGGGCTGCGGTAGAAATTAACTTCAAGTCGCTGGAGCGCACTGGCGTAGCGGCTTTCCTGGATCAGTCATTTGCCGGTCTCGTCGCATTTGTCGCATTCCTTGGCTTCGTTGGCTACTGGCTCTTTATGAAAAGGGCGCTGCGTGAACTGGACCCGTCGGGCGTTATCCCCGCGCGCGTCAAAGCCGCGTTTGACGCGCTCGCAGAAGGCGTGTTGATACTGGACGAACAGGGCCAAATTGTACTTGCCAATGCCGTGTTTCTGGAAAAAGCGCAACAGTCCCTGCAAGAATTGCTGGGGCGTAAGGCGTCAAATTTGAACTGGTCATGGCCCGACTCGGCTCACAAACCCGGCACGGAAAACATGCCGTGGAACCGCGTTTTCAGCGATGGCAAAAGCCACACCGGAGTGCGTCTGACCCTGGGTGAGAATACCCAATTGGAGCGTATCTTTATGGTAAACAGCGCTCCCATTTTGGATGACAGCGGCAGCAGTCGCGGGGTGCTGTCAACGTTTGACGACGTCACCGAGTTGGAGCACAAGAATTCGACCTTGAATACCATGGTATCTGAGCTAAAAGAGGCGCAAAAACAGGTAGAGTCAAAGAACAAAAAATTACATGTGCTGGCGACACGTGACCCGTTAACCGAATGCTTAAACCGGCGTGCACTGAATGAAAAATTTGAGCCGCTGTTTCAACAAGCGAAAAAAACCGGCACTGAGCTTAGCTGCCTGATGGTGGATATCGACCACTTCAAAGCCGTCAACGATACCTACGGCCACAATATTGGCGATAAAGTTATCAAAACGGTTGCCGCCATCCTTAAATCCAATACCCGCGACGTAGACCTGGTAGGCCGCTATGGTGGTGAAGAGTTTTGTGTCGTATTACCCGATATTCAGATTGAGCTGGCTGCCGAAATTGCCGATCGTATTCGCAGGGAAATCGAGACCGGCGGCGAGGCACGTTTTGGGCCGCTGCAAAACCTGACCGCGAGTTTTGGCGTCGCATCCGTGGTGTACGGCGCAGCGGATACCGAGCTACTGATCGGCGAGGCAGACAAGGCCCTGTATTACGCCAAAAGCAGTGGCCGCAACAGAGTTGTCAGCTGGAATAAAGCGTTAGAGGAAGAGCAAACCGAAGGCACGGCGCAAGATGGTTACCTCGACGACCTGCTTATCGGGCGGGAAGCATTGAACGACGACAACGTCAATGAAGAAGCTGCGCATTTTAAAGTACATATTTCACCTCCGGAACAGGCAGCCGAGCCCAAAATCGCCCAGCCAACAGATATCACTGCGCTGCCAGACCTGCCGGAAAAAGCACTATTCTGTGATCGGGTCGACCAGGCATTAAGCAGAACCCGCCGCAGCAACGGTGTGGCCGCTGTGTTGTCGGTGGGCCTCGATATATTTCGAAAAATCAATTACACCCTCGGCCCGGAGGCAGGTAACCGCTTGTTGCTTGAAACTGCGGCGCGCCTCAACCATACCTTGCGCGAATCCGATACCGTCGCATTAATCGCGGCTGAGCAAACCTCGCCTACCATATTGCAGCTCAACGGTGACGAGTTTGGTGTGTTGTTGACCGACGTTACCGACGTGGAATCGATAACCTGGATCGTCAAACGTATTTTTCAAGTGCTGGGCGACCCCGTCGATATAGCCGGTCATAACGTTGGTATCACCGCCAACATCGGCATCAGCGTTTATCCCACTGATGGCGAAGACGCGGCGCTGTTGTTGAAAAATTCCAGCATTGCCCGCCACCACGCGCAAAAGGCTACCGGCCACAACAAATTTCAGTTCTTTTCTGAAGAATTGAATCAGGCGTCGGTGCGCCAGTTAGAGCTTGAAAGTGATTTGCGGCGCGCCATTGAGAACGAAGAGTTTGAATTACATTATCAGCCGAAAGTGTGTTTAAAGACGGCCAGAATCTCCGGTTTCGAAGCGCTGGTGCGTTGGAACCATCCCGATAAAGGTGTGGTGCCGCCCAATGATTTCATTCCGGTGGCGGAAAAAACCCAGTTGATCAATGTGCTGGGCGATTGGGTGTTACGCGAGGCGATGCGGCAAACCGCGGCATGGAACCGTGAATACAATACCGATTTGACTATTGCTGTTAATCTGTCTCCGGTGCAGTTCCAGCAAAAACAATTGGTCGACCAGGTGCTCTCTATGGCGGTGGCGGCGGAACTCGACCCGCGACTGTTGGCGCTGGAAATCACTGAATCTACCGTGGTGGAAGACATGGAAGGTGCTATAAAAATCTTGGCAAAATTGCGCAAGTATGGTGTGAAGGTTGCTCTGGATGACTTCGGCACCGGCTATTCCTCGCTGAATTATTTGAAGCAGCTACCGCTTGATTGCTTGAAGATCGACCGTAGTTTTATCATGGGAATTGATGCCGACGATCGCGATGCAAGTATCGTTTCAACCATCATAAATCTGGCCCAAAGCCTGAGTCTCACCGTTGTCGCCGAAGGCGTCGAAACGCACGACCAATTGGAGCGGCTATGCCATATGAGTTGCGACGAGATGCAGGGTTACTTGTTTAGCCGCCCGGTACCCGCGAACTGCGTCGGCGATCTGTTAAGCGTGCAGTGGCAGGCAACATTTGAGAAATCTAATATTGCCGCAATCCCGCTTGCCGGCAGTCAATAACACGGAGCCATCCGTGGCGTTGGTCAAATACATTCGAGCCGCACCCTATTCATGAAGGGTACGTATACGATGTTAGGCTAATTGCCGCGTTACGCAGTAAGCGTAAAAAATCACTTCACAAAACCCACCGCAACACTTCTAATAGTCAGCTCGCGTTTCTCACCATTTTCTCAAGGAAAAATCTTGGCGAGCAAAAAACAGCACAAAAACGTGCGCCGTATTAAAACCGGCAGTTTCGAACGCCGCTTGAGCTTAACCCGTTCCGGCTTGTTGGCCGGCGGCAGAATCATGGCGCAAGCGCCTGGCTTATGGTTGGGCACGAAAGAGGGTAGGGCTACTCGGCGGCAACGCATGTTGTCGGAGGAAGCGCAATACCTGGTGGAGGAACTTGGCAAACTGAAAGGTGGCGCGGTTAAAATTGGGCAGATGATGGCGCTCTACGGGGAGCATTTTCTGCCACCCGAAGTCACCGAAGCATTGCACACGCTGGAGGATAGAACCGTAGCGCTGCATTGGTCCAGCGTAGAAAAGGTATTGCAAGCGGAGTTGGGCGCAAAACTGCAAGAGTTGGATGTCGAGCGGGAGGCTATTGGTGCGGCGTCACTGGGGCAGGTGCACCGGGCTACCGAAAAAGCAACCGGTCAACAGCTGTGCATAAAAATTCAGTATCCTGGCGTGGCCGATACGATTGATAGTGATATTGATGCCGTCGCCGGCATGCTGAAGGTCGCCAATTTAATTACGGCCACAGAGGAGTTTAGCACCTGGCTGGAAGAAGTGCGCACTATGCTGCATCGAGAGGTGAATTACACGGTCGAGCTAGAAACCACGCAGCGCTTCCGCAAGCTGCTGAAGGGCGACAAACGCTTGGTCGTGCCCAAAATGTTCCCCCGCTTTTCTTCCCCACATGTGCTGACCATGTCTTACGAAACGGGCCACGCGCTGACCAGCGTGGAAGTTCAAGGCCTGCCACAGCAGCGGCGTAACGCGCTGGGCAAAGCGGCGTTGCAGTTATTTCTGCGCGAAGTGTTTGATTGGGGTGAAATTCAAACCGATCCCAACTTTGGCAACTATCGCATCCGTATTGCCAATAACAAGCGCAGCGTTGATAAAATCGTGTTGCTGGATTTCGGTGCGGTGCAGCGCTACGAAGAATCATTCCTGCAGCCGCTGCGGAACATGATCACGGGCGCCTACGAGAACAATCTGGCGCAGGTGCAGGCGGCAGCCATTACGCTGAATTTTATCAAGGCAGACTATCCGGAGGATGTGCGGCAGTCGTTTACCGAGGTGTGCGCGGCAATCATCGAACCACTGATATTTGACCCAAAAGTCATGTCTGGCAATGCGCTGAACGAGCACGGCGAATACAAGTGGAAAGACAGCAACTTACCGTCACGCATCGCGAAACGCGCGGCGAAGTCGTCATTTAGCCGCTACTTTCGCATTCCACCGAAGGAGTTTCTGTTCCTCAATCGCAAGCTAATCGGCGTTTATACGTTCATTGCGGTACTCGACGCGCAATTTAACGGCGCTTCGATTTTGCAACCTTATGTGGCGAGCAAGGTTGCAGACAGTAGCGGGTGATGGTAGAGGCTGCCTGTTTTAGTTGGTGCGCATTTGCTAGTATCAATTCAATTAATATCGTCATATGCAGAGGTTGTTATGTCCGCAACGCCCTTTAGCCAGCCCTTCAGCCAGTTGGCAGCACGTTTGGATCAGGGGGATTCCAACGGCTGGAATGTGCATTACCGCGCGCTGGAGAAAATGCATAACGGGGAAGATGTTGTTCTGCTGTCGGTCGGCGACCCGGATTTTCGCACCCCCGACCCGATCATCGACAACGCGGTAAGTCATATGCGGGTAGGGCGCACCCATTATTCTCCCGCGCTTGGCGAACTCAATTTCAGGCGCGCCGTTGCCGACTACGAAAGCCGTACTTCGCCGCACCGCTGCTCTCCGGAGGAGGTGGCTATTTTCCCTGGTGGGACGGCAGCGATATTTGCAGTGATGAACTGCTTGTTGGATGCAGGTGATGAGATCGTTATTCCCGACCCGATGTACGTCGGTTATCCTGCTATCATGCAAGCGGTAAACGCCAGTATCGTAGCGGTTGAAACCGACCCGAATGTCAATTTTTTACCGGTGCTGGAGAAAATCAAGGCCGCGATCACCGCGCAAACCCGCGTTGTATTTATCAATACGCCAGGCAATCCGACGGGTACGATTATCGACAAGGCAACGCTTGCGGCATTGGCGTCATTTTGTTATGACAAGGGCCTATGGCTGGTTTGTGACGAAGTCTATTCGATGTTTACCTTCGACAAACCGCATATCTCGCTGCGTGCTGCGGCGACGCGTCTCGACAATGTCGTGATGATCGATGGCCTTTCTAAATCGCATGCCATGAGCGGCTGGCGCATGGGTTGGGTCGTCGGCCCCATGGCGTTGATGCATCACCTGGAAAACTATGCCGCTACCTCTTTGTTTGGTTGCCCGCAATTCATCCAGGACGCGGCAGCTTTCGCGTTGACCAATGACGAGTATTACATACAGGAAATGCGCGAAGAGTACAAAAAGCGCCGCGATTATGTAGTGCAAAAAATCAATAGCATATCCGATCTGTCGTGCCATCGGCCCGAAGCCGGAATGTTTGTAATGATTAACGTTTCACGGCTTGATGCGGACGACGTACGTTTTGCGGAGAACCTGCTTGCTGCCGAAAACGTATCGGTGGTGCCGGGCAGTGCGTTTGGTCGTAGCACTCGTGGGCATATCAGATTTTCACTGGTACAACCACTGCACACATTAAAAGAAGGCTGCAAGCGAGTGGCAAGATTTGCACGAGGCGTCAGCCCCAAGTAAACAGTCAATGCCAGGCGAGCTACTGGGGCGCTCCTATGTTCCAGCGCTTCATCAAGCTCTTCAGGCAATATAGCTGCATCTCGCCTGGGGCCGTGCGCTACGCGCGGGAAAAGCCCATGACCCTGCCCGCCACAGCGTATTGTAGTAAGCGCCTGTGGCGCGCGCGCCCTCCGCACCGCCGCTGAAAACTGTGTCTGAGGGCAAGCGAGGATGTGCCCCCGATTTGGCGCGGTCTCTCATAGGGGCGTACTTAGCCCAACAATCTGCGTTAGAATGCCCGAGTTTTCAGACTGGATACGCTCGCATGACAGATTTTATTCCCGACATTGATGCCCCGTCGCTACTCGACCCGGAAGACTGGCAAGCTTTTCGCAAGCAAGCACATCGTGCCCTCGATACGGCGTTGGATTTTGTTCAACAACGCCCCGAGCAACCGGTTTGGCAGGAAATTCCTGAACAGGTTAAAACGCTGAGCGATACGCTACCCGCAACCGGTGCGCTGCTGGATGACCTGGTTCAGGAGGTGAGGGAAGGCGTGATGCCTTATACGGCGGGCAATAACCATCCGCGCTTTTGGGGCTGGGTACATGGTACGGGCACTGCCAGCGGTATTGTTGCGCAAATGATGACTGCGGCTATCAACGCCAATATGGCGGGCAGGGACCACGCCCCGATTTACGTGGAGGCTCAGGTTATGCGCTGGATGCAGCGGCTGATAGGCTTGCCGGAAGAAGCCAGCGGCATCATGTGTACAGGCACCTCCAGTGCGACTTTATTGGGTCTTGCCGTAGCAAGGCAACGCGCCGTTGGGAGTGGTGTTCGGCGCCAGGGTAATTCAGCTTGCGAGGGCCTGGTTGCCTATTGCTCGCAACAGGCGCACGTTTCCGTCGTCAAAGCTATTGAGCTCCTTGGGTTGGGTAGCAACGCCCTGCGCAGCGTGCCCGTGCTAGACGATTACACAATGGACTGCAAGGCTTTGGCTGAACTACTGAGCAATGACCTGCGCCAAGGCCTGAAGCCTTTTGCCGTGATCTCGTCGGCAGGTAGTGTCAATACCGGAGCAATCGATGACCACGTCAGCATCAATAAGCTGTGCCAAGAAACGGCTACCTGGCACCACGTTGATGGTGCGTTTGGCGCGCTGGCTATGCTTTCTGATGATCTAAAGCCAAGATTGGAAGGCATTGCCGCAGCAGACTCGATCGCCTTCGATTTCCACAAGTGGATGCATGTAAGCTACGCGGCCGGCTGCCTGTTGGTACGCGACGGCGAACTGCACCGTCAGACCTTCGCAACATCCGCCGCCTATCTTCAAAATGAGACCCGCGGTTTGGCCGGCGGTGGTCCATGGCCAAGTGAATATGGCATCGATTTGTCGCGCGGCTTTGCCGCTTTGAGCGTCTGGTTTCAACTAAAGGAAATGGGCACAGTCAAATTGGGGCGAGCGATTTATCGAAACTGTTTACAGGCGCAGTGGCTTGCCGATTGCGTCGATGGTAGCGACGAGCTCGAATTAATGGCGCCGGTTGCGCTTAATATCGTTTGTTATCGCTACCGTCACGCGGGCCTGTCAGAAGGTGCACTCAACGACCTGACCAGGCAGATTGTTGTTGAACTGCAGTGCCGGGGAATAGCGGCGCCATCCAGTACCGAGCTCAAGGGAGAGGCGGCGATTCGAGTGTGCCTTACCAACCATAGAACCCGTAAGGCAGACCTGGAGCAACTGCTGGTGGCAACCCGGCAGATAGCACTGGAACTGTTAGCGGCTGAATATGGCAAGGAAGTTGAAACGGCAGGTTGATATATTTTGTTATTTACCCAGGGCGACAAGATGAAGTTCGAACAACAACCCAACTTTCTTTTGTCGCTATTCATCGCGACGCTGCTCGTTCTCATCACCTCATTTGCAAGTGCAAAACAGAAAGCAGACACTATTGTTTACGGCGATTACGTTGTAACGATGGTCGAGGGTCAGGCTGTTATCGAAGACGGCGCAGTCGTTATCTCCGGGCGCGATATTGTCGCTGTCGGCAGTCGCCAGGAAATCAATAGAACATACCGGGCGAAGAAGAAACTGGCTGGTAAAAACCGAATACTGATGCCCGGTTTGATCAACGGCCATACCCACAGCGCAATGACGCTGTTCAGAGGCATGGTCGATGATTTGGACCTGATGGACTGGCTAACAAACTATATTTTTCCCATGGAAGGTCGGTTTGTGAATCCGGAATTTGTCAAAATAGGCAGTGACCTGGCGTGCTGGGAAATGATTCGCGGTGGTACCACCACCTTTGTCGATATGTATTTTTATCCGGAAGTCATCGCCAACGTGGTGGATACCTGCGGCTTGAGAGCGGTGATCGCGTCACCCGCCATCGACTTTCCCAGCCCTGGATTTAAAGGCTGGGATGATTCTTTTGCAGCGGCTGAAAAATTTGTAAAGCAATGGCAAAATAAAAATGAGCGCATTACGCCTGCGTTCGCCCCACATTCACCTTACACTGTATCAGCCGAGCATTTGCGCCAGGTCGCCAGCAGCGCACGCAAACTCAAGGCGCCGGTGAGCATACATGTAGCAGAAGCGCCGTCGGAAATCACTATCATCAAGGAAAGGTATGGCAATACGCCGGTAAAGCATGTCGCGCAGACCGGCCTGTTCGAAACTACGCTGATCGCGGCACACGTGGTTCACCCGAATGCCGCGGAAATAAAGCTTATGGCGGGCAAAAAAGTGGGCGCGATTCACAATCCCACGTCAAATTTGAAGCTGGCGGCGGGTATTTCGCCGGTCACGCAAATGCTGGCCGCGGGTGTGCTTGTAGGGCTGGGCACTGATGGCGCGGCCAGCAATAACGATCTCGACCTGTGGGAGGAAATGCGCCTGGCGGCGTTGCTGCACAAGCAGAAAGAGGGCGACCCCAAAGCGTTGCCCGCGCAAACGGCGCTGGAGCTGGCGACCCGCCGCGGAGCAGCCGCCATAGGGCTCAGTGAGGTGGCGGGTCAGCTCAAGCCGGGCATGCGTGCGGACATGATTCAGGTGTCAGTGGCCAGCCCAAGACTGTCCCCCATGTATCATGTTATGTCGCATTTAGTCTACGTTATGGACTCCCACGATGTCGTTACCACGATTGTTTCCGGTAAAGTACTGATGGCCGATGGCAAGGTCAAATCTCTAAACGGTACTGCGGTAAAAGCGGCAGCCGATCGCAAAGGGCAGGAGATCGCTGCCGCATTGTCCAGCAGTCGTTCTGGAAATTAGCGAATGAGCACCAAAACGACACCCAGTGAGTTTATCTCTTAGCCAGCTGCAACGATCTTGAGGTCGCTGCGAAACGCATCACGAACAATCTCGGCAATTTTTTCAATAAGACCTGAGTCGCGGTGCCGTGCCTGGTACATGTTGATAAGCACATCATTCAACGGCGGCAGCACACCGGCGGGCAGAGCCGCACAATTCTGCGGTATGTAGATTTTCGGCGTCACAGCCAGGTCCGCGCTGACGATGGCATCCACCGTGATCTCGGAATCGGTATCGCCGAAAAGCTTCCACGGCACGTCAGCAGCGTCCAGTGTTTTGATGACACCTTGTTTTTGTGAGCAGTGATGGCAGATAGACAGCGGCAACGGTCGACCAAGGTGCGCCTTACCGTTGATAGCGCCACACCAGTGGTGTTCGATCTGCTGCAAAGTCTCTCCACCTTTATGCTGTCTATCCTCGGTAGTCAGAATGAGATCAATGTCGCCGTCTTTGAGCCGCCGCTTCAGCAGCTTCGTCAATGAGGATACGAGACTCAATCGGATGCGTGGATACAGCGCGGTGGCGCGTTTCAGAATATACGGTACATTAGGATAAACGATATCCACCGGCACGCCAAAAACAACATCACCCTCGTAGTCATCGTTGGTTAGACGGGCCCACGTTTCGTCATTAATCGCGATCAGGCGGCGCGCATAGCTGACCAGGTGCTCACCAACGGCCGTCAGTGCGATTCCTCGCCCTTCACGATGCAGCAGCTTGGTATCAAACGTTTCCTCAAGGCGTTTAATCTGCATGCTGACGGCAGACTGGCTTAAGTTGATCTGTGCGGCCGCCTTCGTCACGCTCTCGGTGTCAGCAATAGCTACAAGACTGCGTAGCGCAGCGATATCAAGATTCCTGACCATATCACCAACCCTTATCCAATAGATCAAAACAATTCATTATTCGAATGCGTTCTCGAGACATATGATACATCACAGATAACAAATAGAAATACTTAACTCATCAATATCTGTGATAGGTGTTATTATGAAAACATATACCTTCGAAGTGCTTGCCCTAACGGTGCTGCTCGGGCTGGGTGCCTGCGCCAGCAACTCACCCGTAGAAGACTCGCGGCCAATCTCGGAAGATAGAGCCGTCCACAGAGGCACAAGTTGCAGTGCCGGTACCGTCGCCTATTGCGAACGCAGATTCGGCTCGCCCAAACGCTGCAGCTGCGTCAGCAAGTCGGTGCTTGACGGCGCCATAAATGTTCCCGTTGTGCAGGGGGTGAATTGAGAAGAGATTAACGCGAGCTTTCTGTGGCTGCTACTATGGGTCTCTCAGGTCGCAAAAGGGATGGTCTCTGCGGCAAGTACATTCACAGGCTGTCGTTGCTAGGAAACTGACGAGTATGGCGGTGGACGTTTCAATAGTTTGCGCTGTAGAGATCGCCTATGCATGCCCAAACTCTTCGCCGCCGCCGTAATATTGCCGTCATGCTCAGCCAAAACGCGTTGAATATGCTCCCATTCTACGCGGCGCAGCGGCATTGGCCGAACATCCGATGTGATGGCTTCGTCATTGCGTATGTGGCCGTCAAGTGCAGCGAGCACCTCATGAGTACCGACCGGTTTGGCCAGGTAGTTTACAGCCCCCAACTTAAGCGCCTTAACGGTCGTCGGAACGCTGGCGTAGCCAGTCAGCATAATGAGCTTCGCGCATGACTGAGCGGCAAGTAAGCTCTCGATAAGGTTGAGTGTGCTGTGCTCACCGAGCATGAGATCGAGCAAGATGTGGTCAAACCGGCATGACGTTGATATCGCGGCGCGATCAATATCTTCAAGTCTATTTACGATTGAAATTTCGTAACCCCTCCTGCGAAGTGCGCCGCCAAGGACTGTCGTGAAAGCGATATCATCATCGATCAACAGCAGCGAACTATTGCTCATGTTTGTTCGCTCGCGAAGTAATTTGGCTTCTGGAAATCCATTGGGAATATCATACGGGCGACGTGACCTTGCACACCCGCCTCGAACAACAGCTGCCCGCCGAGGCGGTTGAGGTTGCTGCGCGCAATCACGAGCCCTGCGCCTGACCCGTTCGGTTTGGTTGAGACAATATGCTCTCCGATGGCCTCTAGGGTAGCACCAGGGTTTCCGCCATTGTCTTCGACTTCAATAACAATTTCGTTCATGTGAGTGAATGCGCGCATCTCAATTCGGCGAGTGTGGTTAGCGTCATTTGCGTCGGCCGCGTTATCGAGTAGCGTCGTTAGGCAATGGCCAATTGTTTCGTCGACGGCCATTTGTGTATCGGTGAGTTGATTGTCGAGTTGTAGATCCATGTCGGGTCGAAGTAATATCCATCGCTTACCAACTTTCTCAACGTAGTCCCACGCAACTTGAACTGTAGTGGAATCCAGGCGTTCAACTTTCGCGGCACTCAAAATCTCGCTCAAGCGATCACGGCAGCTACTCAACTGGATCTTCGCCAGAGCTATGTTTGAGTTATGCTCGCAACTTAGCTTTGCGCTGTCCGCTAACTCATCCAGCACGATAGCAACGGTGGACAGGGGCGTGGATAACGAATGGGCCGCGCCGGCCGCCAACCCACCAATCGCGATCACATGCTGATTACGAATGGCCTGTTCTCTGAGCTCCGATATTTTTTCAGCGCGCAGGCGGGCAAGCCCCACGATCGTCGATAAAAGAACCAGCACCACGACCGTACTGACCATAAAATTGGCCCACATGCCGATAACATGGAGGTTGAACCCGACTTCCCCATTCGTATGTTGAATTTGCAACGGCATGTGGAAGAACAAAAGAAGCGTGTAAGCACCGGAGCAGAGCAGACCAATTTCTACTGCTAGCAGCGGACGGAGAATGATCGCGCCAATGGAAAGCGGCACCAGAAATAAAGAGACGAAAGGATTCGTGGCGCCCCCGGTAAAATAGAGAATACCGGCAAGGACGGTCGTTTCAACGCCCAGTTGAGTGAAGGCGGAACGTTCGGATCCATAGTCGCTGGCGCGACGGTGAATACTCCACGTTGACCACAGGTTCCAGGCAGCGAAAAGACCGATGATCGTGGCAAGCGCTGTAAAGGGCAAATCGATCTGCCACCAAAACGCTGCGGCTAAAAGTGTGATCAGCTGCGCAAGACATTCCAGCCAGTGGAGCCGGATGAGAAGCCGTAGTGTGGACAGGTTCGGTGCAGTTAGCTGTCCAAACTCGAATTCGGTGTTGATCGCCATTATCTGTGATTCGCGCAGCGGGGGCAAAGACCATTCTAAGACACGCACTTTCCGAAGTCACGATTTCGACCGCACGCTGTATTCGTGCTGCGACAATTTGCCGCACGACGGTCGAACGCAACTTGCTTAGTATACGCGATCCAAACGTACTGCCGTTCGACGCTCAAGCATGAAAAACAATACCATATCTTCAATCCTGGCGTGCAACTGTGTCATCGGGGTTCTCGCATTCAATGTTGCCAGCGCTCGGGATTCCGAAGTGCTTGAGGAGGTTACCGTTACTGGTAGTCGTATCGCGCGAACCGACCTGAATAGCGTCGGGCCGGTGACCGTCATTAGCGCGCCGGAAATTGCAGCCACCGGAGTGACCTCATTGGAGGTGCTGCTGCAACGACTGCCGTCATCGGCTGGGTTCGGTGGCAATCAAACATCCGCCTACTGGGTCTCCAACGGCTGGGGCACTCCGCAAATCAATTTGCGCGGCATGGGAATTAACCGAACGCTGGTGTTGCTCAATGGTCGTCGCATCGTCGCGGGTGGTACGGGCGCCAATACGTCGGTTGACCTGAGCATGATTCCGGTATCGATCATAGATCGAATTGAGATACTAAAGGATGGCGCCTCCGCAGTGTACGGTGCCGACGCTGTAGCGGGTGTCGTAAACATTATAACGAAACCTGGATTCAATGGCGTTGAGTTGTCGGCAAAGGCGGGAGCCGCCTTTGAAGGTGACGGCGAACAGCTTCAACTAGATCTCACCTGGGGCGTATCGAACGAACGCGGCAGCCTAATGGCCAGTGTCAGCTATCAGGACGCGGGCGAAGTTTATATGCCCGATCGCGTCGATTGCCCGAAATCGGAAGTCGACGGAGCGCTAGTTTGTTCCGGCAGCGGTAGCACGATTGGCGGTCGTGCGTTGTTACCTGACGGCACGCGAATCAACTTTAACCAGAACCCGATAGGAAATGGTGACGCTTTCGAACGTTATGATCCTCTGGTCCACAATTTTGACTTCAATCAATCGTTTAATGCGGTCAACCCATTGGAGCGCTTGTCCTTCTCCGCGTTCGGAAAGCGACAGTTATCTGACAACATCAGCCTCTTCGGCGAGTTGATGTATACCAATCGTCAAACGAATCAACCCGCCTCGCCGACAACTGTTAGCGACATCACGATCGGTGCCAATCATCCAACCAATCCGACCGGTGAGGATGTCATCGTAGAGCGCCGAAGAATCGCCGAGAGCGGTAATCGTGATTTCTTTCAGGAAACCAATACGTTTCGCGTTGTCGTCGGGCTTCAGGGTGAAATTAACGACAGCTGGCACTGGGACCTATCATATAACTGGGGACGAAACACCGGCACCGACGGTTCTACCAACATCGTGAACCTAATGCGCTTGAACGAAACGCTGGACACCAATGTGTGCGGCAGCGGAGGAATACCGTGTGCCGACATTCTAGGATTCGGCGATATCACGCCGGAGGTTCTTGACTACACACTGTTTACCATGATCGGTACGGGTGGCAACCAGCAACAGAGCCTGACAGCAAATGTGTTGGGTGAATTGTTCGAGCTGCCCGCTGGCAACGTGGTGCTTGCTGCGGGCATTGAAACACGCCAGGACGAAGGTTGGCGCGACCCGGATTCACTAGTCGTTATTGGTGCGGCAAACACCAACGCCGCAGACCCGATATCCGGTACCGTAGAATCGGACGAGATCTACGCCGAGGTTAGCGTTCCGCTACTTGCGGGGATGCCGCTCGCGGAGTCTCTGGTCCTCGACATCGCGCTCCGCTACTCAGACTACGAGACCTTTGGCGGGGCGGATAACTACAAAGTGGGGCTGAATTGGCAGGTCCTACCGTTGCTCAAGCTGCGGGCGAACTTCTCGACAGCATTTCGCGTCCCGAACGTTAATGAGCTTTTTGGTGGCGTGGCGGAAGGCAACCTGACGACGACAGATCCGTGCTCTGGATGGAATACTCTGGACCCGGGCAATGTTGTTTTCCAGAACTGCCAGGCTGACGGCGTGCCCACCGGGTTCGCTCAGTTGGGCAACACAGTTCTTACGACGGTCGGTGGCAACACCGCGCTTAGTCCGGAAAGTGCCGATACCTTCACCTTCGGCATTGTATTCGAACCGTCGTTTCTTGAAGGCTTATCAGTGACCCTCGACTATTACGATGTCGAAATTAGCGATGCTATTACGCAAATACCGGGATCGACGAAACTGGATGTTTGTTACAACACACCTGGCCTGGCCCACGATTTCTGTTCATCGGGGCATTTCACTCGCAGCTCCATCAGCGGCGATGTCGACTTTTTGTCGGCCCAGCCTATTAATACCGGCAAGGAATCTATTAAGGGCATCGACTTCAACCTGCGCTACGATTTCAAGCTCCTTGATATCCACACGACGTTTGACTGGAAAACAACCATTCTCGATGAGTATGAAGTCATTCCCTTCGCCGGTGCGGCTCCAATCGTATTTGATGGCCGCATCGGCGGCGGAAACGGCGGCTATTCAAGGCAACAGTCGTATGTGTCGATGCATTTTCAGGGCAACAAGTGGTCCGCAAACTACGCCATTCAGGTGATAGGCAAGGGCGATGACTTCAATGCGGTAGAGCCAACTATCGGATCGAAAATCGGTACCGTAGCGTATCACAACATTCAAGGTTCCTTAGCGATTAGCGAAAGAGCCACTATTGCGGTCGGTATCGATAACGTGTGGGATAAAAAGGCCCCTTACGTTGCATCATGGACCGATGCTAATACCGATACAATGACGTATGATCTCGCTGGGCGACGCGGTTATGCCCGCCTGACCTACCGGTGGGACTAGGTTTGTTCGTGAAACAATGATCGCCGGTAAAATTCTTGTTAACAATTTTTGTCGCAATCGACATATATTCTGTCGGCCGTTCGTTGCGTGAATTACCCATAGGAACCAGACACGCGACTATCTCCGTCATGCGCTATTTCACTTGCCTCATACTTGCCATCGTCCTGACCACGGGTTGCGCTGACCGTGCCCTAAGCCGCGTTGTGGTTACCGCTATGAAGTCGCCCGCAGGGGAGGGCAGCGCGGAGCCGCACCTGGCGCGGGGACCAGATGGCAAGGTCATTCTTAGTTGGCTCGAACGCGAACGCGACGGCTATGCACTGCGCTATGCCGAGCTCGACGGTCGCGGTTGGAGGCCAGCGCAAACCGTCGCACATGGCAAGAACTGGTTCGTCAACTGGGCCGATTTCCCGTCCGTGACCCCCGTTACGCAAAGCCTCTGGGCCGCCCATTGGCTTGCCAAACGACCCGGTGGAACCTACGCATACGATGTGGCGATCGCAATTTCACAAGATGGCGGCAGATCCTGGAGCGAGTCGCTGACCCCGCATACCGATGACACCCGAACTGAACACGGCTTTGTCAGTTTGTTTCCCTGGCAGGCGGGCGTGGGTGCACTGTGGTTGGATGGGCGTAACACGGTCGAGGACGGTCAGGACGCTGAAGCGGCGAAAACACGAGCTGGAATGACGCTACGCGCCGCCGTTATCACACCCGCTGGGGCGATAACTAATGATCAGCTAGTGGATGACCTGGTCTGCGATTGCTGCCAAACCGACGTGGCTGTGGGTGCGAACGGTCCGATTGCGGTGTACCGAAATCGAACCAACGAGGAGCAGCGGGATATTTACGTCGCGCGCGCCATCAATGGTCATTGGGAAAAAGGGCGGCCGATCGCGAACGATAACTGGAAGATAGCCGGCTGTCCGGTGAACGGGCCAGCGATAGCCGCCGATCGGGCTAATGTTGCTGTCGCCTGGTTTACTGCTGCAAACGACATCTCCCGCGTTCGTATTGCGCGTTCCAATGACTCGGCAAGCACGTTTTCGGCAGCGCTTGATATTGATATAGACAAACCCATCGGCCGCGTCGATATTGTGCTACTTAAGGGCGGTGCCACAGTGGTCAGCTGGCTTCGTTCCGGAGCGGATCGGCAAGCCGAAATTTGTCTGCGTCAAGTATCCGCGGGAGGTAAGCTCGGCCCGATACATGTGATCGCCCGCACCAATGAAACTCGCTCATCCGGATTTCCTCAGATGTTGCGCAGTGGCGATGATCTTGTGCTTGCCTGGACCGATTCGGCAGGTGATGTATCGACAGTTCGAACCGTACTCGTTGATGCCCAGCATTTAGATGAGGGTGTACCCGATTTCGTGAGACGCAATGATTAACGCCTGGTGCATTAACGGTGATTTGAGTTCACGGTGCATCCGTGTATTGGCCGGGAATATGGCGTCGTGATTGGAACGGTCATAGAACGCAATGGTCGGGCGATTTGTGAGGGAAGAGGGGTAGTACAAACCTTGAATCTCAGGGTAGGCCTCGTAGAAACCGCGCGACCAGGCTTGAGCACTCGTAAAGGGTCCACTCGTGAGTTTCATCGATGCGCCGATTCGCACACAAAACGTATCGCTCAAATTAAGGAGCTGTATTCGCCCGGGCAGACGGAAAGAAACGAGCCAGGGCTGATTGCGGGTTCGATTGATGCGACGATCGTTGCCCTGAAAATATTCGGCCAGCGCCGTGGGGATATCGGTAGCGGCGTATAACACGCTACGGTCCTGCAGATGAGCATCGCCGTTGTCATCCAGTAAGTGATGATCAAACCGAGATAACGGCCCGAAGCTTCGAAACGTATTCCACAATGTCGGGTGGGTCCCGCCACGCTTGTAGATCCGATGCAACATTAGGTTTGGACCGATCGTAATCAAACTCGGGGGGGTTGCTCGTAGGCGCTCCATGTCCGGCGCACGTGGCAGCTTGGACATCGGTGGCTACCGGCGTTTTGCGAGTGTCACCAACGTGCGAAGATCTCGACCGTCCGCCAACCACGCGATGGGGCTGATGGTTTGGTCAATGTCATCATTCAGGTATAAATCCGGCTTGGGCAACGTGTACCACTCAAACACTTCAACCGGGTGTAAATCCCGACTCAGCACTGGGTTGACCTTGGTGATGTTCGGCAACAACTTGCCTTTTTTATCAAACTGAAAGACCGGGATGTAGCGACGGGCCTCGAGCGTGAAGCTGTACAAGGTGCGACGGGCAATCATCTGGCGCACCTGGCTCTCCGATCTGCCGAGCCGCGCGGCGACCTCTTTAAACGTCAAGCTACTTTCAACAATGGCGGCGTATTTGATGGCGGTTTCCGCGACCGGATCACGATCGACCACGGTCGATAGATCCACACCCCCTTCTTTGAGAACGGCAATTTCCTCGACGGTCAGCTCGTCTGCAGGGTCGCCATAGAGCAACGTAGGCATGGAGTCCATCACTAAGCGTAGCGCGGCATTCAGGCCTTCTGGCGCGGAGGATTGCATCCCCCGGACAGTAAAATAGTCGATAGCGGTGTCGTGGGCCATGTCTGCGGCTCCTCATAAATGTAATGTTGCGTTAAACTATACACTATTGCTATAAAATAGCCAATCTAGCCGAGAAATGGGCATAAAGACAAGTACTTACCGCCAAGGCAGAGCCTTGGTGCACGGCTCCGCTCAGCGTCCACTTTCCGCTATGATATCGTGTCCTTTATCCAAAGCGCACGCAGCTGAAGTACACCAAGCAACGCTATCGCGTGCGGAACGGGCGCGAGTATGAAGCCGGACTGCGAAACCGGGGCAACCTGACCCTGTGGTTTTCCGAAGAGGCGATCGCAGCGTGGCGGGCGCCGACCGGCGAGAAACCGGGTGGCCAACCCGTTTACTCGAACCTCGCCATCGAGGCGGGGTTGATGGTGCGCCTGGTGTATGGGTTGGCACTCCGTCAGACTGAAGGTTTCCTTCAGTCCATATCAACGCTCGAAGTCTGGTCGGGGGTTGTGCCAAAATACCCATTGTGAAGCAACCGGCAAGTGCGCACTTGGCTCATCCGGCAACAAGTGCGCATAATGTATATTATGTTAAATTAGATATATCGCATTAGCCAGCAGACGTTGTCCTACCAAGCACCACCGTGAATACCGCACAAATCCCAACAATATTCCGAACAATTAGCAATCCAGCGCAAGCATCGCTTCGTGCGTACTCAGAAAAACACGGCCTGGCTCCAGCGTTTTAAGTATGTCAGTGCGCGCCAACCCGTCCATCACCGGTCCTTTCACTTCGGCCAAATGCAAGGTTACCCCGGCAGTTTTAAATTCGTTAACCAAGCTCTCCAGCGTTTCCAGTGCGCTGGTATCGATAAAATTCACCGCGCTGCAAATCAGCACGATGTGCTCAATCTCCGGGCGCTGGGCGATGATTTCCAGTAGCTTATCCTCCAATGCGCGCGTGTTGGCGAAGTACAGGCTTTCGTCGACCCGCACGGCCAACACACGTGGGCAGGTTTGTACCGAGTGGCGCAGTACGTTGCGGTAATGTTCGGTGTTCCCTACTCGGCCAACAATGGCCATATGCGGTTTGCTCGTGCGCCATAGCAACATCGTTATCGAAAGCACTACGCCGGTTGCTATACCGGCTTCTATTCCAACGGCTAACACGGCAAAAAAAGTGACGATAAAGGCGGCGGCATCGGCGCGATAGTAATTCCAGCTTAGGCGCAAGGTATGCAGGTCGAACAGCGACGCGACCGAGACCAGAATGATGGCGCCGAGTATGGTTTGCGGCAGGTTGTAAAACAACGGCGTGAACAACACCAGCGTCAGCGCGATAATCAATGCCGTTATAATCGCTGCCAACTGCGTATTAGCACCCGCGGCGAAGTTAACCGCCGAACGGCTAAAGCCGCCGCATACCGGGCTCGCGCCGGAAAACGCAGCGCCAATATTGGCCAGGCCCAAGCCGACGAGTTCCTGGTTTGAGTCGATTTTTTCGCGCCTGCGGGCGGCAAGCACTTTCGCTACTGTCACGCTTTCGACAAAACTGACAAGAGCAATAGCAGCAGCGGCGGGCAGCAATTGTCGCCATATGGCGAAATCGAATAGCGGCAAGCTAAGATCCGGCAGGCCGGCGGGAATGACGCCGACGATACGCACTCCGGCAGTTTGGTCCAGATTCAGCACCGTAACGACGACGATTCCCGCCAGCACTATCAGTAACGGGCCCAGTCGCGCCAGCGTCGCGGCACTGGCATTCGAGATTCCAGCACCCACTAATAACGCTGCGCCGAAGCGGCGCAGGACTAACAGCAATGCGATGCCGGTCACGCCGATGCCGGTCGTTACTAAATTAATTTCGCTTGTGTGCGAAAGAATATAAACCACGGTTTGATCTACACGCAGGTGCGAAGGCACGTTCAAACCCAGCAAATGCTTGAATTGGCTAACCGCTATCAGTAGTACTGCGGCGTTGGTAAAACCGGCCATCACCGGGTGGCTGAGCAGGTTGGCCAGGGCTCCCGCGCGGGCAAGGCCCAGGCCGGCGAGGATAATACCGACCAGCATGGAGAGAATAAGTGCACCCGCCACATACTCGGCAGACCCTGGCACCCAGAACGCGCTGAGGGCTCCCGCCACCATCAATGACGCAACCGCCACGGGTCCGACGGCCAGGGTTCGGCTGCTGCCAAATATCGCGTACAGAATGGGCGGCGCGATGCTCGCGTAGAGACCAATCTCTAGTGGCAGGCCCGCCAGTTGCGAATAGGCCATTGCCTGCGGAATAAGTAGAACGGCGGTAATGGCGCCGGCGATAAGGTCGCCCGCCAACGCGTCGCTTTTGTACCTTGCAGCCCATCCCGCAATAGGAAAGAGTGTTGCAAGCCACCCTCCTCCACCGTTAACGCTTGTCACTGTCACTCACCGGCACGTCACTGCAAGCCGGCTGCGCTTCGTGCGGCGTGGGCGGGTTCGGCAAAACGCCAGTACTGGCCCCGGCAAGGTCTCCAGTGCGGATCTAAACTGCTCCACATTTTCTTCACTGAGCTTTCCTGACGTGACCGGTATGTGCTGGTAAACCAGCGAATGCGCTGTGCCGCTGCTTCGAGTTCGCCAGACAAGAGCCGATCCTCGACCTCCCCGTCGGGCCGATTATTGATAATGTATTTAATACCTTGCGCGGCGGCAATTCCGATATCTTCGACACAAGCATCAGGATATACATGTGAAAACGGCAATATCTTCATAATTTTCATACGGTTTTATATTTTACGCAACCTAAATGGCATGATCGCCGTGAATCGCAATGTTTAGGTGCGCGCGGGCACGCTGTCGCGTGTGACCGAACGGGTTGCGGCGCCTGATGATGCCGCTACTTTTTCCAGGCGCGGGCGTAATTCCTTGAGATCGTAGCCGATAGCCCGGGTCGTACTCAGAATGGCATCAACATCCACATGCTGTGCTTCGTTTATTGCCCACAAGGTGGTCGAGCGCGTTCCGGTTCGGCAAAACGCCAGTACTGGCGTCGGCAAGGTTTCCAGTGCAGCTCTAAACTGCGCCACGTTTTCTTCACTGAGCTTTCCTGGCGTGACCGGTACGTGCTGATAAACCAGCGAATGCCGCTGTGCCGCCGCTTCGAGCTCACTAGACAAGGGCTGATCCTCGGCCTCCCCGTCGGGCCGATTATTGATAATAGATTTAATACCTTGCGCGGCGGCAATTCCAATATCTTCAACGCAGACCTCAGAAGATACATGTAAAAATGATGATATCTTTTTAATTTCCATACTGTTTACCCATAGGAGTGGTTTAAATGGAATGGTTGCCGTGAATCACAGCACGTCGAGCGGAATTTTCAGGTAACGCGTACCGTTGTTTTCCGCCGGCGGTAAATGCCCGGCGCGCATATTCACCTGTACCGACGGAAGAATAAGACGTGGCATGCCCAGCGTGGCGTCGCGTTTGTTGCGAAAACGGGTAAACTCGGCTTCGCTGATGCCTGCCTGCACATGCACATTATTTGCTTTCTGCTCGGCAACGGTCGTTTCCCACAGGTGTTCATCCCGCCCAGGCGCCTTGTAGTCATGGCACATAAACAAGCGCGTCTCGGCCGGCAGCGAGAAGATATGTTGAATGGAGCGGTAAAGTGTCGCTGCATCACCGCCGGGGAAATCGGCACGCGCTGTGCCATAGTCGGGCATAAACAACGTATCCCCGACAAACGCACAATTGCCAATCACATAGGTCATGCAGGCCGGTGTATGCCCTGGCGTGTGCAAGGCCCGCACCTGCAGCTTACCCAATGCGAAGGTTTCGTCGTTCACCAGCAGATGATCGAATTGCGAACCGTCACGGGCAAACGTCGCTTCCGCATTAAACAGTTCGCCAAAAACGTTTTGCACGGTGGCAATTTCACCGCCAATTGTAATCTGCCCTCCAAGTTGTTGTTTTATATACGGCGCAGCCGAGAGATGATCGGCATGCACATGCGTCTCCAGTATCCAGTCTAGCTGCAGGTTGTTGGCGCGAATGTAGGTGATTATCGCATCGGCTGATGCTGTCGATGTGCGCCCCGCGGCGTGGTCGTAATCCCACACCGAATCAATCACGGCGCACGCCGCGCTTGCCGGGTCTGACACCACGTAAGAAATAGTGTTGGTCGGCTCATCAAAGAATGCTTTTACGTCGGGTTTCATCGTTATTCCTCGCTACTGTTTTAGCATTGGTAAACTAACGTTATTACCATGTTTCTCGCCTCGTTCCCGTTGTTATGCAACAGGGTAACCTTCTATGGATCAGCGTTCGCTACCGCCTGCTAGCGAAACAGCCAGGGTAAACCCTAATTGTTGCAGGCTCTATGCTGCCAACGTCGATCGCGATCCAGCACCGCTACAAAGAAGAAGCGGGCGATTATGCTCCCTGAATAGCGGGTCATTTACGACTTTAAATTCCAGCAGTCCGCACGCTATACTAATCGCCGATGGCAAGAAACCCTACAACATTTTCTGTGGCTCTCGCGCATTGACCACTAAATACTGGTTGGGTAAGACCGCGAGCCGTCGTTGTGCAATCGTCTGAACCTCCGCCCTTGCCCGCTCCAGCACGGTATCGATGATTATCGCCTCGCTTTTCCTGTCGCGTTATTCGCGGGTTTGCTGCAAAAATGGTACACAGGCAATGATGATGTCGTTATGTTTCCCTCGATATTTCAGCCACATATAATAACTAGCGCCTGAAGAATCGGCGATTACTGCCATTTATGGCATACATTAATGTGCCAAGCTGACATAATCGTTACGCTTACTTGAAACTAGAAGCTTTCGCCGCGTCGGCAGCACGGATTTCCGGCTCCTCTGCGCAACGAATAAACCGTTAGCCAATACGGTCGCCGTGGGCCAATTTCGCGAAGACCTGTACGATCGCCTCAATGTGTTCGAGGTGTTGCTGCCGACGCTGCGCGAACGCCGCGATGATTTACCACTATTGATCGAACACCTGCTACAACGGCTGCAGTCTGATCGCGAAGTATCACTGTTGCAGGCAGCGTTACACTGCCTGCAACAGTACGCATTCCCGGGCAATGTTCGCGAGCTGCGTAACATCGTCGAACGCGCGCTACTGATGTGCGATGGCGACACGATTCTCCCCGAACACCTGCCGAAAAAATGCTGTGTTGACTCCTCCCGGCCTACCACCGGCCCGCGGGAAGATATTCAAAGTCTCGATGCGGTAGAACAGGATCACCTGCGTCGTGCGCTCGCACTGCGTACGGGCAACCGCAGTAGCCTGGCCAGCAAGCTGGGTATTAGCGAGCGTGTTTTGTATCGCAAAATAGCGGCACTGAAAAATGCCGGTGATCGTAACCTGAAATCGAACTGTCGGATTCTCAAATAGCAATGTCGGAAACAAGTAAAAGAGCCGTGCTTACCATCGCCGTCGCCGCCACCGTCGCGTTGGCGTTATTCCGGCCCATGGACCAATTGGGGAGTCAGTACATCGATAGCGCCTTCAAACGCGCGCTGGTCGGCTTTGCCATCGCCCGCGGACTGAATGGCGTTATCTCCGTTGCGCAAGGCACCGAGATTGCCATTCAGCCGGCCGGTGTTGGGATCAACTTTACTCCCGGCCAGATTCTCGACCCGGTCAACGATCTGGTCGAGCGGTTTTCCTGGCTTATGCTGCTGGCAAGCAGCTCGCTGGGAGTACAGAAAATCCTGCTTGCCATGAGTGGCTGGGTAGGTCTGAGTATACTGCTCGCCCTCGCAGGGGGGTTTTTTCTGCTGACTCAGTGGACACGAATCAGCGCCGGCGGCATTGTTAATCGCTTGGCAACGCAGCTGTTTTTATGCGTGCTTCTGCTGCGCTTTTTGATGCCGCTTGTGGCCCTCGGCAACGAATGGTTCTACCAACAATTCCTTGCCGAGCAGTATCAGCAGTCTTCCGAACAGCTCGAAAACGTCAGGGAAAAAATCGGCGCAATAAACGACGAAGTGATGCAAGACAATCATGTAGAGGAGTCCAGCGGCGCACTGATCGACAAAGCCAGGCAGCTTTACCACTCGGCCGTGAAGCAGGTTGACTTTAAACGGCGGCTGGAAGACTACAAAGCGGCAGTGCAAGACATTGCTGAAAATGCCATCAATCTTATCGTTGTGTTTTCCATGCAGACGGTGGTATTGCCCTTGCTATTTTTGTGGGTCGCCGCCGCACTGGTGCGGCGTTGGTTGAGGTAGTGTTTGCTGGTCACTGGCGCCTCGCGCAAATCATGCCAGTCGCTCGCAGCTTCTTTCAAGGCACATCTTTTTTGTAAAAGACAGTGGCTAATAAATAATCGTTACGACCGCCTTTTCAGGCGGTATTTTTCATGAAGCGCTTTTTCAGTGAGGGGCTCGCCAACGTTGCGGAGTGGGACTGCATCTTCCCAGACAAATATGTTAAGTCAAGACTTGACCCCAGATCCTCAGATCCCTTGTCGAATAATGCACTCTTCAGAAAAAGGGGTCGTAACGGTTATTTAATAGCCAACCTGCTGTTCGGTTATAATCATCGACGATGAAAACGCAGAAGGAATTTGCGATGCCAAGAAAAACACGGATGTACTTACCGGGTGTGTCGGTGCACGCAGGGCTTTGGGGTTGACCCAGACACAAATCGCCAAGCAACTAGGCATATCTCAGCAA
>CAZJDL010000050.1:0-27017 GCA_964544755.1 uncultured Pseudomonadales bacterium | reverse complement strand
CCCATCCCATGGGCTGCAACACATTTTTGCCCTGCATGCGCTGGTAGCGCGCTATCACATCACCGATCGTGTAGTTGCGCACATGTCCCATGTGCAGTTTCCCGCTGGGGTAGGGAAACATGGCCAGGCAATAAAACTTTTCGCGCTCGGGGTCTTCGCTAACAGCGAAGCTTTGCTGGTCTCGCCAGTACTGCTGGGCAGCCTTTTCGACTTTTTCGGGATGGTATTGCTGGTTCATTAATGTTTGATTCTGTTTCAGGAAAGATTGCTAGGATACTCCAGCCCCACTATGCTTGCTACGCACAACAGGGCTTGCTACGTACTGCTGGTTGATCGGCGACTGCGCTGCAGCAGCGGCAGCGCAACACAGGCTGCGCAAAAAAGTAGCAGTGCATGATTGCCAAAGCGGGCATAAGGTGTTTTACCGCTGTAGAGATGAATTGTGCCGGTCAACACTTGCTGTTCAAACTGTGCCGTTTGCGCTGTAATCGAACCGTCGGCGTCGATTAAGGCCGAGACGCCATTATTGGTGCTGCGAATCATAGCGCGACCCAGTTCCAACGCGCGCATGCGCGCCATTTGCAGGTGTTGAAGTGGTCCAATCGAGGCGCCAAACCAGGTGTCGTTACTGATGGTCAGCAGAAAGTCGGGCAGGGGTTTGTTGCCGGTTCGCAACAGCGCCGGGTATACCACTTCGTAGCAAATAAATGGCGCGACATGTAAACCGTTTGCCAGCAGAAAGCTTTGTTCGGCGGGTCCGGGGGTGAAATGCGAGGTCGGTAAATCAAAGAAATCGATCAGGCCGCGCAACACATTCTCCAGTGGTACGTATTCGCCAAATGGCACCAGGCGGCGCTTGAAATAAATTCCGCTGCCGCTGCCGAGGGCGACAATACTGTTGTGATAGTCGCCATCAGTGTTTCGATACGGGATGCCGGTAAAAAAGGCGCTGTTGTGCTGCTGCGCACGCTGGTTCAGCCGCTCGATAATGGGCTTGGCTTTCGCATATAGCATGGGTATTGCCGCTTCCGGCCAAACCACGACCTGCTTGCCCCACAATTCTTCCGTTAGCTCCTCTTGCAGTTTGATATGGCCCGGGATTTTTGCCGGCTGCCATTTTTCGTCTTGCGCAATATTGGCTTGCACCAGGCCAATCGTGACTTCTTTGTTGAGAGGTTGAACCCAGGTAATCGTATTGAATAGCGGCCCTAGCAACCACGGCGCCAGGCCAGGTGCAATTAGCCAGTATTTTCTTTTCTTACTCAGCAGCAGCAGAAAAACGCACGCTGCCGACAGCGCCAACAGATAACTCATGCCAAAGACGCCGACCAACGGCGCCCAGCCGTGTAACGGGCCGTCGATTTGGGCGTAGCCGATAAACAACCACGGGAAGCCCGACAGCAACCAGGTGCGCAACCATTCGCCGAGCACCCACAGCGCAGGGAAGACGGCCAGGCTCATAGAGTTGTCGTTGGCCAGCAAACGCCGATAAATATAGCAGAGCAGGGCGCTGAGCAGCGCCAGACCCAGACAAAACAGCAGGGTAAGCACTACGGCCAGTGGCGCGGGCGCGTTGCCGTAGTGATAAATGCTGACATAAACCCACGACGCGCCACTGCCGTACATGCCCACACCGAAAAACCAACCGCGTACGAAGGCAGTGCGCGGGCTGCTGTTTGCCAGCAAAAATAACAGCAGCACCAAGGCCGCCATGCCGGCAGAACCCATATCAAAAGGGGCAAGGCTCAGGGTAATCAGCGTTCCCGCGCAGACAGCTAGCAGGTTCCGCAGCCAGGGCTTGTTTGGCATTGGGGGAATATCCGGGTTTAAGCTGCTGGCGCCAGGGTCATACGGAGTAAATGAATCTGGCGGCTATCGGCGTTGATAACGCGAAACTTAAACCCGTTCAGCGTCGCCAGTTCATTCTGCTTTGGCAGGTAGCCAAATTTTTGCATCAGAATGCCACCGATTGTGTCGAAGTCGTCTTCGCTGAAGTCTGCTCTGAATTCCCGGTTAAAGGCCTCGATGGGGGTCAACGCCTTAATCAGGTAGTCGCGCTCGGCAATCTGGCGGATAAAATTTTCAGTCGTCGGGTCATGCTCGTCTTCGATTTCACCGACAATTTCCTCCAGCACATCCTCAATGGTTACCAGGCCCGAAACGCTGCCATACTCGTCCAACACAATGGCCATGTGGTTGCGAGTTTGGCGAAACTCGCGCAATAAAACATTGAGCCGCTTGCTCTCCGGAATGTAGGTCACCGTTCTGAGCAGCTTGCTAAGGTCTAAATCTTCTTTGTGAAGAATGTGTGGAAGCAAGTCTTTAGCCAGTAATACGCCGAGTACTTCGTCGGGTGTTTCCCTGATCACTGGGAAGCGCGAGTGGGCTGACTCGATAATTTTCGGCATGAATTGGTCAGCGCCTTCGTCGACACCGACGACTACCATTTGCGATGAAGGGATAAGAATGTCGCGCACTTGTTTGTCGGCAACCTGGAGCGCGCCTTCGAGTATTTCCAGTGCCTCCTTGTCAATAACGTCATTTTGATTGGCGGCCTTGATAACGTCCATAAGATCCCGGCGGCTTTTTGGCTCGCTGGAAAAAAGCTGGGCGATTTTTTCCAGCCAGTTGCGCTCATCGGAATCGCTGCCAGATCGATCTTCATTCATGATTTTTTGAATCTCCTGTTAGGAATCGCCGCTTTCTTCATACGGCGGTGGAAATTCCAGCGTAGTTAATATGGTGGTTTCCAGTCGTTCCATGCGTTGTGCCTGCGCGTCCTCGTCATGGTCATAACCCAGCAAGTGCAGCACACCGTGCACGACCATATGCGCCCAATGCGCCGTGCTGGTCTTACCCTGTTGTTTGGCCTCGCGTTCTACTACAGGTGCACAGATGACAATGTCGCCAAGCAGATCACACTCCACCTCGGCTGCAGTGTGCTGTGGAAAAGCCAATACGTTAGTCGCGCCGTGTTTGTGTCGATACTGCTCATTGAGACGTGTCATCTCCTGCTCGTCAACGATCCGGATGCACAGTTCGGCATTTTGAACATGATCGCTGGCTGTGCCTGACACCCAGTTTCGCAGGCTTGTTTGCGGCGGCACAGCAGGGCTGGTGGAAGCGTTTTGCACGCTAAGTTCTATGCCATTCATTCTTTGTGAGTGCTGTTGGCGTTGCGGCCAGAGGAGCGATTTTCCGCGGGCTTTTGTTGCAGCTCGTGACGGTCGTAAGCTTCGACAATACGCTGCACCAACGCATGGCGCACCACGTCTTTGGCGTGAAAATAGGTAAAGCGAAGGCCGTCAACTTTATGCAAGACCGTGCTGGCGTGAATAAGGCCGGATGCCGTTCCCTTGGGCAGGTCTATCTGGGTTATATCACCGGTAATCACAGCGGTGGAGCCAAAGCCGATGCGCGTTAAAAACATTTTCATCTGCGCCTTTGTGGTGTTCTGGCTTTCGTCCAGAATAATAAACGAATTGTTCAGCGTGCGGCCGCGCATATATGCCAACGGTGCGACTTCAATAACATTGCGTTCGATCAGTTTGCCCACGGCGTCAAAGCCCAGCATTTCGTACAAGGCGTCGTATAGGGGACGCAGGTACGGATCGATCTTTTGCGCCAGATCTCCTGGTAGAAAACCCAGTTTTTCGCCGGCCTCCACGGCCGGGCGCACCAGCAGTATGCGCCGCACCTGTTCCTGCTCCAGCGCGGCGACGGCGCAGGCGACGGCCAAATAGGTTTTGCCGGTGCCGGCCGGGCCAATGCCGAAATTGATATCCTGCTGCTGAATGCAGCGCACATAATTGCGCTGATTGGCGCCGCGTGGCTTGATTGCCGAACGTCTCAACCGAATAATGCCGGAGTCTTCCGCTATTTCGCCAGCCGCTGCGGGTTTCTCACCTTCGCGGCTGGCTTCCTGCAAATGCAGGTGTACAAGACTGGGTGTGATCGCTTCGTCGGTTTCAGTTTGCGCGTACAGGTCGCGCAGAATTTGTTGCGCGGCCAGCGTTGATGCGCGCGGGCCGCTGATTTGGAAGTCGTGCCCACGATTGCTGATGTCGACCTGCAGCCGCTGTTCGATCTGTTTCAGGTGCTCGTCGAATTGACCGCAAAGATTGGCTAGCCGGCGCACGTTGTTGGGCTCAAGGGAGAGCGTTGTCTGGAAGGCGGTACTCGAATTCAAATCGGGCCTGAAAGCCGCAAGGCAGTTCCTCGTTGTTGACTAAGCATATACGGTATTGTCGCTAGTGAAATCAAAAGTTTATGTATATCAATGGGTATTACTTATGCATTTTGGTTATTTAAGAGCATGGATGATACTCGCAAAAGCTCACTTTGAGGCAAAAGTTCGCCGCGCAAGGAATGCGGTAGCGCTGCATTAATATGCAAATCCGCAAACTCGCCGATCAGGCCATGATCGGCAGCGCTAAAGTTGACCACCCGGTTGTTTTCGGTGCGGGCTTGCAGTTGCCCTGGGTCTTTTCTGGAAACGCCGGTGACCAGCACGCGCTGCACGCTGCCGACCATGCGCCGGCTAATCGTCTGCGCCTGCTGGTTAATCCTCTGTTGCAAAATAGCCAGCCGTTGTTTTTTAACCGCCAGCGGAGTGTCGTCGGGCAGCTCTGCCGCCGGCGTACCGGGTCGCGCGCTATAGATGAAACTGAAGCTGTGGTCGAAACCGATCTGCTGGATCAAATTCATCGTGGCTTCAAAATCAGCGTCGGTCTCGCCGGGGAAACCGATAATAAAATCGGATGACAGGCTTAAGTCGGGACGGATGCGCCGCAGGCGGCGAATTTTTGCCTTGTACTCCAGCACCGTATGGCCGCGCTTCATCAACGCGAGGACGCGGTCGGAACCGGCCTGTATCGGCAGGTGCAGGTGATCCACCAGGGCTGGGATTTCCGCGTATATGTCGATCAGAGCAGCGCTGAATTCGATCGGGTGCGAGGTGGTATAGCGGATGCGCGCTATGCCGGGTATGGCCGCCACATAGGTCAATAGCTCGGCTAAATCCATGCTTTCGTTCAAGTGATTGCGGTCACGGTAGGCGTTGACGTTTTGCCCCAGCAGGTTGACTTCGCGCACGCCGTGGTCGGCCAGATGCGAGATTTCGGCTATTACATCGTCGAACGGGCGGCTCACTTCTTCGCCTCTGGTGTACGGAACGACGCAAAAACTGCAGTACTTGCTGCAGCCTTCCATGATCGACACAAACGCCGTGGGGCCATCGACTTTAGGTTCCGGCAGGTGGTCAAACTTTTCCATTTCCGGGAAACTGACATCCACAAGCGCCGGTCCCTTACCCGCCGCATCGAGCATTTTCGGGAGCCGGTGCAGCGTCTGTGGGCCGAATATGACGTCTACATAAGGCGCGCGGGTGCTGATTGCCGCGCCCTCCTGGCTGGCGACGCAGCCGCCCACGCCGATAATAATATCCGGGTTTTTTTCTTTTAACCGGCGCCAGCGCCCGAGTTGATGGAATACTTTTTCCTGCGCTTTTTCGCGAATAGAGCAGGTATTCAACAGCAGTACGTCGGCGTCTTCAGCACAATCCGTGAGCTCCAGGTTATGCGTGTGGCCGAGTAAATCGCCAATCCGGCTGGAGTCGTATTCGTTCATCTGGCAACCGTGGGTTTTGATGAACAGTTTTTTCGTGGAATGAACCATGGGCTGGGGAAATAGCGCGCCTGCATTTTTGGGGCGAGCATTATACCTGTGGTGCCGGCGCAGGCACAGCTATACTGAGGTTTGTGTAAGCGCTATGATATGCTGAGTTTAAAGCGAGTCTACTACCACCCCATTTTCGGTGATCCTGCCCCATGAGCAATGAAGCGATCTACAAGGTTATTTTTCAGAGCCAAAACCAGGTGTATGAAGTTTACGTGCGCGAAATCTACCAAAGTGATATGTATGGTTTCATCGAAGTAGAAGAGTTCGTGTTTGGCGAGCGCAGTCAGGTGCTGGTCGATCCGGGCGAAGAAAAGCTAAAAAACGAGTTCAGCAACGTTACCCGCAGTTATATTCCGATGCACGCTATTATTCGTATCGATGAAGTCGAGAAAGAGGGCGTGGGTAAAATCACTGAAAGCAAAAGCGGTAGCGACAAAGTCACCCACCTGCCGGTGTCGCATGCGCGCCCGCGCGGCGGCAGTGTTGATAAGTCGGATTAACCAGGGCTTGTTCTAACCACGACTTCTTCTTTCGCCAGCTGCTGCCGCACAGTGGCCAGTTTCACGCAGGTGGTAAATACCTGCAGCGCCTGCTGCAGTTCGTCCAGCGTAGGGTAACTCGGCGCCAGGCGGATATTGCTGTCGGTGGGGTCTTTACCGTATGGGAATGTCGCCCCGGCCGCGGTTAGCTTAACCCCTGCATCGCCCGCCATGCCTACTACTTTGGTTGCCAGGCCTGGCACGGTATCAAACGATACGAAATAACCACCCTGCGGGCGCGACCAGCGACCGTACTCACCTTCACCCAAATCTTTGTCCAACTGGTCCATCACCAACTGAAATTTTGGAGCCAGAATGTCGGCGTGGCGGCGCATATGCCGCTCAATCGCTGCCTGGTCGCGCAAAAACAGGAGATGGCGCTGCTGGTTGACTTTGTCGGGACCAATAGTGGCGGCCGCCAACGCGGCTTTAAAGTGTTGCAGATTCCGCTGCGAGGCGCCCATATAACCCAGGCCTGCGCTGGCAAAGGTAATCTTTGATGTGGAGCCGAATATAAGCACTGAGTCTTCAGTGCCTTGGTCGCGGCAGGCTTCCATGACGGGCAATATATTCGGCGCCGCGTCGGTCAAAGCATGCACCGCGTAGGCGTTATCCCAGAAGATGCGGAAATTCGGCCCGGCTTTGTGTGCGAGCCGGGCAAAGCGTTGCACGGTTGCGTCGCTGTAAACGTGCCCGGTGGGGTTGGAAAAGCGCGGCACGCACCAGATACCTTTAATGCTCGAATCGCTTGCGACCAACTCCTCAACGCGATCCATATCCGGTCCTTCAGGGGTGAAGGGTACCGTGATCATGGCGATACCCAGTTGCTCACAAATCGTAAAATGACGGTCGTAGCCCGGCACCGGGCACAGGAATTTGATAGCACCTTCATCGTGCCACGCGCTGCCCTGCACGCCGAAATGCAGCGCAAACAGCACGCTCTGGTACATCAAGGTGAGGCTGGCGTTGCCGCCGATCAGTATCTCTGCGGGGCTGACGCTGAGCAGCGGGGCGAACAATGCTTTGGCTTCGGCGATGCCGTCCAGGCCGCCATAGTTGCGTAAATCTAGCGCGCCGGCGTGGTAGTCGCCGCCTAAAATGCCGTCCAGCGGGTTGGATAACTCCAGCTGCGCGGCGCTCGGTTTACCACGGGTGAGGTCGAGCTTTAACCCGAAATTCTTATAGGCGGTGAGTTGTTGGTCGAGTGAAGTTTCCAGCCCAAGCAGTTGTTGCGGGCTGGCAGAATGTAACGGCATAAAACCCTCTATCTTAGCGGCATGGCATAGGGGGGTATATTATACAGAAGGGGTGCGTTATTTCACCGTAAGCGAGGAAATCAGGCGCTGATTGCACCGTGCATATTAATCAGTTCGGAAATCAGCTCTTCCGCGGTTTCAGACGCGTCGATAATCTGAAACCCGGCCCAATAACGATTGTCCTGATTTGCCTTGCGGCTCCACAGGCAGTCTGCGCCGACGTTAATGACCTTATGATCGCCGATGGCTTCGGGCAGCGTTAAGGCAAATTGATAAATAGAGCCGGGCGTTATCGATTGTTCCATGCTCAGCATCATACCCTCAACAGTGATATTGACCACTTCGCCGGCCGCGCAACCGTTGACAATATCGATCACCTTAATCGCCTGGCGAAGCTGCATGCGTTCATGTTTTCGATTATGTTCTGCCATAGTTACCTCTGCTGGTTAGAATTTTAAGTCTAGCAGACCGTTGAAAACGTGGTTTTCTTTAGCCTGCTAGATGCTAAAACGCCGACTTTGCCCTGGGTTTGCGCTCCGAAAGCTGCGCCGCACGATAGTATTTAATCAGCTGCTGCAAGAATTGCCTGATTTCCAGGTCTTCGCTGCCGGCGGCGATCAGGCTTTGCCGTATTGGCGGTGCAATGATGGTGAATTCGGGCGCGCTGCGGTCGGCGACCGGCGCCACATAGGCGATAATTTGATCAGCCATCGCCAGCGCCTGGCTGGCCTGCTCACTCTGCGTACCCGCGTTAAGATACTGGCTGGTAATGTAATTTGCCCAGGTGCCGGTCAGGAAAACGGTAACCGGTTTGGGCACGGCGAGTTCGTGATCCTTGATTCTGGCTTTGATAATGTGGCTTATATGCTGCTTCAGTTGTTGCAGCTTTGCTTGGCCATCGCGGCCTTTTTGTCGCTTATCGTGTTGTTTCGTGATCTGCCGGTCGCATTGACGCAAATAGGCGCTGAAGCGAAAGGCCAGGTCAGAAAATATCTGGCGGTTGTCGTCGCTTTCATCGACCAGGCGCTGCACCACCGATTTTATCTCCATCAATAGAGCCGGTTTGCGCAGATCGTCGGCTTTTTCGCGGTAGATTGTGCACGCCTCGGTCAGGCTTTCGAGCAGGCGTTTCGCCGGATGCCGCTCGGAGTTGGTGAACGAAGCATCAGACAGCGCGAGTTTTACGTACGGTGTATACAGGCGGCTCAAGTGGTTTTTCAGATGGGCGCTCACCGCCGGGTCGCTTAACAGCTGGTGAAATAGCTCACCGACGTACTCGACCGGTTGCTGGTCGGTAGCGTCGTTGGCGGCAGCGCTGTACTCCGGGGTGGCAAAAACGTGCGTGCTGCCTGGCTCCTCGTACACTTTGGCGGCGGCTTCATGTGCTTCGATAAGCGTTTGCTGGGAGTCGCTTAATGACTCGCGTTGTTGGTCGTCGGTGTCGTCAATATACTTCAGGTTGGGCAGAATACCCTGTCCTGCCAGGCTTTGATTGACATCGATATACAAGGTGCCGAGTTGTCGCAAAAACTCGTAGTCGAAGACTTTAAACGCGACGATGCGGGTATGCAGGTCCCATGGCAGGTTCTGGATCGCCTGCTCCAGTGCCAGCGCAAAATTGATCGGCGCTAACGGGTTGGTGGCGGTGATAATCTTCTGTTGACCGATCACCGACAGGCGTTTGTTTAACATGTACAGCAATTCGCTAAAGCGTTGCTCGGCTTTGTCGATCATCACTGGCAGCGCCAACTCGCCTTCCAGTGTTTCGCTGGTGGTAGCAGAAGTGGCGAGTTCGTCACTTTCTTCCTCCAGCATGCCCTGAAAGTCGGCGAACGTGTATAGAGTAGATGCCAGAAAAGTGTTGGTAAACTCCTTGTGCGCGCTGCGTGGCAGCTGTGTCAAGGCCAGCACATCGGCCGCGGTTTGTGAAGTACCGAGCGCGCGCAGCTGTGCGCACTTCAGCTCAAACTTGTTTAAAAAAACAGCTAAATGGTCGGTGCAAAAGGACTGCGTAATACGCAGCATCTCATGCATCATGATATTTTTGACTGGCTTCATATTTACTTTTTTTAAACAAGGGCTTAAAAGTGCCATATCAATATGGCCCGGCAATTTAACGCAGTCGGGCGTTATGTTTTTGAGTATAGACAAGTTCACAAAATGCGCATAATTTAGCCGATTTATTTATTTTTTGATCAGCCATGGCGGCCCATAGCAGGCATGCGAATGTGTTAGTGTGCAGTTTATTTGTTACAGTGCACTAGCGTCGCTGAGAAATCCGTGGCAGACAAGGGCTAGCGGCTACCGACCTTGCCGCGCTATACCAATGGACGAGGGCGGTCTGTTTTTTGTCGCCAGTTTAAACCTAGTTAAAAGTTGAATTCACGGCCATCTGTCTCTACATTAGCCACTTCTCTTGCAGCAACGGATCCATCTGAAAGCTCATGACTAAACAAGACACCGAGATTGTTCAAAGCGCGCCCGATGATGCAAAAGATCTGGCCGCGCCAGATCAAATATTGCCCGAAAAACTCTACGTTCTTCCAATTGGTGGCCGTCCCTTTTTCCCCGCGCAAATCCAGCCCGTCATGGTAAGCAAACCGCGCTGGGAAGAAACACTAAGACGGGTCGGCAAGACCCCCCACCAGGCCCTGGGATTGGTGTACGCGGGTGACGAAGAGCCGGAAAATGTCGACCCCGACAAGTTTCCCGCCATTGGCTGCGTTGTGCGGCTGCACAATGTGCGCGTGGTGGGTGAGGGTCTGCAATTTATCGCACAGGGGGTCAAGCGCTTTCGGGTGGTCAACTGGCTCAGCAACGAGAGCCCTTACCTGGCACAGGTGCAATACCCCGATCACCGCGATGAAAATGAAGAGGAAGTCAAAGCCTATGCGATGGCGGTAGTGAAGGCGATCAAGGAGCTGCTGCCGCTAAACCCCCTGTACACCGAAGAGTTGAAAAATTACCTTAACCATTTCAGTCCGAACGAACCGTCGCCGCTAACCGATTTTGCCGCGGCCATCACCTCGGCCAAGGGTGCCGACTTGCAGGATATTCTGCAAACCGTGCCACTGTTGCCACGGATGGAAAAAGTGCTGTTATTACTGCGCAAGGAAATGGAAGCCGCCAAGTTGCAAACACAAATCAGCGCGGAGGTTAACGAAAAAGTCAGCGACAATCAGCGCCAGTTTTTCCTGCGCGAACAGCTGAAGATCATTGAAAAAGAGTTGGGTATTTCCAAGGACGACAAAACCGCCGACGCTGATATCTTCCGCGAGCGGCTGGAAGCCCTGAGCGTACCCGAACATGCCCAGCGGCGAATCGATGACGAGCTGAAAAAGCTGTCGGTGCTGGACACCGGCTCACCCGAGTACGGCGTCACGCGTAACTATCTCGACTGGGTCACCTCCATCCCGTGGGGTGTTTTTTCGGACGATAAACTCGATCTGCGTCACGCCGATAAAGTCTTGAACGAACACCACGACGGTCTTGACGATGTCAAGCAGCGCATAATCGAATTTCTGGCGGTGGGAGTATTCAAGGGTGAGATATCCGGCTCGATCATTCTGCTAGTCGGGCCGCCCGGGGTCGGTAAAACCTCAATCGGCCGCTCGATTGCCGACGCACTTGGGCGCGAGTTTTATCGTTTCAGCCTGGGGGGCATGCGCGATGAAGCCGAAATCAAGGGCCATCGGCGTACCTATATCGGCGCCATGCCGGGCAAGCTGGTACTGGCGCTCAAGCAGGTTGCCGTGTCTAACCCGGTTATTATGCTTGACGAAATCGACAAGGTTGGGGCTTCCTACCAGGGCGACCCGGCGTCAGCCTTGCTGGAAGTGTTAGACCCGGAACAGAACAGTGAGTTTCTGGACAACTACATCGACCTGAAAATAGATCTGTCCAAGGTGCTGTTTGTCTGCACGGCCAACCAGTTGGACACCATACCCGGGCCGCTGCTGGACCGCATGGAAACCATCCGGCTGGCGGGCTATATCACCGAAGAAAAACTGGCGATTGCCAAAAATCATTTATGGCCACGTGCTCTGAAGCGGGCCGGTGTGAAGTCCAGCCAGTTACGCATTAACCAGGGGGCGCTGAGAATGCTGATCGAAGGCTATGCGCGCGAGGCCGGGGTGCGTAGTCTCGAGAAGCAGTTGCAACGCATTATTCGCAAGGCGGTGGTGAAACTGCTGGAAGGTCCTGACGCGTTAAAAATACGCATCGGCAAGGCCGAGGTCGAAGAGTATCTGGGCTCGCCGATGTTTCGCCAGGAGCGCATGATCAGCGGCATAGGCGTGGTTACCGGCCTCGCCTGGACCAGCATGGGCGGCGTCACTCTGCCAATTGAGGCGACCTGCGTGCACACCATTAACCGTGGTTTCAAGCTCACCGGCAAGCTTGGTGAGGTCATGCGTGAGTCGGCGGAAATCGCCTACAGCTATGTGGTCTCCAATCTCGATACTTACGAATGTGATCCGGAGTTCTTCGACAAGTCGTATATTCATATGCATGTGCCCCAGGGGGCAACCCCCAAGGACGGCCCCAGCGCTGGTGTGACGCTGGCCACCGCTCTGATCTCGCTGGCGCGCAATCAACGTGTGCCGCGACCGCTGGCAATGACCGGTGAAATTACGCTGACCGGGCAGGTATTGGCAGTGGGCGGTATTCGTGAAAAAGTGATCGCGGCCCGAAGAAGCAAAATCAAGGAGCTGATTTTGCCCGACGCCTGCCAGCGCGACTACGACGAATTGCCGGACTACCTGAAGAAGGGTCTGACGGTAAACTTCGCGGCGCACTATAATGACGTGTTCGAGATTGTGTTTGGTGCTAAGTAGTACCCGACTTACCTCCTTTCGTGACTAAGGTCGCTGCCACAAAAAGCATTCGCTTATGGCAAGAGTAACTTTAGTCGCGAACGACAAGAGTTTATATGTTAGCGGCCGCTGCGCGTTTTAAAGGATTCCTGGCTCCAGCATTAGTGCTGTTGGTCGGGGTCGCCATCTCCTGGTTTTTTCTGGTCGGGAAACCGAAACCGGAAGCACGCCCGATCCGCGAACCCGTGGCGCAGGGTGTCGAAGTGTTGCGCACTAAACCGGGTACGCACGCCTTGACGGTGACCACCCAGGGCAGCATTGCCCCACGCCGCGAAATTGATCTGGTTGCACAAGTAGCCGGCACGGTGCAAGCGGTGACCGGCGATTTTGCCGCCGGAGGATTTGTGGCCACCGGCGAAACGCTGGTGCAAATAGAGCAGGACGACTACGAGATCGCATTGGTGCGTGCCAAAGCGACGGTCGCCGACGCAGAGCAAAATCTGGCCACTATCAAGGGCCAGGCGCGGCAAGCCAAACGCGAATGGCGCGATGTGGGCAACGCCGAAGCCAACGCCTTGTTTCTGAAAAAACCACAAATCGCTAGCGCCCAGGCGCAGTTGGCCGCCGCCGAGGCTGATCTGCGCAAGGCGCGGCTCGACCTGCAACGCACCAGCATCGGCGCGCCGTTCGCGGGGCGTATTCGGGAAACGTTTGTCGACATAGGCCAGTACGTCACGCCAGGCACGCCCGTGGCTCGCTTGTACGCGACCGACGTGGTCGAGGTGCGCCTGCCGTTGACCGACCGCCAGGTGGCCTTGTTGGCTCTGCCGCTAGCTTCGCGCGCGAAAAATGCAGCCGTCAAGGTGCCGGTAACCCTTACTGGTGTATTTGGCGGCAGGGCGTGGCAGTGGCAGGCGTATGTAACCCGCACCGACGCGAGTATCGACTTGCAAACGCGCATTATCTACGCGGTAGCCGAGGTTCCCGAGCCATACGCCGAACAAGCTGACAGCGAGCGGCCACCGCTGGCGATTGGACAGTTTGTTGAAGCCGAACTGAGCGGTAAAAGTCTGGACGACGTCTTGTTGCTGCCGCGCGCGGCGCTGCGTCCGGGCGATGTCATCTGGTTGGCGGAAGACGATAAGCTGCAAATAGCGGCGGTGCAAATTCTGCAAATGAACAACCGGCAAGTGGCAGTGCGTGGCGATTTCGACGTGGCGGTGGATGTGATTGTGTCGCCGCTGGCGCTCGCCGTTGCCGGCATGCCGATCGCGCCGACGCCGGCCGACGCAGAGGTATTTGCGCAAGACAGCAAGCGTGCGGCAAAAGCCGCCGAGTCGTCCATGTGAACAAAATAGTCGCCTGGTTCATTGCCAACCCGATTGCGGCCAATATCCTGATGGTGTTAATTATCGTTGGCGGTATCACGACGATCCCCACCGCCAATAAGGAATTTTTCCCCGAATACGAGCTGGATATGGTGCGTGTCAGCGTCGCGTATCCCGGAGCCGGCCCGGCGGAAGTTGAGCAGCAAATTTGCATACGTATCGAAGAAGTTGTCGATACGATTGACGGCGCGGACACCATTCGCTGCACCGCACGCGAAGGCCTTGGTGAAGTTATCATCGAAGTTGACAGCCAATATGATTCACTGCGGGTGTTGAACGAAACCAAATCACGGGTCGATGCGATCACGACTTTTCCAGTGGAATCGGAGCGGCCGCAGGTCAGCGAAATTCTGTGGCGCTCGCGAGTGATCAGCATTGGACTAGCGGCTGCTATTGGCGAAGCCAATCTGAAAGAACTGGGCTACCAGCTGCGCGACGAACTGGCGGCCTTGCCCGAGGTGCAGCTGGTCGAATTAAACCGGCCGCGCAATGATGAAGTTAGCATCGAGATTTCCGATAAAGACCTGCGCCGCTACGGGTTAACGTTGAGCGATGTTGCCACCGCCTTGCGCGGCTATTCCATTAATTTGCCGGCCGGCAAGTTGCGTACCAGCGACGGTGATGTGCAACTGCAAACCCGCAGTCAAGCTTATTCGGGGCAGGATTTTGCCGCTATCGTCCTGCTCAAGAAGCTCGACGGCACGCGCGTCAAACTGGGCGACGTTGCGACCATTACCGATGGCTTCGAAGAAACCGATGTGGTGAGTCGCTTGAACGATATGCCGTCGCTGCAACTAGACATTTATCTCACGTCCGACCCCGATATTACCGCGACCAGCAAGGCCGTGCACGCCTTCGTCGAGCGTCGGCAGGCGACCCTGCCACCCGGCGTTACATTGGTTGTCTGGCGCGATATGAACAAGTCGTTTTCCGGCCGCCTGCACACTCTGTTCTCCAGTGGTTTGAGTGGTTTGGCCCTGGTATTTATATTGCTGCTGCTGTTTTTGCGGCCACTGTTGGCTTTTTGGGTCTCGGTGGGCATTGCCGTGGCATTTTTGGGTGCAATCTGGATGCTGCCCGCCGCCGGTGTCAGTTTTAATATTATTTCGCTGTTTGCCTTTATTCTGATTCTAGGTATTGTCGTTGATGACGCCATAATTGTGGGTGAGTCGGTGTATACGGCGCAGGCTAACGGCCTGCCTGGCGCGCAGGGCGCAGTAATTGGTACCCGCATGGTGCTGAAGCCGGTGATTTTTGCCGTACTGACGACCATGATTGTGTTCGGCGCGTTCTTCTTTCTGCCGGACGACTCACCCGAACCGGTGCATATTGGCACCGTCGTGTTATTGGCGCTGGCGTTTTCCCTGCTTGAATCGTTGTGTATCCTGCCCAGTCACCTTGCGCATATGAGGCCCGAGCGCCCCGGCCGGATTGCCTGGCTGCGTGGTCTCGAGCGGCTGCGCGCCAGGCTGGCAAAAGGCATGGCGGTGTTTATCGCGCAATACTATGTGCCCTTTCTGCAGCGCTGCTTGCGCCGCAGCGGTCTAACGCTGGCAGTGTTCGCCGTCGCTTTTCTACTGCCGACGACGTATTTCATGGGCGGCTGGCTGCAGTCCAGCTTTTTTCCACGCGTTGCGGCAGATTTTATCTACACCGAAGTACGCATGCCCGCAGGCAGCCCGTTTAGCCAACAGACGGCGGTTATGGATCATATCGAAGCGCAGGCGCAGCGACTCAAAACCGAACTGAACAAAGGGTCTGTGCCGTTTGCGGGCATCATCCAGGTCGCTGCGTATAGCGACAAGGTGATCGCGCTACTGGAGCTGGTCAACCCCGAGCAGCGCAGTAGCAGCAATGAGGAGTTGAAGCGACGCTGGCAAGACTATATTGGCGACCTACCTGCCGCGCAGGAGTTCGAGATGTTCGCGCAGATCGGGTCGGACGGCAAACCGATTGAGCTGGAACTCAGCGCGCCGGCGATGGACACCTTGCTGCAAGCCAGCGCCGAGCTCAAGCAGGAGTTAGCGCGTTACCCCGCCGTATTCAATGTTCGTGACAGCCTCGATAACGCCCGCCCTGAAATCGTTCTCCAGCTGAAACCGCTGGGTGAATCGCTGAATTTAAGCCTGGCCGACGTGGCGCGCCAGGTGCGGCGCGGGTTTTATGGCGAAGAAGTGCAGCGCATACCGCGATTGCGCGAGGACGTTAAAGTCATGGTGCGCTATCCGCGCGCTGAGCGTGCGTCTATCGACAGCATGTTGCAGATGCGCATTCGCACACCCGACGGTATGGAGGTGCCGTTTGAAACCGTCGCCGAGGTTAGCTACGCGCCGAGTTATCGTAAAATTGAACGCGTCGATCGTAAACGCCAGGCACTGGTGACCGCCGATTTGCAAGCGGGCGACGACGCGAGTGCAATCGTTAAAGAGCTGTTGCAAAAGCACGTGCCCGATATGCAGGCGCGCTTTCCGGGCTTGGAGGTGAAGCTCGAGGGTGAGCAGCAAGAAGAGGCGGAGTTTAAAAGCGCTTTGGTCAGCTTGATGATCGCGACGATAATTATTATTTACGGTTTAATGGCCGTTGTATTTCATTCTTACTGGCAACCGCTGTTGATCGTGGTCGCCATTCCGTTTGGCATTGTCGGTGCTATTTTGGGGCATGTGCTTATCGGTCGTGAAGTCAGTATGTTTTCGCTGATGGGTATCATCGCCTGCGCCGGGGTCGTGGTAAATGATAATCTGGTGCTGATAGATCGGGTCAACAGGTTGCGCGATGACGGTATGACGTTGTGGGATGCCTTGTTGCAAGGCGCTGCCGATCGTTTTCGTGCCATCGTGCTAACGTCGCTGACGACGTTTGTCGGCCTGCTGCCAATCCTGACCCAGCGCAGCGTACAGGCGCAGTTTTTGATTCCCATGGTCGTATCGTTAGCCTTCGGCGTACTGTTGGCCACCTTCGTGACACTGCTGTTTACGCCTGCATTTTATTTGCAGTGTGAGTCAGCCATTAACCGCACAAAAGCCGGCGTCGCTGTGTTCAAAGGCCGTTTATCGCGGTTTGCGCGTTCGTGACTTAAGCGGCACCGCTTTCGTTCCCTGACAAGAGCAATGGAAATCTGGCAAGGTATTCTTCTGTTTCTGGCCGGCTGCGCCGGCGGCTTTATGAATGTCATGGCCGGTGGTGGTTCGCTGCTGACCGTTCCCGTTATGTTATTTATGGGTGTTCCGGGTCCGGTGGCGAACGGCACCAATCGC
Organism: uncultured Pseudomonadales bacterium; assembly: GCA_964544755.1. GTDB lineage: Bacteria > Pseudomonadota > Gammaproteobacteria > Pseudomonadales > JAUIET01 > JBBKXJ01. The sequence goes on along the minus strand of CAZJDL010000050.1, from coordinate 10,087 downwards.
ATTGCTATTCTGGCGCAAAACGCTACTGCGGTAGTCACTTTTTTTCGCAGCGGCTATGCAGACTTTAGATTGAGTTTAACGTTGGCGCTGGCTGCAGTGCCTGGCGCCATCGTTGGCGCATCGGTTGGCGCGACGCTGGACGGTGTGTGGTTTGACCGCGTTGTTGCCGTGGTGATGGTTGCCGTGCTGGTTTTGATGGCTATCGATAAAAACGATGATAGTGCAACAACCGCGCAGGATCCGCCAAGCGGTAAACGTTTGCTTGCCGGGCATGTTTGCCTGCTCGGTGCGGGGTTTTGGGGCGGTTTTATTCAGCTCGGTGTGGGTTTTATATTGATGCCGATATTGCATCGCGTACTGGGCTTCGACCTGGTGCGGGTCAATATGCATAAGGTGTTTATCGTCATGGTTTATACCGTCACGGCGCTGGCGGTATTTGCGAGCAGGGTGGAGTTGCTGTGGCTAATGGGCCTGTGCCTGGCGCTGGGCAACTCCATCGGCGGCTGGCTTGGCGCGCATGTCTCTATCGCTAAAGGCAGCGTTTGGATCAAGCGTGTATTCAACGCCGTGTTAGTCGTTTTTATTATTAAGCTGTTGTTTTTTTCATAACATACTATGCGGCTTCTTGGATGGCCGCAAGCCGGAGAATCACTATGGGATGGGAAATTTGGTTGGTGATTGCAGTTGTTGTTGGACTGATAGTTCGCACTACGATAAGTGCCTGGCGGCAACTGCGCGATAGCGAAAAAATGCTGAAAGACATCGATAAAAGCAAGCTGAAAGATCTAGGTAGTGACGGTTGGGACGGTGACTGACTGCGGTTTTTGCTCACCCTCTGGCGTTTAAGTCACCGCTACCGGGATCGTGCGCAACAGAATGTAAAATATTCGCCAGACGAGGCAATATTGCGCAAAAGCAATGAAAATTATGCACTTCTGCGTCACGTTTGGTGAAAAGTCCTATTGTCAGCGGCCCCGCTTGTATTTAAAGTGGCCATTCATTGAAGTCTGCTCATGGGAGGGCGAAATTATTATGCAATACTCAGTCAAGAAAAAAGTGACCACATTGGCCAGCGTAGCCGCTATCAGTTTACTAATGGCCGCTTGCGGCGCCGAAGCCCCTGATCAGGCGGCAGAAATTGAGGAAACGATGCAGGAAGGCACAGAAGCTGCGGGCGAAGCCATTGGTGGCGCGGCCGGCAGCGCTGAAGAGCTGGTCAAAAGCCAGGCGGATTCTGTTGAAGGCGCTGTGGATGAGGCTGGTGATGCCGCCGGTGAGAGGGTAGAACAACCCGCCAGTTACGATGGTGCCGCCGACCAGGTTGAAGAGGCTGCAGGTGATGAGAATCTGGAAGATACGCTGGACGAAGCGAAACAGCGTCTGGACAGCGCCAAAGAAGAAATTGAAGGCGCGCAAGAATAATAGAAGTTCTGGGTCGGCCAATTTGTGGTTGGCCCTTGTTTTTTTAGTTCGTGTAGAGAAACAATTGCTTCCATAGTTTGCTATGGTGGTGATTGTTTCTGTATTTACATTCCCACTGGCTCCACCGCAGCGGCATACAACAAGCAATCGCTGATGGCGATGGTTGCGTTGCTGGTGACCATAAATAGCTTTAACGGCCGCAGCGGGTAAAGACCGTTATCACGCACGGTGAAATAATGGCTCAATACATCATCACCGTTGGCGCTATTGACCTGCAGAACATCCTCACCGTCTTCGCCTAACCAGGCCAGCAAGGTGTCCGGTTCGACGACGCCAAAATTAAATTTCTCAACGTCGGTTGGAATCGTCAGATGCGCGCCCGCGACTGGTTGCTCGCCGAAAGCGATAATTGTACTCTCCGCCAACTCCAGCCGAATAGGGTGCAAGTAGACATCCATAGCGCCGTCGTGCTCGGGTAATTGCAGCACAGAGTCGTCAAACAGGTAGCGCTGCAAGCCGTGTTGCGCCAGCTGGTGGGCGGCTGGGTCTTGCGCGCCGCCACATTCAATCGTGACCACCGGCATGTTGGCGTTGCTCACCTCCATCAGGCTTTTGAGCCTGTGGTCGGTAATGACCATACGCCGGGTAAACAGTGCCACCAGTGCCCGGTGTGTGGGGGCGTCGAACGTTACCACCCCAAACGCAGGACCGCTGCCCGACGTGTTGTGCACATCGATCAGGCATTCTGGCTGCTCTTGTTCCAATAGGTGCAAAAAATGCTCGGCGATCTTGCCGGGGTAATCATCAAGCGGTGCTCTGAAGCAGCGGTTTAGATCACGCTGGCCGGGTACCACGCGATGCTTGAACAACTTTTCGTGCAGTGCCGCCTGCACCGAACCTATTAAGCAAATGATATTGACCGCAGGTTGCTGACCACTCTTGAGCCAGCTGTGCACCGCGCGTAAGCCGGATGGTTCGTTACCATGCAACAACGTCGCTATGGCGCGGGTGCGGGTGGTGTCTTTACCGGGCTTGCTGATCAAGGTAGACCCGGTAAGTTGGTGCAGAAAAGCCTCTACGTTGTCTGCTATCTCGTCCGGCGCAGGGTCCGGCAAAAAATGAATGGCCTGTTTTAGCACAGTTTTACCTGCCATTGGGCGACGTGTGTATTTTGATCCGCCAATTGGCTGTAACCCTGCAGCATCATTTTCAGTGCCTTGTCGCGTGAGTGGTTTGCATAATAGAGTCCGCGCGGAGCAGTCTTTTTAAGGCTGCGAGATTGTCAGGTAGCGTGCGCTGAAAACGCTCATGGTCAGCGCGACTGAATTCTGCTTGTTCGATTTCCAGGCCCATAGGCGCTACTAGGAGGCTGTCCGAGAACAGAGAACCTACTGCGGAAAAGCTGAATTTGGCCACATTTCCCCCTTATTTTTGTTAAATAGCATAACTATTCGCCTCAAATAACGGAGAAATGTGACTCAAATCAGCTTTCCCTCGCTACGGCTTCTATTCTCGGACAGCCTCCTAGTGCGATTGCGTCGTCGATGGTTTCTTGTGAGCTAGTGTGCAGTTTATTCGTTACAGTGCACTAGTTTAACTTATTCTGTCATAAGCCTTCTTACTTCAGTCATTTGCTTTGGCTGCGTGATTGAACCGATAGTGGTGGCCACGCGTATTAACTCGAAATGTATATTGGCGGTAAAGGGTGGGTGCTCATCAAAGTAAAAAATACCGCTGGCGGTTGTTTCTGGCCGAAGCCACGCTAGTATTGTGTTTCGATGAGCACTACGAGCGGCTATATGCTTGGCGCAGCGGAGTTGACGCGGGAATACCAACGTGTGCGCGAGCAGTCAATTGCGCTGTGTGAGCCCCTCTGCATCGAAGACTACGGCTTGCAGGCCGTTGCTGAAACGAGTCCACCAAAGTGGCATCTTGCTCATACCACCTGGTTCTTCGAAACCTTTTTACTAAAGCCGTTTGTCCTCGGCTATCGGCCGGTGAACGCTGCTTACGACTTTCTTTTTAATTCTTACTATAACGGTATTGGTCAGCAATACGCACGTGGGCAGCGCGGTTTACTGTCGCGCCCGACGGTCGACCAGGTTTACCAATACCGCGCTACGATAGACGCACAAGTACCCGGTCTGTTGGAAGATGAAGAGCACACCGATAGAGCCATCATTCTGCGGCACGCTGAACTTGGCCTACACCACGAGATGCAGCACCAAGAGCTGTTGCTCACCGACCTGAAGTACAGCCTCGCGCAGAATCCCTTGTATCCGGCGTATCATATTGTTGGGCAAGGTTCGGCACACCACTTGAATGTGCCGTTACGCTACATCGATTACGCGGGCGGCCTTGTTGACTCGGGTACGGATGACGATACCGCGCCGTTTTGTTTTGACAACGAAACGCCGCGGCATAAGATTTATCTCGCGCCCTACGCGCTGGCCGACCGACCGGTAACGAACGCCGAATACCTGCAGTTTATGCAAGATGACGGCTACCAGTGCGCCGAACTATGGCTGGCCGACGGTTGGTCGACGGTGCGGGAGAAGAGCTGGCATGCGCCGCTGTATTGGCGACAGCAAGCCGGTCAGTGGCGGGTGTTTACCCTGCACGGACTCGTGCCGCTGAACCTGACGGAACCGGTATGCCACGTAAGCTTCTATGAGGCCGACGCCTTCGCCCGCTGGGCCGGCGCACGCTTGCCAACCGAAGCGGAATGGGAAAACGCAGCAAGAAACGAGAAGCTTGCGGGCCATTTCGTTGACGCGCACGTGCTGCAGCCGCGAAGCGCCAGCGCTACCAGCGGCGTCATGCAGCAGCTGTTTGGCGACGTGTGGGAATGGACCGCCAGCAGCTACGGGCCTTACCCGGGGTTTGTTGCGCCGGCCGGCGCCATCGGCGAATATAACGGCAAGTTTATGTGCAACCAAATGGTTTTACGCGGCGGCTCGTGTGTCAGCGATCGCCGCCACATACGCGCCAGCTATCGCAATTTTTTCTACCCACAGGACCGCTGGCAGTTTTCAGGCATTCGTCTCGCCCACTAAACTAGATGACTGGTAGCAACGATGGCTCTGCACGAATCTCAGCGTAAGAAAAAAATTATCCACCACAAGGAACCGATCGTTGGCGACGATAGCCGCGCCGAACTGTTGGCGGGCCTGCAAAAAAAGCAAAAGACGATCGCCCCCAAGTATTTTTATGATACCCGTGGCAGCGAACTGTTTGAGCAAATAACCCGGCAAACTGAGTATTATCCCACTCGCACCGAGAAACAATTGCTGCACCAACACAGCGCTGCAATCGCCGCCGCTGTGGGTGCTGACTGCGTGCTCATCGAGCCCGGCAGTGGCAGCTCGGAGAAAGTTGAACTGCTATTACCGGCGCTGCGGCCAAAGGCATACGTACCGATAGAAATTTCGGCGGCGCCGCTGCACGCCGCCGCCGAGCGTCTGACATCGACGTTTCCGTGGCTGCAAATCCACACCGTTTGCGCGGATTATACCAATGGTGTGAACCTGCCTGCCGCCGTACTTGGACAGCGCCGCGTACTGTTTTTCCCCGGTTCGACCATTGGTAACTTTGAGCCCTTGCAGGCCATACATTTTCTACAACGGCTACGCAGGTTGTGCAGTAACGATGGCGGCTTGCTAATCGGCGTCGACCTGCAAAAAGAGCCGGCCATATTGCACGCCGCTTACAATGACGCTGCCGGCATCACGGCTGCGTTCAATCTAAACGTTTTGTGCCATATTAATCGCGTCGCGGACGCTAATTTTGATACCGGCACCTTCGAGCATCAAGCCGTATACAATAGCGCGGCCGGGCGTATTGAAATGTACCTACAAAGCCTGCGGCAACAGCGCGTCACCATCGCCGACCAAGCAATCGAGTTTGCCGCCAACGAGCGCATACTGACCGAGTATTCGTATAAGTACACTGTCGCCTCGTTTCGTCAGATCGCCGCAGGTGCAGACTTCAAGCCAATTCAATACTGGACCGACCCCGAGCAACGGTTCAGCGTGCATTATTTCGTGGTGACGAATAGCTGAGCCTGCCACGCGAGCCTCACTCCTGAGGGAGTTTATCCCGATCCAGATGGATTACCCCGCAAGCCACTCGGGCGCCGGCTGCGCCGGTGGGTTGTGATCGCAGATCATCGGCATCAGCATGCACAATGACCGCTTTGTTCAGTATTGAGTTGGCGCCGGAAAAACTTAGTTCAATGGCTTCCATTGCCGCGCTTGCATTGCCCTCCGCGTCGGCAGTGATATTGCCCAAATCACCCACATGATGCGCTGCTGCACCAGGAGCGCCGTGCTCGACATCGGCGGGGTTGAAATGACCGCCGGCTGATGAGCCATCGGCGGCGGAGCAATCGCCAATTTCGTGAATGTGAAAGCCGTGATCACCGATGCCAAGGCCGGTGATCTTGACAGACACGCGCATGGCCGTTTGCTCGGCATTGGGTTCAAACGTCACCGTGCCAGTGGTCTCGTTGCCTGCGGTTGGTTTTAATATCGCGGTTGCACTTTCTACCTGGGCAAACTTGGCAACACCTTCGTCCGCGTTAGCGGCTGTTTCGGCCTCTTGCTCAGCGGCGTTGGCAGATTGTTCGGCTTTGTCGGCACAGGCGATCAGCGCCGCTACGCTGATTAATAATATGCAGTGCCGTAGATGACGCATTCTTGTGTGCATAATGTCTCCAAACCTTATTGTCTGTTAGTTGTGCATTCGGATAAATCGAGAGCTGAATGCCCTAACGAGCCTATCACAATACCCTTGATAGTCGAATCTAACGGTAATATTACGCTCTGGCTGTGCCGCGACTGCGGTGATTTGGGCATACTGGATGATGCCGAACAGAAGTGCGGCGCAGACCGCGAACAACGATGCTATTGTTCTGCTGGTGAGTGCCAAGCACCCGCGAAGGCGCTACCAGCTGCATTCCTCGCGCGCTATTGGGTCGCGTATTTCGCTGCCGTCTTTCGCGGTAAAGAGTTCAAAACAGTCACCGTTGACATCGCGCAGCAAGCGGCGGCTGACAGTTTCTGTGCGGCGTTCGGTGTACACAGTACGCGCCGGTTGATAGACACGCCGCGCAACGTAGGGGCGCGGGTCATTGTGGGCGCGGTGCACACTGTTGGCAATCAGCGAGCCGAGTAGAATGCCCCCAACGAGGTATTCGCCGTGGTGCGCGCGGTGTCGGTGTGCACGATGGTATGGGCGAGCGTAATAACCACCGTGGCCTTGATAATGCCCGCCGCGATGGCCATATCCATGGCCGCCGCCAGCAAGCGTGGTCGAACTGGTCGCCAACAAGGCGATCATTGCTAAAACAGGCGTTATATATTGCATGGGCGGCTCCAATTGACTGCCAAATAGACCGTCTGATATTGCAGGCTACACGCTTAAACTGAATAGACGCTGAATCCTGAAATCTCCTATACTGTTGTGCTCAAGGTAATTTTGATAGCAATCGGTAGCGTCGTTAATGGGGCAGTGAGTTTGGTTGCTGGGGTTGTGGCGTAGTATCAATAGAGATGATATGACCCATGTCACGCCGGGAAGAGTGCACGGCTTGCCGAGCTCTTCGGTGACGCAGGCGCGCCATCCACAGCGGTCGATCGGATGCCGCTAAAGCACGCGCCGAGTGGGACAAGTTGTTTTCCGGCCAGGAGGATTAGCAAGCACCAATACTCACATTACCCATGCTATGCAGGCTGCCATCGGGATCACGGTAAAATACCTCATAATCGCCGGCGTGCAGCGCTTCGAGTTTAGCCGGCCCACAAACGGCCGAAGGCGCGCCAGGATCTTGTTGGGCGGTGACGATGACGAGGTAAATGCGACCGTCTTTGACACTGGCGCTGGTTTGCCGCCAGGCAAGGTTTGAGTGCAGGGTGCGCGGCGCTGTTGTTACCGCCTCGATGCCTGACACATTGCAGCGCACCGGTAAGAACCAGTGGCCCGCTTTGTTAAACGCCGGCTCGAGTGCAATGCCACCGCGGTTTTGCATAAACGCCCAACTGCGCGGCTGTTCGAAGCGCGGTTCAAAGGCAGCCGACTGAGCCGCGGCGCAGGTCATTGCCAGCGTCAGCACGGCGCATAGTTTTGCGCTATAGCGCATTAACATTACGTACATTTTCTTGCTGTTGGTTCGAATCCGTTGAGCACGGCCAGCGTAACTTGCCGTCCATTCTTTGCGAACAGTATCTCATGATACACGCCTTCAAGACGGGGTTAAATATTGTTAAGCAGGCAGGCGCGTAGCGTGTGTTGCAAGTGTGTCTTGATCCTCTCGCTGGCCCTCTTATGCGTGGCTTGCGGTCAATCCGAGCCCGAGCACAAGCTGTCTGACTACTTGCAACGCTTATCCCGGGTGTTAGAGATCGAGGTACCTGCGGCGGCTCGCAAGACGCTGATCAAAATGCCGGCGTCGCACGAATTACGGGTCGAATTAGTGGCGCCGAAGATCGATCTGTTGGAATTTTTGCGGATGGCGGATTGTCGTTTGCAACGGCTGGTCGCGGCGCACAATAGCAGCCTGGGAAAATTAGCGCGGCCATCACAGCGGCTGATCTACGAGCTTGAATTTTTGCAACACGGCGCGCCCTGTGCGGCGCTGCTGCGAGCCGCGGGGCGCGACGATTTGGCGCAAAAACTTGCTGAGGTGCTGCGCCAAAAGCAAACGCAGTTACCCGCTGTGATATGGAAGGCAACACTGGGAGCCAGCGAAACGCGCGCCTTCTGGCAGGTGCCCACTGCACTTGGCGATTACCCTGCCGAAACTGCCACCCTGGTGCCAATGGCGATGGCGCGTTTGCTGCGGCGCGCAGAGCGGTGGCTAAGCGGCGACTGGCAGGTAGACAGCGCTGCGCTGGAGCGCGATTTGCAGTTGTTAAAATCCGGTGACGGCGGCGCGCTGTTGCGTTCCTGGCAACTGCTTGCGGAACAGTTGGGGCGCGGTACGCTGCTGCTGAAAAACCGCCTGGCCGAACGGCCGCTGTGCTACAACGAGCAACCGAATTGTCGCGCGCGCATTTTGCTTAACGTGGTGCAGCAGAAATTTATCGCCGGGTTACAGCCGTGGACCGTGGCGCTGAATCGCCGCCGGTATGAGTTGTTGCCGGCGATTACGCAACTTGAGCAAATGCTGGCGAGCGTGGAACCGGAAGGCTATCGCCGTTGGCGCGAGCAGCGCGACCTGGTATTTAGCGTCGCTTTTGGCGCGTTGCGGCGACATGTCGCCGCATTACAGCCACTGCTTGAACAATGTGGGTTGGCACCCGGCTCGGCCAAATAATCGCTATTCGTCAACCCATGTCCAACGCAACGGTTCACCAAAATCGTCGTAAATAAGTTTTTTGCGCGGCTTCGGTTTCACCGGTTTTAGTTTCACGGGTTTCGCCCGGCGGCGCGCTTCTATTGTTTTGACTACGTCGGTTAACGGCGTGGCGTCACGTGCGGGCTTGCCGGTTTGAAAGGTGGTGGGTCGCAATGGACTCGTCGCGGCGTCGTGGCCGCTGATACCACGCGGGATTGCATTGACTTTACCGCCACTGCGAATGTAGGCATCGGTCAGTTCGGCAATCGTCTTGCGCAGGTCAGATTTTTTCGGTGGCAGGCTCACAGCATTGTCGAAATATGTTTGGACTTAACCAGTAAGCATAGCACCCTTGGGGTGCCGTTGCGCGGCAATCAAGCGGAGACGCCCGGCAGCCATGCGGATAGCTCAGAGTACGCTCAATACGGTAAGTGCTGCGCCGCAGTTTTGTTCTTTCCCCACCACTATCTCAATGCGCCTCAAAACCGTGACGCTTTTGGCGTTTTGTTAGTCTTGTGATGCGATAAATATGAAAGCAGTTGTTTAACGATGGATTTGCAAGACGACGATGCAATGAACCAGTTTCTAGGTTCAAGGACTCGATCACTTATCGAATTGCAGTCGGATCTCAGCAGGGGCGTAAAGTCTTCACTTTGCAAACGATCCCATCCTGGGAAGACGATGAATTTTGCAATAGTCAGGTCGGCAAGATCGCTGGTTTCTCCCTGCATGCAGGTGTGGCTACAAAAACGCGTGAACGTAAGAAGCTGGAATGGTTGTGCCGCTATATTTCTCGCCCTGCGGTATCAGAGAAGCGGCTGGCAGTCACCTCCCGGGGTATGGTGAGGTATGAATTGAAGACCCCGTATCGAGATGGAACAACACACAGGATGCTGGGGGAAAGACAAACAAAGAGCTACCAGTAGGAGAGCATAAGGAAATGTCTTGAACTCAGCGGCTTAAGCGTGTGTTTAATATAGATGTCGCCTAAAGCGCCTACTGTTGGCACGATCTGTAGCTGTTGCGGCGGGGCTTCAAGATCATCGCGAGCATCGAAGATCCGTTTGTCATCAAGAAAATTCTGGATCACCTGGATGCCAAATCCGGGGCACAAGCTTCAGCCGATCAACTGCCCGAACCGCGAGCACCACCGCAAATGAGACTGTTCGACTACGAAACATAGCGAATGTGACAACAAATGCGACTCAAGGGCGAGGCTGGCAGGGTATCTTGCGGGCTGAGTGGTTAATGCTGCCTATACGCCACATTGGTGCACATTTGGCGGTAAAGGCGGGTTTGGGTGTTTCTCGTTTTGAATATTTCTTTTTC
>CAZJDL010000049.1:0-27169 GCA_964544755.1 uncultured Pseudomonadales bacterium | reverse complement strand
AACGGCAGATTTTTCCAATTAACGAGCGTTTGTAATCTCAGCGGGAGGAGCTGCTATGTACTCTACGGTATTGTTTTTAGCACTCATTGCTGTACTCACATACATGCAAGTTGGCCCATCGATTATCCTAGGTGTATTGGGAGTAGGAGCTGCCATAGTATTGGTTTTTGGAACGCTACTAACACATCGCCTGGCAATTGGACTTAACTACACTCGTGATAAGTTGCGCCAGATTGCAAGCGGAGATTACTTTAACTGGGCTGAGGTATCTCGTAAAGACGACATTGGTGTTTTGATCAAAAATATATATGCGACTCAAGTTCATCTTGGCTTCGATTTGACTGATGCCAGAGATCAAGCTGACTATGGTGTACGGATAAAAACAGCACTGGATAATGTCACATCTAATGTGATGATGGTTGATGATGATCATCTTATTACTTATTGTAATAAGTCTGTCGTCAATATGCTCAAAAATGCAGAGTCAGATCTTACCAAGGAAATACCAGAGTTTAATGTAAGTTTGCTAAATGAAACGAATGTTGACATATTTAGAGACTCTGAAAATCAACAAAAGCTGATATCTGACCTTAAAACCCCACTGGTAAAAGAAGCTAGAATAGGCGCTCGCACATTTGGGATTATTGCAACGCCGGTTATTGCGGAAGATGGTGAAAGTCTTGGTGCCGTGGTGGAATGGAATGACCGAACAGTTGAAGTTGCCATTGAAAAAGAAATCGGGGATATTGTGGATTCTGCTAAAGTAGGAGTTCTTACAAAACGTATTGACCTGGAGAAAAAGAGAGGTTTTTTCAAACAACTGGGGGAAGGTGTAAACGAACTACTTGATGTTATAGTATCGGCCTTTGAAAACATTAATGAAGTCATGAGTGGTATGTCGCAGGGTGATATGACTCGCACAATCACGCAGGACTTCCAGGGTCTATTTGGCGATGTTAAGGACAATATTAATCAAACCATCGCTAAGTTGGATATAACGATTAGCGAAATACGTCACACTGCAGCTGAGATCACAACAACTTCTCAAGAAATATCACAGGGAAATAATAATCTTTCAGCGCGTACTGAATCGCAGGCCAGTGCATTGGAAGAAACAGCAACCAGCGTCGAAGAGTTGACCACGATCGTCCAACAAAATGCCGAGAACGCACAACAGGCCAACCAGTTGGCAACAAGTGCCAGAGAAACTGCAGAAAAAGGTGGTACCCTGGTTTCAAATGTAGTCACGGCGATGGGTGAGATCAGCAAATCAAGTGAAAAAATTGCCGAGATAATTGGGGTCATTAATGATATTGCGTCCCAGACTAACCTGTTGGCACTTAACGCCAGTGTTGAGGCGGCCCGTGCAGGCGAACAAGGCAGAGGTTTTGCCGTTGTTGCAACGGAAGTACGAAATTTAGCACAACGTTCCGCGACTGCGGCTAAAGAAATAAATGAGCACATCAAGAAAAGTGTTGCCAAGGTTGAAAATGGTTCAACTCTTGTCGATGAATCGGGTCAAGCGCTAAACGAAATCGTTTCGAGCGTTACTAAAGTCAGTGATATCATTGCCGAAATTGCCTCCGCAAGTAAGGATCAAAGCCAGGGTATTAGCCAGGTTAACAATGCGGTTACCAATATGGATTCACTGACACAGCAAAACGCCTTATTGGCTGAAAAAACCTATGGTTCCAGTGTTGCCATGACCGAGCGAGCTGGCGCTATGGTTAAAAGCGTCAAATTTTTTAGAGTAAGTAGTTGCGGGTCTGTGGCTCAGAGAAACGCAACGGCTCAGACGGCAAGCGCACGATGACTATTTGAGTTTATTTTTATTTCCGACAATACCTGAAATCTTTCAGCCGCCGAAATTTTCTTGTTCGGCTCAGCCTGTTTTCCCTCCTTAAACTTTCTCCGGGCGTGATCTTAGCAGCCAGCACTTTTTGCTGCGAATTGCGCTAAAGATCTGGCGATTCGTGCCGATACTACTATGGTTATGGTTAGAGTTGTTGATGCGGCTATATCATCAGGAACTGACAGCGATACGAATATTATTTGTTAGCCACACGGAGATAAAAGATGAAAATTCTGGTTGTTGATGACAGTTCAGCCATGCGCATGATGATCACCCGGACCTTGCGCCAGGCTGGGTTCGACGGCAACGATGTTGAACAGGCCGAAGACGGGGCGATTGCGCTGGAGAGCATTCGCAACAACGAACCCGACCTCGTGCTGGCGGATTGGAACATGCCGAATATGACCGGCCTTGAACTGCTGGAGGCATTGCGCGCCGAAGAGATCGAAGTAAATTTTGGTTTTATCACAACAGAATCTACCACGGAAATGCGGCAAAAGGCGGCAGATGCCGGCGCCAAATTTTTGATCGCGAAGCCTTTTACTGCCGAATCATTTGAAAAAGCACTCACCACGGTGTTGGGCTAAATCTACAGCATCATACTAGGAAGAATAACATGTCAAAAAGTTATGTAATGCCGGATACAGCCGCGATATCGCGTCTTCTGGAAATGATATTTGGCGACGGTGTTAAAGTCGCCGAGAGTGCGGAAAAAGACCTTGCCGGCCGCCACGTCGCAACGTTTCTCAATGCGGACGACGAACTGGTGGCGCTGTGTGCCTGCGACCGTGCCTTTGTTGCATACTCTGGCGCGGCATTGTCGATGATCCCTGCCAACGTCGCTAATGAAATTATCAGCGGTGATGAGATGACGGAAACACTACTGGGCAATTTCTATGAGGTGATGAATATCTGCTCGAAGTTAATGATGTCGGACACGAGCGCGCATCTGCGGCTGCACAAGGCGCTGCTGCCGGACCAATCCGCGGACGCGATCACAACACTTGAGGCGTCGGGCTCCATCTGTGGATTCGATGTGGACGTACCCCGTTATGGAAAGGGGAAGTTGAGCTTCGTTATTAACTGAGTAATGGAATGAGTACTGATTGACCCGTCTTTGCGCAGCGGTGATTGCTCGCCGCTAACCCGGGTGGCTGCGCAATAGCGTATGGATAGAGCACAGTATAGGAACAATGGAATGAAGATTAACAAGCCGGTCACCGGTAACGAAGTCGCGCTAAAAGCGGGTCAGATGCTGGTGTCGAAAACCAACCTCAAGGGAATCATTACCTACGTCAACAGAGACTTCGTCGAGGTGAGCGGCTTCAGCTCGCAGGAGCTTTTGCATAAGAGCCACAATGTGGTGCGCCACCCCGACATGCCGCAGGCCGCTTTTCAGGACTTGTGGGACACTGTCAGGGCAGGCAAGCCGTGGAATGGTCTGGTCAAGAACCGCTGTAAGAACGGCGACTACTACTGGGTAGACGCCAATGTTTCGCCGGTCTTCCGCAATGGTGAGGTCGTCGAGTACCTGTCGGTACGCACCAATCCCAGTCGCGATCAGATAGCGCAAGCCGATGCGCTGTACCGCAACGTGCGGGCAAACAAGGCACGGCTGGACCGGGATCCAGGGTTCGGCCCGCTAAAACTTTGGAACAAACTCAGCCTGCAAGTGCGCATGAACACCTTTCTGGTCGCACTGGCGGCGATCATTGTTTTGATGGGTGGTTTGGGTTTTTGGGGCATAGACCGTTCCAGCGACGAGTTGCAGCATTTGAGCAACATATTTGTCTATGGGGCCGCTGCCGCCATGCTCATGCTGGTCGCGCTTGCATTTGGGCTGGCACGCGAAATCCTGTATCCGTTGCAGAAAATGCTCGGCACTTTCCGTGAAATTGGCGAGGGAAACTACAACGGTGACATTGACATAGCCCGGCAGGATGAGATTGGTGAATTGCTGCATGCGTTAAAATCCATGCAAATAGGCCTCGCATTCGACATGGACTACGCACGCAACGTAGCCAGCGAGGCTTTGCGTATCAAGCAGGCATTAGATAACGTTTCGGCGGATGTGATGGTGGCCGATGCCGAGCACAACATCATCTATCTCAACAAAGCCGTCGAAGACATGTTTCGCAATGCGCAAACCGATATTCGAAGGGACTTGCCGAGCTTTGATGCAGGCAAGTTGCTGGGCACCAGTATCGATGACTTCCACAAGAACCCGGCGCACCAGCGCAACCTGCTGGCGCAACTGGATAGCGGGCACAGCTCCGAGCTCGAGATTGGCGGGCGCACCTTCAAGTTCATTGCCAACCCGATTGTCGACACCACAGGTGAGCGCCTGGGTACCGTAGTAGAATGGGCCGACCGTACCGCGGAACGAGCGGTAGAGGACGAGGTGCAAGCAATCGTCGAGAGTGCGAAGGCGGGGGACCTCAGCCTGCGTATTCCACTGGAAAACAAGCAAGGCTTCTTCGGCACACTCAGCACCGGCATCAACGACCTGGTCGATGTGAGCGAGCGGGTCATCAACGACACCGTGCGGGTGCTGGGGGCCATGGCCCGCGGTGAATTAAGCGAGACCATCGAAGCCGATTACAAAGGTGCTTTCGGTCAACTCAAGTTCGACGCCAACAGCACCGTAGCTAAGCTCAACGAGGTGATCGGCAAGGTCAAGACCGGAGCGGGCCAGATCAGTACCGGGGCCGAAGAGATCTCGCAAGGCAATTTCAACCTCTCCCAGCGTACCGAAAAGCAGGCGTCCAGCCTTGAACAGACGGCTTCTGGCATGGAACAGATGACCAGCACCGTGAAGCAAAACGCCGACAACGCGACGCAAGCCAATCAGCTCGCCAGCGGCGCCAAGACGCAAGCGGAGAAAGGCGGTGACGTGGTCAGCCAGGCGGTAGCGGCGATGGCGGAAATCAACCACTCAAGCAAGAAGATCGCCGACATTACCGGCGTCATTGACGAAATCGCCTTCCAGACTAATCTGCTGGCGCTGAACGCGGCGGTGGAAGCAGCGCGCGCTGGCGATCAAGGTCGCGGCTTTGCGGTGGTGGCCAGCGAGGTGAGGAATCTGGCGCAACGCAGCGCGGGCGCGGCCAAAGAGATCAAGGATTTGATAGAAGACAGCGTCGCCAAGGTCGAGAGCGGCACCCGGTTGGTGGATGCATCGGGCCAGATGCTGGAGGAGATCGTGACTTCGGTGAAGAAAGTCAGCGACATTATCGCAGAGATCGCGGCGGCGGGTCAGGAGCAGTCGATAGGCATTGAACAGGTCAACAAGGCCGTCATGCAGATGGACGAGATGACGCAGCAGAATGCGGCATTGGTAGAGCAAGCGGCGGCGGCGAGCGAATCGATGAGCGAGCAGGCGCGTGGCATGAACACGCTGATGGCGTTCTTTCAGCTGGGCGAAGCAGCGGCGCCGGTGATTGCTAGCGGGGATCGGCGCTCGGGGCAACGGCCGTGGAGTGCTGGTGCGTCCGCGTCAAATTCCGCCAGCACGGGTGGTAGCCCCAACAAGATAGATTTTACGTCAGCCCGGTCAAAGCACCTCTCGTGGAAAACCCGCATACGTGGCTTTCTGGACGGCAAAGAGACGCTTAGCGAGGATCAGGCCGTCTCGCACCGCGATTGCGATCTTGGCAAATGGCTGTATTCGGTGGGCATGAATACCTACGGGCAGTTCTTTGAGATGCAGCAGCTGGAAAAAACACATGCCAGGATGCACGGAGTAATCAAAGACATTGTGAGGCTTAAGCACAGCGGGCAGGACGAAGCGGCAGAGGGACAGTTCACCGAAATCAGCACGATGTCTGATGAGATTGTAGCGCTGCTGACTCAGGTGGAAGGGAAAGTCAAGGCGGCTGGCGCCGGCGCCAGGTCGACTGGAACGGAGACTCGGCTCCCCTCTAATAGTGGCCAGGAGTGGGATGAGTTCTGACGGTAGCAGAGAGAACGACGCCGGAGTCCAACAAAGATAACAAAACTTCGTACCCGGGATTGCGACCGCTACGGCCGCGCTGGGTAGAATTCACAACTATATTGCAAACGAGAATCCGAGAGCGGCCTTTGAGCTTGTCCAACGGATACGGATTGGCGTTAGTCAGCTAGAAGAACATCCGAAAAGCGGTCGAAGCGGCCGTGTTCGTGGCACATACGAGCGGGTTATCCATGACCTGCGGTATATCGTGTCCTATCGCATCAAGAACAACGAAGTCCAGATTCTGAGTGTATACCACACGTCACGGAAGTGGCCCTAGGAGGAATAGCACTTAGTTAAGCGTCAAGACCGGTCTAAACCGAGTGAAAGTTTCCGAGACACGCCGTGAATACGTCCCTGTAGGCTCGACCCCTAGCATCCTTGCTAGGAACGGTCGCGAAAACTTCCCCTCGATTCAGCCCTCTGCAGCTACGATTGGCCTTAACTAAGTGCCATTCGCCCTAGGAGTCTTTCCGGTTGCGTTTAAACGCGTCGGCAATAGGAAGCAACTATTCCAGGCCACGTTCCTGGTCTTCGAGCGTGCCTTGGGAATCGTGCCACAGTGTCTTCCGGTACCCGTTCCAACGCGGAGGTGTACCGAAGCATGCAGGTATTACAATAAAGATAAAGCGTAGGGTGCTGTTTGGATTGGAGGGCCCGCCAGGACTCGAACCTGGAACCCGCGGAGTATGCGTACCCGCGCAAGGCAGGCTATCAACTAGGCTGCCGTAATGGGCTTGGCGTCGCTCAGTGTGACGGTATTGCCGGTTGCCCCATACAATTTATTGGCGGGGATATTGCCACGCATAATATCGAGCAAATGTTGCACGCTATGCTGCGAACGAGCAACGATCTTTTCGTTAACGAGATTTACTGTGCGGCATTGTGTGAGTGTTTGCAGCAAGGCATCCAGTAGCGGCGTCAGCAACTGCGTTGCCCCTTCCGGGCGTGCGTCGAGCTGTGTAATTAAATCGCGCCAGCCATCTTCGCTAGCCGTGCGCTGCGGTTCGTTGAGCAGGTCAAAGCGCACGCGCTGGCTTTGCTCAAGCGCTGCAAGCGGCGCTGCTTTTTGTTTTATGACGTCTGCCAGCGCTGTGGGGTCGGGGTTCTGTAAGGCCAGCGTTTCTGCGCAGAGCAAGTCGTGCAACCGGGTAAGCTGCCGTGACTCATCTTCCAGCAATTGCTGAACCTTCTGCAATAGGGCTCTATCCGTGAGCATGTTCAGTTCCATTCCTACGATAAATTCTCATCGAGCTGCGCTTCGAAATCCAGCAGTTTTTCGGCGACGCGCTCGGCGTTAACCTGATAGCTGCCATCGGCGATGGCGGCGCGTAAAGCGTTAACTTTATCGCTGTCAACGTCCGGTGCTGATTTTAGCTGCACTTCAAGCTGCTTCAAGTGCTGCGCTTCGGCGCTGAGCTTGACGTGACCGTCGGTTTCCGGATTGCCGAGCCGGTAGACCGTTATGTCGGCTGACTTGATGGAGTCAGCGCTGGCGGCCTTGTCGGCAGCGCCACCTTGAATGTCGTTACCCTGTGGTGGCCGTGGCCCGGTGATATGATTGACCATTGTCTTAATCCTGCATTCGCTATGCTAAATCGTCTATGTATAGGTTATCGGCGGTCGATTCTGAAACTTTAGTATTATTTGACATTAAATTCTCTTTTCACATCAACACTTTAGCCTGTCCTCGGCCGGTAACCCTAGCTTTCACAATACGTTTTGACGCCGGGTTTTTCACCCGAATCTGCTCACCGGCGGCACCGCCGGTCAACGCTACACCCTCGGTGCGAACGGCGATTCCACCGGCCTCGGCCAGCAATACCACTGCTTCACCTTTGTGCACGAGGTCGGCGGCCTGTAGCATTGTCGCCGTCAAAGGTTGGTTAGCCGTCACGCGTCGCTTCAGTAATTTCCCTAGCACGTCTTCCTTGCGGCTGTAGTACGCGGCGCCAGAGCGGGTGATTTTGATCGCTTGTAGATAAACGTCGCTCGCTGCCAGCTCTTGCGCCTTGGCCAGTGGTGCGCGGCTGCTGACTACGGTTTGGTACCAGGCGACGTTCGCCGGCACAAATATTGACCATGGGTTTGGCGCCGTGCAACTGACTTTCACCAGGCTGCGCCCGGGCAGCCGTTGTGTGCCGCGCAAGTCGAGCGCCAAACTGTCGCCGCAGTCGGCCAGTCGCAGGCGCGAATCGATGGCGCCAACCTGAATCTCCGTTTTTTCAACGCTGGCTGGCGTCGCAGCCTTGCTCTTCGTGCTGATAAACTCTTCGACTGCCGCCACTATTTGTTCGCTTGACGTAAACGCAGCGGCGCTGGTACTCACAAAGAGTGCCATTACTCCAATAAGGCCAGCTTTCAGGTAAGGTCGGGGTGTCATTTTTTTGGCTCCGCCTGCTGCTTTTTCGCACTTTATGATGCGTTTCGTGTGTTTTCCGGCGTTCTCTAACGCTTCCTATGGTAAGAGGCAATTAATGTGCCGAATATGCAGACAGCGCTCGCTAACGCCCAGCCTTATTATCCTAGAAACCGCAGTTGGTCGCGAAAAAGATGTGTACCTCTTGATTCATATGAAAAGCTTGATGTGCATGGGAGATTCGAAAAACTCGTGGTCACCTTGTTGGTGATGAGAGCTTTTTCGAATTTTCCAGGTGCATTAAGAGCTTGTGCATACTTTCGTGATCCAACTGCGGTTTCTAGGATTATTGTAGTCCCGGCGCGAGTATTTTCCGCAGCCTTGCCGCCGTTGCTGAGCAGCAGAGGCGGCAATAGCTGTCCGTGTGGCGGCAAAACCTTGCCTTGCCGTCGCGACGACTAATCATAACCCATTGAAAATAAAGCTATGTTCTTGTTGGCATGTGACTTGCTCTGTTGATGGCCACAGCCAACGAAACGAAAAGTTTAGCAGCAGGGTACAACACACATGGCTATCAATTTTGAAAATGCATTCGGCATACACGAGCGGGCGCTAAAAGTGCGCACGCAGCGTGCCGAAGTGATAGCGAACAATTTGGCCAATGCCGACACGCCGCATTTCAAGGCGCGTGATATTGATTTTAAGCAAATGTTGCAGCAGGAACAGCAGATGCGTCTGCACACGACCCGCAGCGGCCACCTAACGACAAGCGATGCCAGCAGTGCGGCGGGTGAGCTTTACCGTATTCCAACGCAAGCCAGTTTAGATGGCAACACCGTTGAAACCGAACAGGAAATGGCGCGTTTCGCGAAAAACAATATGGATTTTCAAGCCAGCTTTACATTTATGAACGGCCGCATTCGCGGCCTTATGAATGCAATTAGAGGCGAATAAAAGGACTTATCAATATGTCACTCTCCAATATTTTTGATATCGCCGGCTCCGGCATGAACGCGCAATCCATGCGCATGAACACCACGGCGAGCAATTTATCCAACGCGCAAACAGCCAGCGCCACGGCCGAGGGCGCCTATCGCGCCAAGCATCCGGTGTTCGAAGCCGTGCAACGGCAGCTGAATGAATGGAATGCCTTCGATGCCGGCGAGAACGATGTCGCGGCGGTGCGGATCAAGGGCGTGTTCGAGGATCAATCGGCCGCCCAGGCGCGCTACGAGCCGGGTCATCCGCTGGCTGATGAAGAAGGTTACGTTTTTTATCCCAACGTCAATGTGGTTGAGGAAATGAGCAATATGATTTCTGCATCGCGCTCTTTTCAAATTAATGTTGAAGTGATGAATTCGGCAAAAACCATGGTGCAGCGCGTACTAACGTTAGGCCAGTAGAGGACAGATAAATGACAGAAATAGGCAGAACAACAGGCACCTCTCCGCTGGATGCACTGGCGTTGGACAATCGTGTCGGTGGTGAAGACGAGGTAAAGAAAAACGAGCTGGGTCAAAACGCGTTCCTGGAATTGATGATCACCCAGCTCAGCAATCAAGACCCGCTAAGCCCGCAGGAGGGCGCCGAGTTTGTGGCGCAGCTGGCACAGTTTAGTTCGGTAGAAGGTATTCAGAAATTAAACACCACGGTTGACGATTTAGCCGGGTCATTACGTTCCAGTCAGGCGCTGCAAGCGTCGGCGCTGGTGGGTCGCAGCGTACGCGTGCCCACCGACGTCGCGAACCTGGTAGCCGACCAATCGGTGCGAGGCAGTGTCGAACTGCCGCTAACGACCAGCCAGTTGCAAATCGACGTTTACGATCCGGCCGGCCAGCTGATTTCGCAACGCAGCCTTGGCCCACAGGTCGCCGGTGATGTTGACTTTGCCTGGGATGGCATAAAAACCGACGGCAGCCAGGCAGCGCCAGGTAATTATCAGATCCGCGCCAGCGCCGTGATCGACGGAGAAAACACTGAACTGGTGACCCACTTGAACGCCAATATCGACAGCGTCACATTGGGGCAGGGTAGCGATGTGACGTTAAACGTTGCCGGCATTGGTGCGGTGGCGTTGGCAGACGTCAAAGAATTGTTTTAGCAAAAATCAATTTGCCTTAGTCATTAACAAGTTACAACACAAGGAAGAGAGCTATGTCATTTAATACTGCGTTAAGCGGCCTGCGCGCCGCATCGGTCGAGCTTGAAGTCACGGGCAACAACGTAGCCAACGCGAGCACCACCGGCTTTAAGTCGTCGCGTGCCGAATTTGGCGACGTTTACGCGAATGCTTTCGTCACCGGCGGTAATCAACCCGGTTCCGGCGTGGTGACGCAGGACATTTCGCAACAATTTTCACAAGGTAACGTCAGTTTTACCGAAAACAGCCTGGATATGGCCATCAACGGCAACGGTTTCTTCGTCATCAGTGAAGACGGTACCAATAGTTACACGCGCGCCGGCCTATTCGGTCTTGACAAGGCGAATTTTGTGGTGAATAACAACGGTGCACGCCTGCAAGGTTACGCTGCCGATGACCTGGGCCAGGTAGGCGGCACCCTGACTGATCTGCAAGTTAATAACCAGGGTTTGGTGCCGAAGCCCACAACGCGTGTAGAAGAAACCTTTAACCTCAGCGCCAACGACGATGTGTTAGTGGTGCGCTCGACAAGCACCGATGGTGTGGGAATCGGGATCGCGCAGGCAGGTACCGGCAATGGCTACACGGCTGGAACCATTGACTTGAACGGTTCACAACAAAACGTACCTTCAGCCGACGCCCTGTCGGCCGGGCAAATTGCGCAGGAGCTGAGTGTGTTGCAAGGTGTTTCGGCTAGCGCCACCACCGAAGCTACCATCAGCGTGACTGGCTTTCCGCTTGTCGGCACCGAGTTAACCGTCAATGGTGTAGCGTTCCTCGGCAACAATGCCACTGAATTGGCGCAAAACATCAATGGCGCCATCGGCCTCGCAGCCGTTGACGATGGCGCCGGCAACATCACGATCACGTCAAATACCGGTCAAGACATCGCGTTTGACGTCTCCGGTGCCGGTGGTAGTGGTATCTCGGTAGACGTGCTGGGCACGGCGGGTGCTCCCCTAACGATTACCGAACTTGGCCCCGCGCAAGCAGCCGTCGGTGGTACGGTAGATATTACGTTGGAGAACGGCACCAACCTGACTAACGCTTTGGCGACCAATGTTTTCACCCCTAACCCGACCTTGTCTTCAGTCGTCAATCAGTTCGACCAGACCAATCCGGCTACCTACAACTCGGTCACCTCGGCCACGATTTACGATAGCAAAGGTGTCGCGCATGATTTAAATCAATACTTTGTAAAAGAGCCGACCAGCATCACCACAGCGCCGGGCACCTGGACGACCTACATTCAAATTGACGGCCAAAACGTTGGCTCGAATGATGCGGCCGGTGTGCCCACGTTGGCGGCATTCAAACTGCAGTTTAACCCCGATGGAACGTTGGATTCCGGTGGCTCAGACAACATCGTCATCGCCAACTGGACGCCGCGCGGCAGCGGTGACGATATCGGCGTATTGGGGCCGCAGGACCCAGCGACGCTGCCCATACCCGAACCGGCTACGAGTTCCAATTTCGAGATCGACGTGACCAACGCAACATCGTTTGGTAGCCCGTTTGCCGTTAACGCGCTGAACCAAAACGGCTTTGCGACCGGTAATTTGACCGGCGTTGAAGTGGGTGAGACCGGTGAGCTGTTCGCGCGCTACAGCAACGGCGAAACGAAAGTGCTTGGCCAAATCGCGCTGGCGAACTTCGCTAACCCGCCCGGTTTGATCTCTCTTGGAGATACAGGTTGGGCCGAATCGCTGGAGTCGGGTCAGCCTCTGCTGGGACAACCCGGCACCGCGCAGCTAGGACGAATTCAGGCCGGCGCATTGGAAGACTCTAATGTTGACCTGACCGAGCAGTTGGTCAACTTGATTTTGGCGCAGCGTAACTTTCAGGCGAACGCCAAGACCATTGAAACGGCCGATGCGATAACGCAAACGATCATTAACCTGCGTTAATAGCGGAGTGAAAAGGTTTACGTTCCGTTGGAGCATAGTTGGCATCACGTTTGCAATATGTCTTGTGTGTGAGGATAAGTGACAAAAAACTGGCGCGGAGCGCCAGATAAAAAGGTAAACGGAATTACCGAACAGTAGCGCCATAAGGACTTGGCGAAGTTAGTGTCCACGGACGGACTATTTTTTAATCACAAATCATTCCCGGCACACGGAGGTGCCGGCAAAATCGACGACTAGAAGTCGTTGATTTTGGGAGCGAAGGAAAAATCGCATTTTATCCTTTGCGTGCGTTGAATAGCTTAGGGAGAATCTCATGGACAGAGCGTTGTACACCGCAATGTCTGGCGCGAAGCAAACAATGCAAGCGCAGACGGTGCATGCCAATAACCTGGCAAACGTTAGCACCACAGGCTTTCAGCGCGACTTTGTCACTGCGCAAAGCCGCTATGTGCATGCCGACTACGCCCAGCCCAGCAGGGCAATGGCGTTAACGGCAACCCCGGCAACGGATTTTAGCCTGGGTTCATTGCAGGAGACCGGGCGCGACCTGGATGTCGCGCTGGAAGGAGAGGGCTTTATAGCCGTCATTGCCAAGGACGGTACCGAAGCGTATACGCGTGCAGGGAATTTGCGCGTGGATTCGCTAGGGCAGTTAACAACCGGCAATGGATTGCCGGTGCTCGGCAACGGAGCGCCGATTGCGATACCGCCCGCCGAAAAAATTGAGATAGGTGCCGATGGCACGATTTCAATTCGAGCTTTGGGTCAAGGGCCGGACGCCCTGGCAACGGTCGATCGAATCAAACTCGTTTCAGCTAACGCGAATGAGTTACAGAAACGAACCGACGGATTGCTGCAAGCCAGGGACGGCAACCCGCTCGATCCTGATGCTAACTCGCGTGTTGTGTCGGGTTATCTTGAAACCAGTAACGTTAACGCCGTTGAAGCCATGACCGAGGTGCTAACACTGTCACGGCAATTTGAATTGCAAGTCAAGTTCTTGCAGAAGGTCGACCAGAATTCGGAAGCTGCTACGCGCTTGTTAAGCGTTTCGTAAAATATTTCAGCGTAGCTCTGCACTAAAGTAAAGCCGTCATTGTCGCGAAGGTGGGAATCCAGCTAGGCGCGGTGTCGGATTGAGACATGGATTCCTGCCTGTGCAGGAATGACCAAAATAAGTGATACATACTAGGGAGGGTAAGTCATGCATTCAGCGTTATGGATTAGCAAAACGGGCCTAAGCGCGCAAGACAAGCAGCTCAGCACTATTTCAAATAACTTGTCGAACGCGGCGACCGTGGGTTTCAAACGCGATCGCGCCGTGTTCGAAGACTTGCTCTATCAAATTCATCGTCAACCGGGTGCGCAATCGTCCGAGAGCACCGAGCTGCCGTCAGGATTGCAGCTTGGCACAGGTGTTAGAGTGGCTGGCACGCAGAAACAATTCACCGAAGGCAGTTTACAGATAACCGAACAGAGCCTGGACGTTGCAGTCAATGGCCGCGGTTTTTTTGAAGTGCTGTTACCCGACGGTTCGCAGGCGTATACCCGTAACGGTCAATTTCACTTGAGCGCTGACGGCCAACTGGTGACCGCCAATGGCTTGTTGTTGCAACCGTCTATTACCATTCCAGACAATATGAATTCACTGAGCATCGGCAAGGATGGCGTGGTAACGGCAGTCGCTGCCGGCTCCTCGCAACCACAGCAGCTGGGCAATATTCAGCTCACCGATTTTATCAACCCGGCTGGCTTGCAGGCCATCGGCGGTAACATGTTTCGCGCTACGGCCGCCAGTGGTACCGCGCAGAGCACCACCCCCGGAACTGAAGGGGTTGGCTCACTGGAACAGGGTACGCTGGAAAACTCTAACGTCGATGTGGTGGAAGAGCTGGTCAATATGATTACCACGCAGCGCGCTTACGAAATGAACTCGAAAGTCATTTCCACCGCCGATCAGATGCTGCAATACGTTAGCCAAAACTTATAAGTAGGTAAACCGGCGCATAAGATGTTAAGCACTATCACGCAGAGACTAACACTTTTACTTTGTACCGGTTTGTTGGCGAATTGCGCAACGGTGTTGGCGCCGCAACCGGACGATCCCGAGTTTGCGCCGGTACCGCTGGAAGCGCTGCAACCACCGCCGCCAAATCCGGGCGGCATTTACCAGCCCACGCATGGGTTAGCCTTGTTTGCCGACCGCCGCGCCACGCGCGTTGGCGATCTTATCAATGTGCTGCTAACCGAACGCACCACGTCAAAAAAATCCGCTGGCACCAGCGTTAAGAAAAAGGGCAGCGCAGATTTTAACGATGGCGCTCTGTTGGGGGTCAAGCCGTCCTGGGGTGCTTACAATTTGCCGACCAACATTGAGCACAAGCGAGACTTCAGCGGCGAAGCCGAAAGCGATCAAAGCAATAGCCTGGATGGCAGCATCACGGTCACGGTCTCCGAAGTGTTGCCGAACGGTTTGCTGCGTGTGCGTGGCGAAAAATGGCTAACGCTAAACACCGGAGACGAATATATTCGCCTCAAAGGTCTGATCCGGCCGGAAGATATCGCCCCCGACAACAGCATTTTGTCCACCCGGCTGGCTGATGCGCGTATCAGCTACAGTGGGCGGGGTAGTCTGGCCAACTCCAATAAAATGGGTTGGTTGGCGAAGTTTTTTAATCATCCGGGTTGGCCGTTTTAAGTGTGCTTATGATGCTTTCAAATTCAACATCCCGTAATTTTCGACGCCAGTCGCTCCGACGATTTGCTTTTGTTGCCGGAACGACTTTAGTCGCGAGTATTATGTTCCTCGCGCCAATCGCCAGCGCGGAGCGCCTGAAAGACATTACGACCCTGGCCGGTGTGCGCTCCAACGCGTTGGTCGGTTATGGTTTGGTCGTCGGACTCAACGGTACGGGTGACCAAACCACGCAAACGCCGTTTACCACGCAATCGTTTACCAGCATGTTGAAGCAGTTTGGCGTCACGCTACCGCCAGGCACCAGCTTGCAATTGAAGAACGTCGCAGCCGTTGCCATACACGCCGAGTTGCCGCCGTTCAGCAAACCGGGGCAAGAAGTAGACATCACGGTCTCGTCGATCGGTAACGCCAAGAGTTTACGCGGCGGTGCGCTATTAATGACGCCGCTGAAGGGCGCCGACGGCCAGGTGTACGCGATGGCGCAGGGTAACCTGGTAGTCGCAGGCTTTGGCGCCGAGGGGCGTGACGGTTCCAAAATCACCGTGAATGTTCCTAGTGTTGGCCGCATTCCTAACGGCGCGACGGTAGAGCGCATGGTCGATAATGCCTTCGGAAAAAGCGATTCGCTTATTTTTAATCTGCGACGGCCCGACTTTACCACCGCCAAGCGGGTGGCCGATAAAGTCAATGCCGTGTTGGGCCCGCAGGTGGCGCAAGCGCTGGACGCTGGCTCGATAAAAGTCACCGCGCCGGCCAGTATGGACCAGCGTGTGACCTATATGTCGGTATTGGAAAATCTGGAAATTGACCCCGGCAAGGCAGCGGCGAAAGTGATTATCAATTCACGTACCGGCACTATTGTGGTTGGCCAGCACGTGCGCGTCACACCGGTTGCGGTCAGCCACGGAAGCTTGACGGTCACTATCTCTGAAAGTCCTGTCATCAGCCAACCGGAAGGGTTTTCGGAAGGTCAGACGGCAGTCGTACCGGAATCCACTATTACCGCCGAGCAAGACGAAAACAGCATGTTTGTGTTCGAAAAAGGTACCTCTCTGGATGAAATAGTGCGTGCCGTCAATCAGGTTGGCGCGGCTCCTGGTGATCTGATGGCGATACTCGAGGCGATGAAGCAAGCCGGCGCATTGCAAGCCGACCTGGTCGTCATCTAGCTTCCGGTAGATGCAGCGTGCTCCCCAGCAGTAATACAAGCGCAGGTGTTTACACCGACCTCAACGGCTTGCATGGCATCAAGCGGCAGGGCAAGGAATCGCGCGACGAGGGGCTGCAAGCGGTCGCTAAACAGTTCGAATCATTGTTTTTGAATCTAATGCTGAAAAGCATGCGCGATGCGAATAAGGTTTTTTCCGAGGATAACTACTTCACCGGTTTCGAGTCCGAGTTCCATCAAGACATGTTGGACAACCAGTATAGCCTGACGCTAAGCGAAGGCAGGGGCATGGGACTGGCCGACGCTTTGTACGCACAAATGCAACAGCAATTTGGTCACAGCAAGGGCGATCAGATTCTGGCGGCGGTCAAGCAGGCTGGCTATAGCGCAATGCCGGCAACGAATGAAAAGTTAGCGGGAGTGACCGACGCGGTGTTGGCAGAAACTAGCCCAACCATCATTGACAGCCCGCGCGAGTTTGTCGAGCAGTTGCTGCCGCATGCCGAGAAAGCCGGAAGGGAGTTGGGTATAGACCCTAGGGCTTTGCTAGCACAGGCTGCGCTGGAGACCGGCTGGGGCAAGCATATGATGCGCAAACCGAATGGCGACATCGCGTTTAACGCTTTTGGCATCAAGGCGGATAAGCACTGGCAGGGTGAGCGCGTGCAGGTAGCAACGCTTGAATATAATGGCACCACCGCTAACAAAGAGCAGGCACAATTTCGTGCTTATAGCTCGTTTGCCGAAAGTTTCGCCGATTATGCGCAGTTCATAAAATCCAATCCGCGCTATAAAGATGCGCTGGCCGCGGCCGATAACGTAAATAACTACTGGCAAGAATTGCAGGCCGCCGGCTATGCCACCGACCCGGCTTACGCGCAGAAGCTTGCCAAAATTTATCAGGGTTCGCATATCACAGCGGCTGGGCCGGCTGCACGTCCCGGCTCATAACAGGTAACAGGCAGGAGACTATTCGTGGCCAACTTATTCAATATCGGCGTGTCCGGGCTGGTCGCCCACCAGACGGCGATCAAGACCACAGGGCACAATATCACCAATGCCAACGTCGACGGTTATAGCCGCCAGGAGGCAGTGTTAAGCACCCGGCCACCGCAATTTACCGGCGCCGGTTTTGAAGGCTCGGGCGTTGTTACCAGCGACATCCGCCGCATCAGCGACCAGTTTTTAACGAACCAACTACAAGCGGACACGGCAAGCTTCGCCGATAAGAATGCCTTCGTTGACCAGCTCAGTCAATTGGATTCTCTGTTGGCCGACGAACAAGCGGGGCTTAGCACAGGTTTGCAAAACTTCTTTTCCGCCTTGCAAGCCGGCTCGGATGATCCAGCGTCGGTCGCCGCGCGTCAGTTGGTATTGAGCGAGGCGGAGAACCTGGCCAGCCGCTTTAACACCTTGCACGCGCGGGTCGATAATCAGCGCGTCAATATCAATAACCAGTTGACTGCGGGCGTCGAACAGGTGAATCGCCTGGCGAACAGTATCGCCGAACTGAACAGCAAGATTTCCGCACTGCCGGGCAGCGGTGAAGGCAAGCGACCGAATGATTTGTTGGATCAGCGTGACGCTCTGGTAAAAGACCTGGCGCAATTGGTCTCGGTAAAGACAACGACCCAGGACGGCAAAACCGTGAATGTTTTTATTGGCAACGGTCAATCGTTAGTGCAGGGCGGTCGCGCCACCAGCCTGCAAACGGTCGCCAGTAATACGGTGCCGGGCCAGCTGGAACTGGCGTACGGTGACACAGTGATTAGCAGCAATATCAATGGCGGCACCATCGGCGGCCTGATGGCTGCCAGTCGAGAAGTGGTGCAGCCCGCGTTGAACACCCTCGGTCAAATTGCACTCGGCGTCGCGCAAAGCATGAATCAACAGCAGTCATTAGGCCTTGACCTGGATGGCCGCAGCGGCGCCAATGTATTTTTTGATCTGAACGCCACGCTGACACAGCGTGCGCGGGTCATCGCTGACGCAAATAATGCCGAGCAGGGGAATACTGCCATCGGTGTTGCCATCACCGACACCGGGAAACTCAGTACCGAGGATTATGTGCTGAGTTTTAACGGCCCGACCAGCAGCGACTTTATTTTAACGCGATCCAGCGATTCATCGGTTGTTACCAGTGGTAGCGTTTCTGCCACACTGCCTGCCGAGGTTGCCACTGGCGAAGGCTTTAGCCTGAATTTCGACAGCAATAATTTTCAGGTAGGCGATCGCTTTTTACTGCAACCCACCCGCAATGCGGCGAGCGACTTCAATGTTGCCATGCAGCGGCCGGAAGAACTGGCCTTCGCGCAACCGATTCGCACCGAAGCGGCACTTGGCAATATCGGCAGTGGTTCGGTCTCGCCGGGTGAGGTGCTTGCTGCCACTGCCGCCGATGGCTCACCGCTGGCATCACTGGCGACGACAGGTCAACTGTCGCCACCGTTGATTGTGCGCTTTACCAGCGAAACCCAATTCGATGTGTTAGACAATTCCGACCCGGCGAACCCGGTTGACCTGGTTCCAGCGCAACGTAATCTAACTTACATTGCGGGTACCGACGGAGCAGTTTTCCCTACCGATCCGGCTGACCCCGGTTACCTGGGTTTTCAGGTGTCGATCAGCGGCTTGCCCGCGGCCGGCGATGAATTCTCCATCGATTTTAATGGCGGCGGCCAGGGGGATAACCGCAACGCGCTGGCCATGCTCAATTTGCAGACCGAAGGTAATCTGGGAAATGACAACAAAAGTTTTTCGCAAACCTACGGTCAGCTGTTAGCTGGCGTAGGGGCGAAGACCCATCAGGCGCAGATCGACAAAGATGCCAATGAAGCGCTGGTGAATCAGTCGCAGGCCGCGCGCGATGCGGTTTCAGGAGTGAATCTCGACGAAGAAGCGGCGCGCCTTATTCAGTATGAGCAGGCGTACAACGCATCGGCGCAGGTGATTTCAGTGGCGCGCAGTTTGTTTGACACCATTTTATCCGCGGTTCGTTAGTCGGGAGTAGTATCTTATGCGCTTTTCAAATATCCAGGCGTTCACGCAGAACCTGCAGGGCACGAGTCGATTGCAGGCTGACAACTTGCATACCCAGCAACAGATAGCCAGCGGTCGGCGCGTGTTAACCCCGGCCGATGACCCGGTGGCGGCTGCGCGTATTGTGCAAGTGCAGGAAGAATTGGCCTTGTCTGGGCAATACCAACGCAATATCGACGCGGTGATCAACCGACTGAGTGCCGAGGAGACGCAGATAGAAACCGCCACCAATACCCTGATCCGGGTTCGAGAGCTGACGATACAAGCCGGCGATGGCGCGTTGAGTTTTGACAATCGGCAAACTATCGCGACCGAACTACGCCAGAATCTCGACCAGTTAGTCTCCATTGCCAACAGCAGGAGCGCCGACGGTGAATACTTGTTTGCCGGTTTTCAGTCTGCGCAGCAACCCTTCGTGCAGTCCGCCGACGGTACCGTAAGCTATGCAGGCGACGAGGGTCAGCGTTTCGTGAAAGTCAGCGCAACAACAAAAGTCGCGAGTAACGATACTGGTAAAGCGCTTTTTATGGACATGCCCAGCGCGAACAATACCTTTACCACGCAGGCGCACCCGCAAAATAGCGCGCAGCCGCCGACCTTGATCAGTGCCAAGGCAGTGATTGACCAGGCGGCTTACGACAGTTTCTATCCGGAAGATTTACGCGTCGAGTTTAATGACCCGCCGACCACGTTCAACATCGTACAGAAATCGGATGGTGCTACTTTGCTCGCTAATCAGGCTTATCAATCCGGTGATGATATTGAAGTTGCCGGTTTGCGTTTCAGCATCGCCGGCGCACCGGCGGCGGGTGACCGCTTTTTTGTCGAATCCAGCGCCAAACAAAGCCTGTTTAAAACGGTTCAGGACCTGATTACCGGTCTGGAAACGCTGGATGACAGCGTCGCCGCGAACGAACCTCGGCAAGCTCTGTTGGCGGCCAGTCTGGAGAATCTGGATAATGCCCACAATACTATGCTTAAGGTGCGCACATCGATCGGCGCGCGCATGAACGTGGCGGAAAGCACGGGCACCATGCACCAGGACCTGGAGTTGCTAAGCCAGGAAGTGTTGTCTGACGTGCGCGACCTGGATTACGCCGATGCGATCAGTCGCTTATCTTTCCAGAGTTTTGTACTGGAAGCGGCGCAGCAAAGCTTCGCGCGGATTAGCAACCTGTCGCTATTTAATTTCCTGCGTTGAGTGGCTTGATAGCAAACGTGGTACAACAGACGCCCCCCACGCTCTGCTGAGGAGGCGCGCAATAGCGCATCGTTATTGGCTGCTTGTGCTACTTCAAGTTCATGCAACTTGCGTAGTAAGTGACGGTGCCCGGCCAGTCGCTGAAAATACCTAACACGCCGACTTTTCTTGCCAACACGTCAAGCATCGTCATGGCGTCGCCATCGTTGTTGGTGGCTTCGGCGCTTGTCTGGTAGTACCAGTCGCCACTGTCCGCCAGCGGGCCGGAGCGTTCCAGCGTCCAGGTGATGATATCCAACCCTGCTGCCTTGGCTGCGCGGGCATAGCGCGATGGGACAACTTTGCCATTGTCGTTCAACTTAACCAGCATCCACATAGGCGGTGCGATGATTCGCACACCGTCCGCCATCAGCTCATCCATGCTTGGCGACCACGTGGCCGGCTCAGTATGATCAAAGCCCGGCTCGTCATAGCGTCCATCCAGATAGACCGCCTGCCTGCCGAAGCCTGGTTCGTTCTCGATCCAGTAGAGTACATCGTGCAGATTAAACGACTGGGCGTAGACTTTGCTAGCAGGAATTCCGGCTTCCTTGTATTCATCGATCATCTGCTGCGCGTAGTCTTGCTGGGAATAGTCGCCCTCGAACGGCATTGCAACGCTCGGTGCTTTTAGCTCGGGGGTGAATTTCACCTTCAGTTTGGTGAACAGCTCAATACTCTCCTTGTGTGACAGGACTGTGCCACAGGTGGCGTAAAGGTCAGTGCGCCAGGGTGCCGTACCACCCAGGTACTGTTCCACCGTGGTCGCAGCGGGGTCACTGGCATCCATTTTGCCGCACAGGCCTTTAAATTCCTGCAGTGTAATATCGCTGGTACAACAGCGTGCAGAGGCCAGTGTGCCGCTATCCGGATCAGCCGCTGTAAACGGTTCGCTACATTTTGCCGCCAGCTCGGGACGGGCCAGGATATCCGTAGTGGTATGCAGATCACACTGCGAGTGGCGACACACCAGTTGCCGGTCTTTGGTGAACGTGACATCACATTCCAGGATACCGGCGCCCATACGCGCCGCCGCTTTATATGACTCTTTAGTATGTTCCGGGAATTGCAACGCAGCGCCACGATGGCCGATGGAAAAATCAGTTTTATAAAATGGTCCGTTTTTGCAACTCTTGAGTTTTCTTTTCAGTTTACCGGAGTCCATATCCGTTACGAGAAAATATGGGCGCGGGCCAAGCTGTACTTTGGTGCGCCAATTACTGTGCTTGCTAGGCTTTTTGTAGTGATGAGATTCCGCCTCAGACTGATTAAGGCGGGCTTCTTCGGAACTTGCAAGTACCTGGTTGACCAATAGCAGTGCTACGATCCCGGCGCTTATCAATGCGACTGCGCTACTGCGCACGCCAACCCGAAGAACAACAGAGGGGCCAAAAAACCCCACGGCCGCGAGGGCTAGCCAGCCTCGCCGTTTGGCTCGGGTTTGCAGCGCGTCAATAAAGGGATGGTCGTCCGGCCTATTGCTATTGCTATTGTCTTCGATATTCATGTGTGAAACTCTGTTACTCAACTTTAATGCCTGATCCAGTGCCCTGCGACATCGAAAATGGCGGTTCTTCCTTGAACCGCAATAGCACGCCGTTTCCAGATGTGCACAACCTAAGTTAACAGCGGAACATGGCAAAATTGTGACCGAGACATCGAGAAAACGTAAGATCGAAAATTTGTAACTACTCAGCTTGATATTGTCTAAAAACAATTAGATAGTGACATATTCGATTCGCTCGTATTGGCCGTCAAGGGACAGCCGTACATTCCTCGTGTATAACCCCTAATCTGGCCGTTTTTAGGTTGAGTAGCGCAGTTGGTTTGCTCTATATTCTGAGTGTTGGTGGGGATCTAAATGGGCCTGTGCTCGGTGCAATTTTCACCATTGTTGGGTTTGCCGCATTTGGCAAGCACCCAAAGAATATGGTTCCCGTCATGCTTGGCGTGTTCCTGGGATCCATTGCTAAACCATGGAGTGCAAGTGACCCGTCAATGCAGCTTATTGCTCTTTTCGGGACAACGCTAGCACCCATAGCCGGGCGCTTTGGCTGGCATTGGGGAGTGGTGGCTGGATTTGTACACTCGTCTGCCGCATTGAGCGTAGGAGCTCTACATGCTGGCTTTAACTTGTACAACAATGGCTTTGCTGCCGGGCTCGTTGCTTCTGTCCTTGTCCCTGTGATCAGGGTAATTCGCACACGTACCAGTACCTTGTAATCTAATAAAATGTACTTTGTTGTTTATTGCGAGTTGCCTATCTATTATTGATCCCTTGGGAAGAAAATCAGCGACTGACCAGTCATGATGCGGTTTCATTGTTCAGCAAATGGACCATCCTGCTCACAGGAACACCCACAAAAATCGATTGGCGGACTCACATCAAGGCCGGGCAGGAAAAGCGAGCTGACTGTTGGATGGCTACGATATTAACGCGATGAAACCGCACAAAACCTGCTCTACGACCACTTTTTGTAGCGCTTAAATAGCGCCGATTTGTTAGAATAGCGGGCATGGAAATGCCGCCGTCCAACGCCCTGAAAGACTCGAGCGAGAGCGAGTCGCAGTGGGTGATTGAGCGGCTCATCTTGCTGGAATGATTAGATAAAAAGCAGCAGCTGTTAGATAGCAAACAGCTGCGCATCGAGTCACCGGTGAACGGACCCTTAAGAGTGCAGTGTTACCGGCACACATTATTCCCAAATCGATGGCCTGCCGCTTCACTGTCTGGAGCGTATTTTCACGCGTTATGATGTTGAAGTACGTGGATAACCAGCGGGACAAACTCACTGCCTATTGTGATCATGGTCATGCGCGCATCAGCAGGGCGGAAAACGCCATTCGGTCTGTTGTGATTGGACGCAAGGCCTGGTTGTTTTCTGATACGCCTAAAGGAGCCCATGCCAGTGAGGCGCTTTATGATTTCATTACAACGGCAACGGCAAATGGTCTGGAACCGTATCACTACTTGCATCATTTTTTTAAAAAACTTCCCCGTGCAACAACGATGGAACAGCTCGAACAGTTGCTGCCATGGCGTATCGATGGGGAAAGGCTACAGCATAAAAACGATGGAAATATATGCCCCAATAAATAATCGCTTACTTGTTAACATTCAAAACTTCGGAGAAATAAATGAAAATCACCAAAGCGTTTCTACAAGAGCACGGCGCTCCTAGAAATGAAATCCTGTTTTTCGTCAACAATGGTCTGGAAGGCTTTCCTCTAGATCGCCTGAATGAGATAGAGGGAGACTTTCAAAATTACATATCTTGGCTTAGGTGTCTTGATACTATGGAACGTAACGATCAAGGGCAAGTCGTCAAAAAGACAATCCCCAACGGTTCGGTAATGGAGTACGAATATGATGACCATGGAAATATGGTTAAGGAAATCGGCCCCAACAGAACAATAAAGGTCTTCGAATACAGTTCTGACGGAAAGATCTCCCGAGAAGAGGTGTTAGGTGGGAAAGTTACGGCATATCACTACGGTGAGACAGGGCTCAAGTCCAAGATCATCACCTCAGGAGGAGTAAAGGAAACCCGTGAGTATGATGAAGATGGAAATATGGTTCTTGCCACCGATGTGATGGGTGGCCTTCATGCTTACGAGTATGATTCCGACGGAATGGAAATTAAGCATACTTACAACGGGGCTCTGATATCCGAAAAGGTCTATGATGAACGAAAAAATCTAGTCAGAACCTTTAACGGTTTTAGGGTCTTCAACGGCGTTAAGGCTTTTAGCGGCCGAAAACACGATGGGGCTGAATACGAGTACATCCATTCAGATGACGGTTTTACTGTTAAGGAGAACGGCCAGGGAATACTTTTTATCCCCGATTTTTGAACAATCGGGGATTAGGTTTCCTGGTAAATCAACCCCTGACCTGCTGCATAGAGCTCCCGTTCCCCTGAGAACGCCACTGACTAATGCTAACGGCGAGAGCGCTAACTCTCCAGCGCAGCCATCATTTGTTCTGGATAGCGCGTGCCCAGGATCTCATAAGTCAATAAAGTATTTGAGATTTGCGCCAATTCTGGTGCCGTTAACGTGACTTTCGCTGCGAGTGCATTTTCGCGTAAACGACGTGCACTGCGCGTACCAGGAATGGACACATAGTCGTCACCTTGATGGGCAATCCAGGCTAACGCGAATTGCGCAGGTGTACACTGTTTCGTTAAAGCCAATTCACCAATTTGTTCGACGAGTTTCAAATTCTGTTCAAAATGTTCTTCAGAGAAGCGGGGATTACTAAGCCGCCAATCGTTTTCCTCCAAATCCGCTCGGCTGCTAATTGCGCCAGTCAAAAACCCTCTCCCCAGCGGGCTATAGGCGACCAGTCCAATACCAAGTTTTTTGCAGGTGGGTAGAATTCTCCCTTCCAATTGACGGCTCCAAAGAGAGTACTCGCTTTGTAAAGCTGAAATCGGATGCTCAGCTGACGCACGCTTTAACGTCTCGACGCCTGCTTCCGACAAGCCTAGATAGCGGATTTTCCCTGCACTAACCAGTTCTCCCATTGCGCCTACCGTTTCCTCAATCGGTACGTTGGGGTCCATTCTATGTTGGTAGTAGAGGTCAATATGATCGACGCCCAGGCGTCGTAAACTTGCGTCGCACGCCTGCTTAACGTATTCGGGGCTGCCATTGAAGCCGATAAACTCGCCCTGTGCGTCGCGGACAATACCGAACTTGGTGGCGAGTACTATTTTGGCTCTCTGATTGGGGTTTTGCTTAAAGAACTTTCCTAATAATTCTTCATTTGTTGCGGGGCCATAAATATCGGAGGTATCCCAAAAGTGTACGCCCGTTTCAATTGCCGCTGACAGAGTCGCAAACGAATCGTGCTCGTTCCGGCTGCCATAAAATTCAGACATACCCATACAGCCTAAACCGATGCTCGAAACTTCTAGCCCTTGATTGCCTAATTGACGTGTTCTCATATATGCTCCTTAGATGGGTTCAGTTGGTTGGTCGAATATTGCATAGGCGTACAGTTTAAGAAAAAAGGCCCTCTTGGTATTAGACCGATACTCTAAGGTTCTTGCCTATTCCTGTAAAATGAGACGGAAACGATGATTATATATTTTCAGTCATGTCATAATTAGAGTGCGAAAATGAAGGGGACAAAAAACAATGAATGAGAGCAACGATTTGGCAAAACAGGTGTCTCTACTCTTGCCCGAAGCTGGCTTTATGGTAACGGACGTACCTAACTTAAGTTTGGCGAGAAGTGAAAATGTTATGCAAACCAGGGCGCCAATTATTTATGAGCCTTGCATCTACATTGTTGTTCAGGGAAAGAAGTCTGCTATTTTAGGTAGCGATGATTATATTTATGACGCACTAAATTACCTGGTGCTTTCGGTACCGTTACCTCTTGAGTGTCAAATATTGGAAGCCAGTGAGGAGTGTCCTTACTTGGCGGTCAAGATCGATATAGATACGCAGATACTCAGCGAGCTGATAGAGGCGTCGCCAGGTGGTACATTCAACAGTCATGCGGAAGTTAAGCGCGGTATTTTTGTATCGAGCTTGGGAGGTGATATCAAATCAACGCTGAGTCGATTATTGTCCTATGTTAACCAGGCAGCCAGCGCAAAGGTACTCGGGCTATTAGCAATCAAAGAACTGTTGTTTCATGTGTTGCAGGGCGCACAGGGAGATTTGCTCAGAGCCTTCGTTTTTCGTGATAAACACAGTTTTCAGATCGCGAAAGTGATTAGTTTTATTCAGAGTAATTACGCTGAAAATATCGAAGTTGCGGAGTTAGCGTCCAAAGCGAATATGAGCCAGTCATCTTTTCATTCGTATTTTAAAGCGGTAACCAGCGCTTCCCCAATTCAATATATCAAAGCCATTCGGCTTCACGCCGCACGCAGAAAAATGTTGTTTGATAGTCAGTCAGCGAGTGATGCGGCTTTTCAGGTTGGTTACGCCAGCCCCTCACAATTTAGCCGAGAATATCGCCGGCTGTTTGGCGTTCCGCCGACGACCGATATGCAGATTACCGCCAATAATTCATGATTATCAAAAAAGCAATGGGTAGTCAGGTGACGCAGAGGCGCCATAGATTTGTTCAGAGGCTCCCTGAGTTCTGCATATCCTTGACAAAATTCAGCATCACTTGCTCTACAATGGTTGCAAACCCCAGCGCTGTTGATGTTGGCTCGGCATCCTCTACCGGCGCCCCCTTATTGCCCACCGTGGTATGTAGGGCGTGTTTATATTCTACCTGCAGTTTTTCGCCGTTAGCATCTACATATTCGATAGTAAATTCGTAATAGTCGGTCAAAGTTGAGCCAATCGCGCCGAAGGTTAAACTCGTACCAAAGGCTTTGGCGACTGAGCTCGACTTGTCGGTAAAGTTGTTCACGATGACCAGTAGCGTTGAACCGCTGGAATCTCCGACCAGGTCGAATACGCCCGTCGTTGTCAAAGTGCTTGCCACTAGCGCCCTTGCTTGCTGCTTGCCCGCTGCGAACGGCTTCCCGTTTTTTTGGTACTGCACAGCCAGCGAGACGCGGTATTTGGTGGCGACCGGCGCTATATCGTCATAGCTTGCCTTGCCAAAGGTCGGGTCGACATACGACGTCGTCGATCCACATGCCGACAATAGAATGATAGTAGCGCCAAGTAATGCTGAATTGATGAGTGACATGCCGGCGCTCCCTATTTAATACTGGTCATCCTAGAAACCGCAGTTGGGCACGAAAAAGATGTGCAAGATGTTGATGTGCATGGGAGATTCGAAAAACTCGTGGTC
>CAZJDL010000048.1:0-27206 GCA_964544755.1 uncultured Pseudomonadales bacterium | reverse complement strand
AGGAAATTAGAAACGCGAAAATGAAGAAAACGTGCAACTATGTTGACAAACACCGTAGAGCAGAAGCCCGCAAGACCCTATTGTTTGGGGTAAAATGCCCTCAAGCTCTTTTATGCTTCTTTATGGGGTGAGTAGTTACCTGGAATGTTTAGAATAAATATGATGTCATTTAATCGCTTTTCACGGTCTAGATGATTGATGTTATGTTGTATTTGAATGCCTAATGCACTCAACTCATCAATTTCTGATGCGGAGGCGCATCGCACAATCCATTGCGAGAATGCGTTGTAGAAAACAGTCATGCCGTATTCCACTGCAGACAACGGTCAGTTTTCTGTGGTCGCCAGGTGTTTTGATGAGACAATTTTTCGCGTGTGAGATTCAAGGTCTCGAGTCATTTTCTTGTTCGCGTTCAATGCTTCGTACTCTTGTATTAATTGGACTCAGGTTGATCTTCAAGGGCGCCGTAGCCGCCACCCGTGGGGGTTTGTATTACGACGGTATGGCCGCATTGAACCCTGGCCTCTCCACAGCCGCCAAGTTCAACCGCTGCGTGCCCTGGAATCTCGATCCAGTTTCTACCAATCTCACCCGGCCGACCGCCATTCGTGCCAAACGGCGGGATTACCCTGTGACCGGAGAGAATAGCGCATTGCATGTCCTCCAGGAACGTGATGCGTCGTTCGACGCCGTCTCCTGCGCACCAACGGCCTCGCCCTCCTGATTCGCGACGTATGATGAATTTGCTCAACAACACCGGGTAGCGCGACTCGAGTATTTCTGGATCCGTTAGCCGGGAGTTGGTCATATGGGTATGCACCGCGGCAGTCCCATCAAACCCCGGGCCAGCGGCCGAACCTGAACATATGGTCTCATAGTATTGATAGCGTTCGTTGCCGAACGTCAGGTTGTTCATCGTCCCTTGGCTCGACCCCAAAGCACCGAGTGCGCCGAATAATGCGTTGGCGACCGCCTGGCTGATCTCGACGTTGCCCGCCACAACGGCCGCCGGGTAACTCGGGTGCAACAGCGATCCCTTGGGTACAATGATCGTTAGCGGCCGCATACAGCCGGCATTGAGCGGAATCTCACTATCAATCAGGCAGCGGAACACGTATAAAACGACCGCCTGGGTAATAGCCGCCGGTGCATTGAAGTTGGATGGCTGTTGGGCGCTTGTGCCGCTGAAATCAATCGTAGCGCTGCGCGCAGTCTTGTTTACACGCAGCGCAACACAGATCCGCATGCCATTATCCATCGGGTAGTCAAACGCGCCGTCCTCCAGCGTTTGAATCGTTTGGCGCACGCTTTGTTCGGCGTTATCCATAATGTGATTGGTGTACGCTGCCACGGTGTCGAGTCCATAGTCCGCGACGAGCTTCAACATTTCGTTTCTGCCGCGCTGATTGGCACCGATCTGCGCTTGCAGATCGGCAATGTTTTGGGCCAGGTTTCGCACCGGATAACGACCTCCCAACAAGACCGACTTGAGTTCTTCCTCCAGGAAACGCCCGCGCGAAACCAGCTTCATGCACGCAATGATGACGCCCTCCTCCTCGATGGTGTGTGCACTAGGAGACATGGAGCCAGGCGTTTTGCCACCGATGTCGGCATGGTGAGCACGGCTGGCGACATAGAAAGTGATGGTTGCTTCGTGCTCGTCAAAAATGGGGGTGATGACGGTAACATCGGGAAGGTGCGAGCCGCCGCTAAACGGGTCGTTGTGGATAAACACATCACCCGGTTCGATCGATAACGCGCTGTCAATCACGACTTTCACCGTCGCATCCATCGATCCAAGATGCACAGGAATGTGGGGCGCGTTCGCGACCAGGTTCCCCGTGTGATCAAAAATCGCGCATGAGAAGTCCAATCGTTCTTTGATGTTAACTGATGAAGAGGTATTTCTGAGAACAATGCCCATCTGTTCCGCTATTGACATGAACAGGTTGTTGAATATCTCCACCATGACGGGATCACGATCGGTGACCCGCGGCACATCGATTGAGGAACTGTTGTCCTTATTCAATACCAAATGCCGGTGCGCTGTGATCCGCGCCGACCACCCGGGCTCGACAACGACCGTACCGTTGGGCTCAATAATTATCGCCGGCCCTGCAACGTGGTGCCCGGGCTGTAAAGCGCTCAACTGATAAACAGGGCAAGCGCGCCAGCTACCCGAGGAGAACACCCTGGTGCTCGTTTCCGGAGCCGGGAGTGTGGCTTCGGTGAGTGGATGAGACGATTCGCTGATTTCTTGGCCGCCACCGGATGACTCGACGGAAACCGATTCGACGACGATATCTTTTTCGATCGATATAAACCCGTATTGCGCAAGATGCGCGTTCTCGAATTGCTGCTTCATTTGGTCGACGGTTGCGTATTCTATCGGCAACGTCGTGTCGGTTCCCTGGTAGCGCAGGAAAACGCTAGCCTGGTGTGCCTGCTCGTGTGAAGGAATGCCTTGTTCTACCAGATCAGCGCCGGTGATGGCCTGTAACCTGCCGACCGTAGCGGCCAGATCGGTGACGACACGCTGGCCCATCACTTGCCGAAACGTTTCCGTGCGCTGGCTACGAATATCGGCAAGACCCATGCCGTACGCCGACAGGATGCTGGCGAAAGGATGGATGAAAATTGTTTGCATGCCGAGGCGCTCAGCGACCAGGCAGGCGTGTTGCCCGCCCGCACCACCGAAGCAGCACAAAGCGTAGTGCTGCACGTCATATCCTCGCTCGATCGAGATTTTCTTGATGGCTTGCACCATGTGTTCAACGGCGATCTTCAAAAATCCTTCGGCGATCTGCTCAGCGGATGATTCGGCACCCTGTTCGTTGGCCATGCTTGCAAATACATCGCGAACACTCGACCGATCAATCGGTTGGTCGTGATTGAGACCGAACAATTTCGGGAAAAACCGGGGGTTGATCTTGCCAACACAGACGTTGGCGTCAGTCACCGTCAAAGGCCCTCTGCGCCGGTAACACATGGGTCCAGGATGGGCCCCTGCCGATTCCGGGCCCACCCTTAATCGAGTTTCGTCGTAATGCAAGATGGATCCTCCACCCGCCGCGACCGTATGAACACTCATCATTGGCACGCTCATACGGACGCCGGCCACCTGCGTTTCGAACGCTCGCTCGTAAACCCCTGCATAGTGGGAGACGTCAGTCGACGTGCCGCCCATGTCAAAACCGATAATTTTGTCAAAGCCTGCCAGCTTGCTGGTATGCACGGCGCCGATGATGCCGCCGGCCGGGCCGGACAATATGGCGTCGCGGCCGCGGAACTTGCTGGCAAGCGTGAGGCCGCCCGATGAACGCATAAACTGCAACCGGTTGGCGTTTTCGTCTGCGCCAACGGCAGCGGCGACGCGATTGACGTAGCGACGAAGCAGCGGTGAAAGGTACGCATCAACGACAGTCGTGTCGCCGCGCGGCACGATGCGGATCATGGGGCTGACGTCGTGGCTGGCGGAGATTTGTTCAAAGCCCGTCTCAGCGGCGATTTCCGCGACCCGCTGTTCGTGCGCCGGGTATCGATAGGCATGCAGCAGTACAATCGCGACCGATCGGTAGCCTGCTGCGTGCCTCCGCTGCAAGATATCGCGCACGGCTTTTTCATCCAGGGCTTGCAAAACTTTGCCGTGAGTATCGACTCGCTCATCAATCTCGATCACGTCGTCATACAAAACGTCCGGTTTTCGAATCTGCAGTGCAAACGTTTCGGGCCGAACCTGGTAGCCGATCTCCAACACATCACGCAGACCCGCCGTGATCAGCAAGACCGTGGGCTCACCCTTGCGCTCGAGCAGCGCGTTGGTCGCGACCGTAGTGCCCATTTTCACCGAACCGATTCGATCAACCGGCATGGGGTCCGAGCAGTTGACTTCCAGAAACTCGCGAATACCTTGCAGCGCCGCATCCTCATACGCTTGCGGATTTTCCGACAGCAATTTCTTGGTCAGTAGTTGATTGGCAGGACTTTTCGCTACGATGTCCGTGAAGGTGCCACCGCGATCGATCCAAAAGTCCCAAGTCCTTCGCTGATTGCGCTCGAATGCATCATTCATCGTCACGTTGTTCACTAAACGGCAGCTTTATATTCACCATAACATAACGAAACAACCACAATACGTACATAAAATACCAACAACGTGTGCCGGTGGACTTTGCTTCCCGCTAACGTCAAACTTCGATTTTTAGCTGCGGATGCAAAAGCGGCATATGGATAAAATGAGCACTGCCAAGCCTCGCCATTTATGATGTCACTCAGATTTTTCCGCGACGTTGGTCCCGGTGCCCTCGTTGCCGCGGCATTCATTGGGCCTGGTACGGTGACGGTATGTACGCTGGCAGGCGCGAATTTCGGTTACACGTTACTGTGGGCCCTGCTGTTTGCAACCGCGGCCACCATCGTTTTTCAGGAAATGTCAGGGCGCCTGGGGACTATCGCGCAGAAGGGATTAGGCGAAGCGCTGCGCGATAGTCTTACAGGCTCTGTTTGGCGGTGGCCATTGTTCGGGCTCATCGTGGTTGCACTCTGCGGTGGAAATGCAGCCTATCAGGCAGGTAATTTGTCGGGCGCAGCGTTGGGTGTCGAGGCGCTCGCCAACTCTTCACCGTCGTTGTTTCGCGGGTCCGTCCTGTCAATTGCGGTAATTTCCGCGCTTATTTTATGGCGGGGAAGTTACCGCCAGTTAGAGCGCTTGTTGTTGACCTTGGTGTTGTTCATGGGGGTGGCGTTTATCGGCACGTTCATTGTCAGCAAGCCCGACTTGCAAGCCATCATTGGCGGATTATTCAAACCTACTTTTCCAGAGGGCAGTTCTGTCACCGTGGTGGCTCTCATTGGCACAACGGTCGTTCCTTACAATCTGTTTCTTCACGCTTCCGCCGCCAAATCGAGGTGGCGGGGAGCCGCTGATTTGGCGGCGACCCGAACCGATTCGGTGGTGTCGATCGGAC
The DNA here is from genome assembly GCA_964544755.1 of uncultured Pseudomonadales bacterium. GTDB lineage: Bacteria > Pseudomonadota > Gammaproteobacteria > Pseudomonadales > JAUIET01 > JBBKXJ01. The sequence goes on along the minus strand of CAZJDL010000048.1, from coordinate 22,239 downwards.
TGGGCGGCATCATTGCGATGCTTATTGTCTCGACTGCCGCGGCGAGCATGTTTGCGCGCGGCCTGACGGCGAATAGCGCAGCGGATATGGCAGTCCAGTTTGAACCGTTATTTGGGTCGTTTTCCAAATACCTCCTGGGAGCGGGGTTCCTTGCGGCCGGCTTGAGTAGCTCACTGACGGCGCCCTTGGCGACCGCCTATGCCGTGACGGAAATTGTGCATCCTGATCCTGCAAAAAAGAAGCTCATGTTTCGCGCGGTCAGTTTAAGTGTGCTGGTCGTGGGCACGTTGTTTGCCATAAGCGGAATACAGCCAATCACCATAATACTCACAGCTCAGTTTGCGAATGGGCTCCTGCTACCCATCGTTGCTGCGTTTCTTATCTATACGATGAACAATCGCGCGCTACTCGGCGATTACACCAACGGTGTCCTGGCGAATACGTTGGGTGCCGTCGTTTTCGTGATTTCCGTGGGGCTCGGTGTACGACTGATTCTAAAGTCAGTGGCGGGGATGTAGATGTTCAAGCCGCAAGCTCTTCCGCACTACGTTGCGCTTTATTTAACGCCCCCAGAATAGCTCGTAGCGAGGCTTCTACAATATCGCTGCTTATGCTTGCGCCGCAGTAGCGTTGACCGTCGATGTTGAGTTGTATGTAGCAGATAGCATCGGCGTCGGCGGCGTGGCTCAAGGCGTGTTCGCTGTATTCAACCAGTACCAGTGTTTTTCCCGTTTGTTGTTGCAGCGCGGCGACGAAGGCCTCAACCACGCCGGTGCCGCGCGCCTGCACGTTCATGCTGACGTTGTTGCAGTCCAACCGTGCGTGTAATTGGTCTTCGTTGTTAGCGCGGCTGATTTGATAGCTGTGTAATTGATAGGGCGCGGTTTGCTGTAAGTAATGTTGCTCGAACAGTTGCCAAACTTGCTGCGCCGCAATCTCGGTGGCGCTCTGTTCGGCGCGGCATTGCACCACGCTGCTGAAATCAATTTGCAGCCAGCGCGGCAATTGCAAGCCGTGCTCCCGCTCTAACACGTAGGCGATGCCACCCTTGCCGGACTGGCTGTTAATACGAATCACGGCCTGATACGAGCGGCCCAGGTCGGCCGGGTCTATCGGCAGGTAGGCCACCTGCCATGGCTCGCCCGGCTGGTACTGCGCCAGGCATTTTTTGATCGCGTCTTGATGGCTGCCGGAAAACGCGGTAAACACCAGCTCGCCCGCGTACGGGTGGCGTGGGTGGACTGGCAAATTCGTGCACGCTTTCACGCAGCGAATAATGTCGTCCATATTGGATAAATCCAGCTGCGGCGCTATGCCCTGGCTGTATAGGTTCATCGCCATGGTAACGATATCCATATTGCCGGTGCGCTCGCCATTACCCAGCAGCGTTCCCTCGACGCGATCGGCGCCGGCCAGCACACCCAGTTCCGCCGCGGCCACCGCGCAGCCTCTATCGTTGTGCGTGTGCAGGCTGATCAGCAAGGCGTCACGATTGGCGACGTGGTCGCAAAACCATTCGATCTGGTCGGCGTACACATTCGGCGTGCTCATTTCCACCGTTGCCGGCAGGTTGAGGATCGCCGGTCGTTCGGCTGTGGGTTGCCAGACGGCCGTCACCGCATCGCAGACCTCGACCGCGAAATCCATTTCGGTGCCGGTAAAACTCTCCGGTGAATATTGAAACACCCAGTCGGTGTCGGGATAACGTGCGGCGCAGTCTTTGACCGCCTGCGCACCGGTCACCGCGATGGCCTGAATGCCGGCCCGGTCCAGGCCAAACACTTGCTCGCGCTGCACGGTGGAGGTGGAATTGTACACATGCATTATCGCGCGCCGCGCGCCGGCCAGGGCTTCGAAAGAGCGTTCGATGAGTGCCGTCCGCGCCTGGGTCAACACCTGCACGGTCACGTCGGCTGGTATCAGGTCATGTTCGATCAACCGGCGTACAAAATCGAAATCGGTTTGCGACGCCGCCGGGAAACCGACTTCGATCTCCTTAAAGCCGACGCGCAGCAGCAAATCGAATAGCTGTAATTTTTGCGCGACGCTCATCGGCTCGATCAGCGCCTGGTTGCCGTCGCGTAAGTCAACGCTGCACCAGCGCGGGGCGGCGCTGAGCACGCGGTTAGGCCATTGCCGGTCAGGCATTTCCAGTGGCGTAAACGGGCGGTACTTGCGGTGGTCAAATGAGCTCATGGCTGAGATTCCGAGGCGTAAAACGGGCAGACCGGCGCTGAGCTGCACGCGCCAAGGTAGGGCGGTGGCCTGTCTATAATGCTGCCCTTGTGGGGCAGGCGTACAGCTATCGGTCTGTAGGGAATTATAGTTACACCGCCCGAGTGAATGCATGCAAACTTGCTAGTAAAAACAATCTAAAGTGGTATGTAAGGCTGCAAATTAACTAAATACTAGTGATAAAATCTATCGTATACATATACGCTAACGAATCACGCTAAAAAGAAGGCCTTGTTATCCATGCAATTGGACCGAATCGACCGGCGCATATTGAGCCTGATGCAGCGCAATGCGCGCATTAGCAACCTCGAACTGGCAGAACAGGTCGGCTTGTCGCCCACGCCGTGCTCGCGGCGCGTTAAGCGGCTGGAAGACTCGGGTATTATTGACGGTCACGTCACCTTGTTGAACCAGTCGGCGCTGGGTTTAAAAATTACTGCGATGATCAGTGTCAGCATGGATCGCCACACGCCGGAACGCTTCGAAAATTTTGAAACGCGGGTTGGTGAATTTCCGGAAGTGGTCGAATGCAGCATCGTCACCGGGCAGGCGGCTGACTACTTGGTCAAAGCCGTGTTACCCGACATGGAGTATTACGAAGAGTTTTTATTGGGCCGCCTGACGCGTATTGCCGGCGTGACCGGGGTGCATTCGAGCTTTGTGTTACGCAAAGTAATAGACAAGACCGAACTGCCGCTTGATCATATGCAAAGTTAATCTGTATCTCCCACAAGTAAGGAAGCGAAATGCGATTAATACGAATCTCCTGGTTCAGCCAGCGCGTGACGATGTTTATCCTGTTGGCGTCGGTTTCGATTGCTGCGCTGGCCCAACAACCCGCACAACAACCCGAAGACTCATGGACGCGTTTCGTCGATGCGCTGCGGCCGGCCAGTGAGTTGCTGCATCGGCAACGCACACCACAAGATGAGCTGACTCAGGCCGAAGGCTACCGTTATCTCGCGCGCATCATTCGCGTGGGTATGGAAATGAGCCACGAGTACACCGACACCGACCGTCCCGTGTTATTTGCAGCGCAAACGCCAACCATGCTTTTCGGCGCTGCTACAACAGATGCGCGCTACCAGCAGGCGTTAATCGACGGCGGCAAAACCTATCGCGTGACGGGCTGGCGTGGCAGCGCGGCACTGCTTGAGTTCGGCCTTTACGAGGGCAGAATTGGCGCACAAAACAACAGCAAGCTGGTCGGGCTATTGACCGAAAAAAAGCTGAAGGTGAAAAGAAATGGTCGTTTCGAAGTTATTCTTAGTCCAGAACGCCATAAAGGAAACTGGATTCGCACCAGTCCTGCGACCGATCTGTTGTTGGTGCGCCAGTATGCGCATGACTGGGAGAAGAGCAAAGGCGCACGCCTGAGCATTGAACGCGTCGGTGAGGCGGCGGACGAAATCAATTTGACCCGGCATAAAACCGATCAGGATTTGCTGGAAGCAGCAACCTTCGTGCGCCGGTTTTCCACCACCTGGGCATATCTTCTCGAGCGCATGGGCCTGGGGCCAGCCAACAAAATGCTGGCGCTGCCAGCAGACCTCGAGCCCATCATGGCAGGCGGACACAAGTTGGCCATGGGGAGATTTGAGGTTAACGCTGATCAGGCGTTGATTGTAGAATTCAAACCACCGAAGGCCAGGTACTGGGGGCTGCAATTGACCAACTATTGGTTGGAGCCGCTCGACTTCGGCGCTAATGGTTCGCACCTGAATAACAAAACCGTGCGTTACAACAAGGACGGCAGCGTGCGCATCGTCATCTCGAGCAATGACCCGCAGGCCAATAACTGGTTAAGCACCAGGGGGCATGTTGCCGGTACGCTGCAATTTAGACTGGCACGGTCAGACAAAGGAGTGCCCGAGTTTAACATCGCGCTTGTGCCGGTGAGCGAAATAAACCGTTAGCGCAACAAAGCCAGGCGCGTTTACGCCGTATTGGTGAGGCTTTTGGTGGCGAATTTTCGCTCGTGATCAAGCAACCAGTGTTTGCGCCAGCGTCCACCGCCGTAGCCGGTCAGTGAGCCATCGGCACCGATAACCCGGTGACAGGGAACGACGATAGCGATTTGATTGGCACCGTTGGCGCGCGCGACCGCCCGACTCGCGGTCGGTCGGCCGACAATCCTGGCGATAGCACCGTAGCTTCGCGTCTCTCCCGGCGGAATGTCTTGCAGTGCCGCCCAGACAGTGCGAGTGAAGTCGCTGCCGAGTTGCGCGAGAGGGGTATCAAACTCGCCGCACCTGCCACCGAAGTAACGGTTAAGTTCGCCGGCAATTTGATCGGTCGTTTGGTACCGGCCAACACTGATCGGCCCTCGTCTTGCCTGCAGGCGCTTTAGCTCGTTGGCTAATCCCTTGCGGTCAAAGAATTCCAGTAAGTGGAGCGCGTGCGTGTCGGCTACCGCAATCATGGCGCCCACGGGCGTTTCTAGCCAATCGGCGCGCAGGCCCGACCTCCGTTTAAGATCCGACGGCGGCCGGCCGAGTATGCGACCCAAGGCCGCACGAAAGCCGCTGGCCGATTCGAAACCCGCTTCAAGCTGCGCGTTCAGAACGCCTGCTTCGCCGCAGAGCTTCGATGCGCCGTTGCGAACCCGACGCAGGCGTGCCATTTCCAGGAAGGTAATGCCAAAGTGGCGTTTGAAAACGCGCCGTACCGTGGACGGATCAAAACCCATGGCGGCAACACTATCTTCACGCCAGCGTTGCGACGGGTCGCGTTCCAGGGCGTCGATTAACGTTCGAACGATTGGATCCGCCTCGCCAGCGGCGGATAGCGGCCGGCAGCGTTTGCAGGGACGGAATCCGGCATCCAGGCAGGAAGCCAGGTTATCGAAAAACACACAGTTCTCCCGCTTCGGTTTTCTGGCGCAGCAGGTCAAGCGGCAGAATACGCCGGTGCTTTTCACCCCGACGTAAGCAAGCCTCTCGTACGCCGGGTCACGCGCGAGCAGTGCGGCATAGAGAACATCGTCATTAGGCAAATCAAACAGCATGGCACCATACTAGCAAATCGATCCAATGAGCATCGACGCAAATCGGGCACCTATTTTTTCCGATTGAGAGCGGCTGAAGAGACCGTGTATCGGTGACGCAGCATGAGCGTGCTTTAGGGCCTTTAACACTATTTTCATCATCACTGTCGCGATTTGTGCCGGTTCGCTGTCGTGCGCCCTTAACTTCTGTTCCATATCAGCAGGCCCGCCATCACCGCCATCGGCACCAAGCACAACAGCAACACACTGTGCCAGCTAATGGCGTTTACCGCCCAACCGGCCGACAAAGATGCCATCGCTTGCGCCGAGAACACCACCCCGTCATTCAAGGCCTGGGCGCGATACTGCTCGCCCGGTTCGTAGGCGCTGGGTAACAGCGCCGTGCCGGAGACGAACAGAAAATTCCAGCCGATTCCCAGCATGACGAGTTGACCCCAGAACCCCAGCACCGACGAATCGATCAGGCCAATGGTGATGGTGATCGCGTAACAGGCAAGCCCCGCCATCATCAAGCCGCGCGCACTGAACATCTTGAACAACCAGGGAGTGGCCAAAGAGGGCAGGAACATGGCAACAATATGCGACTGGATAACCCACTTGGTGTCTTCCAGTCTGTGGCCGTGGTGCAAGTGCATGCTGATGGGGGTGCCGGTCATAACGACGAAGGCCACGGTGGCGCTGGCCAGCGCCATTAGCAGCCTTGGGTTGTTCAGCATTTCTCTCACGGGGCGCGGTTGTGCGTGCTCACGGGGTACGTGTCGCGGTGCCGGCTTGTAGGCGGTCAGTACGATCATGGCGGCTATCATCAAGCCGCCGGCCATCCAGAAGGAACCCTGGTACTCGGTAGCCAGTGTGTGGCGACCGATGACGGCCAGTTCCGGGCCGACAATGGCAGCGATAATACCCGAACACATAATAATGGAAGCAGCCGTGGGACCCTTGACCAGTGGAACGGTCTCCATCGCGGCAAAGCGGATCTGTTGGAACGCTGCATTGGCCATGCCAAACAGAAAGCTGCAAAAGCATAGCAGGGAAAAACTGCGTGCCGTCAGCGCCTGCCCCGCCAGCCAACAGCTAAACAGGGCAATGTTCATAAACAGAAAAAATGTCGGCTTGCGCCCTAGCCAGCTCATACAGCGTGCCGCCGGCCACACGCCCGCGGCGGTACCGATCACCATCATCGCAATCGGCAACGTGGCCCACTGCGGCGCGGGCGCCAGCTGAGCCCCCAGCAGGCTGCCTATCAGGCTCAGTAGGGGCAGCACCGAAAAAGCCAGCGCGCTGACGAGGGCGAGCAGCCACACATTAAAAAATTCTTTGAACATCCGCAATCCTGGTGAGAGACGCGGCGTAGACTAACCTAAATATCCCATCACGACGTGCGCTTTTGCACCTAAACTGTGCCGAGTTACCAGGTAACAAGCGGGCGGTGAACTCGGCAAGGCCATGATGCGTTTTGCCGATGATTCTAATATTGGAGCGTTGTTCTGCAGGAGTTGGCGGCTGGTTGAGGCGCTATAAGGCAAACTTACTACTATCTCACCACCTCCAAGTTGTGATCTTTCTGTTGCTTCAATAGCAATGCTCTGAACCTTCCGCGGGCGCGGAATATGACCCGGTTAAAATTCTTTTCCGTTAACTCCAGAACGTCGCAAATCGATCGCTTGTCTTCTTCTGCCAAATAAAATCGCTGTAGCAGCTCGCGATCGCGTTCCGAGCGCAGCTCGCCTAGCAGCGTGCGCACCATTTTGGCTTGTTCATCGCGCATGGTTGCTTCGATTTGTGTTATGCCCTGGTGGCAGGAACATTCTATCGTCGCGGAATCCGGCTCGGTTTTGCGTCGCGCGTATTTACGAAAATGTGCGATAACAAGGTTCTTGGCTGTTGCGTGAATAAAGCCGCCCAGTTGGGCCGGATTTTCCAGCCCGCGCCCGCGCAAACGCTCTAACACTATGCGGAACGTATCTTGATGCAGATCGTTGGCTAACTCTTCGTCGATGGTTTTCCGTCGCAAAAAAAAGAGCAGCCCGCGACTATAGCGCTCGACAAGTTTTTCTTCCGCCAGTTTTTCGCCTTGCCGTATCCGTGTCGCCAGGCTAGCGGCTAGCGCAGGTTCGTCCGCGGTTCGCCGATCAGCACGTTCCAATGTGAGAGATGCGAATTGCATTGTGTAACTCCAACCAGTGATTCAATACAGCATGCGTCATTGCCGCCGCGCGGTCGGTGCCTAAATTCAACTCCGTTTTGTGATTTATTTACACTTGTTTACAAAGCGTGGCAGGCCGATTGCTAGAATTCCGTGCCCGGCTTGCGCTACGCCGCTGGCTGATCAACAATGCCGGCACTGTTGGCTCGGGGGTTTTTCAAAAAAAGATGAACAAGGACTGCATTTTCAAAGGCATAGAGCTTTTTGCAAATCTTCCCGAGGAAGGCCGGCAAGTGCTGGCCAAACACGCGACGACAAGAATGTTCAAAAAAAATACCATCGTCATGAGTGCGGGCGATCAGACCGATTCACTCTATGTGGTCGTGTCAGGCCGCGTGAAAATCTACCTTGACGACGCACGGGGACGCGAGATAACCCTGCGCACCATCGGGCCCGGCGGATCTTTTGGCGAATTGGCCGTGCTGAGCGAGGGGCCGCGCGCGGCAAACGTCTCGACGCTGGCTGAGTCGCGGTTGTCAGTGATCTCCAAAGACGACTTCATGCGCTGCCTGCACGATAACCCAACGATTGCGTTTATGATCATTCGTCTGCTGGTCGAGCGCGTCAGGGACATGACCGAGGATGTCAGCACATTGGCGCTGTTAGATGTGTACGGCCGTGTTGCCAAAGCCCTGACACGGAATTCCACCGAACGCGATGACGGCAAGCTGCTAACCAACCCGATGACTCATCAGGACATTGCTAATATAGTCGGTTCCTCGCGTGAGATGGTCACTCGGATACTCAAAGACCTCAAGACCGGCGGCTATATCAGTGTAAAAAATAAACAGCTAGTGCTGGAGAAGCCCCTACCCTCCGGCTGGTAACGGCTGGCGCACAGACGGGCAATAAATCACAAGTTGCGGGTTAAGTCGTTCCTGATATCGGTGGCGGAATCGCGTAATACTCGCGGCTGACCTTTGGCGAGCCCGATATGTTTTGGATAGCTTTTCTTGTTAGCAGTGCCATCGTTGGTTGGTGGCACTGGCGGTTGGCCAAAATTCATCCGAATTCACCAACGCTGCTCATGCGTCTGGCGCGTCACTGGTTCCCGTTTCTATTATTCCTGGTCGTGTGTTTGATCCTCTATGGCGGCCTTGGCGCTGTGTTTGGCATTCCAAAACTGTTTCGCGACGACCACGAGATCTACCAGTACGGACTCTTTACACTGCAGAAATTGCCGGCGCTGACGCCGCTGTTCAACAGCCCGCTGGTGCTCTCGCTGGCCGCCGCTACCATCATGCTGGCGATTATCTGGACTTTTATTCGGCTGACAGAGATCGCTGGCACCGAGCCACAGGCTGTTCCCGACGAGCGCAGCCACCGGCGATTTTTTAACACGCACGGCATGCCGTTTGTGCTGTTCCTGGTGGTGGCTGTCGCATTCCCGCAAGACCACGGTCTGGCGCACGGGTGGCAAGAGATTTTGCTCGCGTTGCTGGGGGGCGGCGCTGGCTATCTGCTTGCCATGGCACTGATAAGCAGCGGTCACAGGCTGGCGCCGCGGCTTAATCGCTGGCGCTGGGTCAGGCGCCTGGTGGGCTGGGTCGCCTGTCACACCCGCTATGGTAAGCCAGCCACGCGTGACCTGACCGCTGCGGACTGCGACGTGCACGGCGCTTTTTTGATGTTCACGCTTGTGCAACTGCTGTTGCTCGGCTTCGTGACCGTGTCGCGCATCATCATTCCATCGGTTGCCATTCTCATGTTGATAGGATGGGTGACGCTGTTTTATTTCATCTTCATGTGGCTGCGGCCAGTGCCGCGTTGGGCGGCGCTGATGTTGCTCATCGTCGCCATCCTGTTCGGTAACAGCCGCCTGTACAAGTACTCGTTTCCGGGTTTCGAGACCGCCGATGGCGAGTCGGCATACGCCGCTGATCGACGTATTAAATTAGAAGTGGCGGCGCTCGAGTCAACAGCCGATGAACTCGTCGATCCATTGGCGGCGCTCAACGCCTGGCGCGCCAATGCCGTGCGCGGGGCACATCAGGAGCGCCCCAAACTGGTCGTGATTACAACCGAGGGTGGTGCCTACCGCTCCGCCTTTTGGACGGCGGTTGTGCTCGACGAGCTGGAGACCTTGAGCCGCGAAGACGGCGCGTTGCGTGGCCTCACCAGCGGCATTCGGCTTATCACCGGCGCTTCCGGCGGCATGGTGGGCGCCGCCTACTATGTTGCGCTTCGATCAAACGATACGGACGTGAAACCGCCTTCGGTGGTTGCAACGCTAAGAGAAGACATAAGGCTCAGTCGCAGCGAGGGTATACATCCAACGCGTTTTCCGATCTCCGGAGATACGCTATCTCCGGTCGTGCAGCAAATGGTGCAGCGCGACATCTTCTCGACCTTCTGGCCGGGCCCGGTCAGCATGGACCGCGGGCGCGTGCTCGAATCCCACTGGCGCACCCTGAACGTGTCGTTTGCGGCATTGGCGGCGGGAGAGCGGGCGGGGTGGCGGCCATCCATTCTTTTGACCCCGATGTTAGTGGAGACCGGGCAACAGTTAGCCATCACGAATATGAACATGGCCCGGCTCGATGGCGCGGTCTACGATGAGGTTGAAGAATTTTTCGCGATATTCGGCGCCTGGCATGAGACTTTTACGCTCGCCACGGCAGTAAGAATGAATGCCAGCTTCCCGTATGTCTCGCCGGCTGTTTCGCTGCCGACCGAACCTGCACGGCGAGTACTGGATGCGGGTCATTTTGATAACTACGGCGTTTACAGCGCCACGGCCTGGCTCGGGCAGCAAGAGATTGCGAGCTGGGTCGACAACAACACATCCGGAGTCATTGTTGTGCAAATTCGGGCATTCCCGCCGCGCGATCTCAAGGATAGTTGGTACGGCCGTGCGTTCCAATGGGTTACCAGCCCACTGCAAGCGAATGTCGCAGCACGCACATCGACCAACCTTTTTCGTAACGACGAAGCGCTGCGCCGCCTGCAACAAGTGCTGCCAAATGTGCCGGTCGATACGCTGGTATTCGCCAACAATGCCGACCCCGCCGCCGTTGCAATGTCATGGTATATCACCGAAGGCGAGGTCGCGGAGACGCGCAAGCAATTCGAGTCGGCACGCAACCGGGCGGCACTCACCTGCCTTAAGGAGCTTTGGACCAATCACCGTAACCCGCGCGCAGCGCAATGTAACGCACGCAATCAGGTCGGAACCCGCGATGCCCGGCCCTACTGATAGATGCGCCAATTATCTTGGCGCGAAGCGTGGCTCGCCACGCCAGCATGATTGCCAACCACACGAGCAAGGAGCCAGGAGAATATAATGAACGACAATGTTAGTGCATTGATTGATAACCCCGCAGTTGAAACCCCCGAACCCCCCGCTGGCACGCAGAACAGGTGCCCCATGCGCGCCTTAACCGCGGAGCATGTGCAGCCGGATAGTGCGCCAGACAAACCTCTGGATGCCGCGGCGGGGGTCGTTGCGGCAAATAGAAAATCAGGCGGCGGTCTGAACGGATTCACCGCCCTGCCTCTGCGGGATGAAGAAACAAGCAAGCACCTGGCCGGGACTACCGAGTTGACCGTTATCGCGGATATCAAACCCGGTCTGATTAATGTGCGCGAACCCACGTCGTATGCGACACGGCTGAGAATACTGTTGCGAACGCTGAACGCGATACGCAAGAAGGGCGCCGAGAAAGCCGAAGACAGCGTGTTTGTCGGGCCTATCGAGAGCCTGCAGACAATTCATCATGTACGCTGGACCATCTTCGATGACGAACAAAAGATGTTGCTGGCGGTGGTTTTCGACAGGCCATTAGAGTCTTATATTCGTAGGCTGGTCGATCATGCCGGGCCGGTGCTCAACGCGATTCTGTGTCACTGCAAGGACTATGAAGGAGATAAAGGTTATACAGCCTTTACAGATTTCGTGCGCAAGAACCAGGCGCCGATCGAATTCCTGGGATCTTCCGTGACAGGGCTGACGGTGGACGACCAACAGTACTTAAAGGCGTTGGAGCAACTGCAGCGTTCCGCACCCGACCGTGATGCGTTTGATCTCGCCGCGGCGAGGCTGCGGGTCAAAGACTCGCTTACTGCCGCAGAAGAAAGCGTGGATGAAGCGTTTAATGCGGGCAGCGAGCAATCAAACCGGCAGGCGCTGCGGGTTATCCAGGCAATGCACCGGCTGGACGAGTTCTTTCCGGAGTCAACTGACGCCGATCCGGATGTCGCAAAAATAGAACGTCGTGACCGCACTTTTTTTCACACGATGGTGAAGGCTGCACTGCCTCAATTTGAAAGCCAGTGGGTTCCCGATTGCGACCCATTGCGTCAGCGATACAAACACGAACTGGACTGGTTTGAAAAGAATATTGAGGACGTTACGGATAAAGAACTGCCGCAGACCAAGCCAGCAAAACAGGCGTCAGCCGATGCATTGCAAAAGGACGTGCAGGGCAACATTCTGACGGGATATAAACATATGACCCACGGCTGTTTGCTGTTGATGCGCCTGGGTGAACCCGAAGCTGCGCACAACTTTGTGCAGTCACTGAAGTCGAAAGTGACGACCCATAACGCCAATGGCGATATCGCCTTGAACTTTGCCTTGACCTACCATGGCCTCAAAACCCTGGGCCTCCCCGAGGCAGAGCTGGCAAAATTCCCCAAGGAGTTCCGCGAAGGAATGGAGGCCCGGGCCGGCTTGCTTGGCGATATGGGCCCAAATCACCCCACAAACTGGAATTTACCAGCGACTAATTGGCCCGTCGAAGCTAACGGCAATAAATCGGGTGATACGGTGCACTTGTCGACGGTGGATCTGGTGATTCAACTGCAGAAAGCCAATGTAAACCTTGAGCACGACAAGTGGCTGTGGTCGGTCAATCATCCACTCTACCTGAAGGTAAAGGGCTTGGCTGAAGAGGCGGAGAAAACAGGTGCGCAGCTCTTGTCGGTGCAACCGCTGCGCCGCAAACTTATCGGCGGCAAGGTGCGCGAGCACTTCGGGTTTCGTGATGGGCTTAGCCAGCCCACTCCCGACGCTGAACAGCGCGACCGCAATGGAGTCCCGCTGGGAGAGTTGCTGCTGGGGTATGAGAATGCTCATGGTGACTCCGCCCCGGCGAAGGATTCCATCCTCCACAACGGCACATTCCTGGTTTTACGAAAGCTGTCGCAGAACGTTGAGGCGTTTGAGCGTTTCTTGGACAAATCCGATAACTGTATCGGCCGTGAGACCCTCGAAGCCAAAATGGTAGGCCGAGACAAATACGGTATCCCCATCGTAGATAAATCCATTACGGATCCGGATGTTAATAACGACTTTGATTATGAGAACGACGCCAACGGTGATAAGTGCCCGCTGCACGCGCATATCCGCCGCGCAAATCCGCGGGCTGGCCGTGTTAGTGAGGACGGCGAACAACGATCGCCAACCCCCCAAATTATGCGCCGGGGATTTTCATACGGCCCGCGTTATACAGAGGAAAAAGGCACAGGGGAAAAAGGCGATCGTGGAATTTTTTTCATGGCCTATAACGCCAGCATCGCCCAGCAATTCGAGGTCATTCAGCGCTGGATCAGCGGCGGCAACAGCACCGGCGTGCTCAGCGCGCAAAGCGATCCATTGCTGGGAGTTGCCGCACCTGGGCACGCGCGGCATATGCGTTTCGTCCACAACGACACAGTGATGCGTTTTAACCTGGGGGAGGAACCCTTTGTCAAGCTGGAGTGGGGCATGTATCTGTTCGTGCCCTCCATCAGTAGCATGGAAAAATTGGCGCGATACAAAGTCGACGCTAAACCCTATCCGCAGGCCAATGTCGAACGTGGAAAGAAGCTGATTAACAAGTTTCGATTGCTGGATTCCGTCGAGCCAGCGTCTGCGATACTACGGTGGACGAAGCTGTTAGAGGACCGCAGCACCCGAAAATTCAGGGAAGACGCGTGGGCTTATATTCGCTCGGAGAATGGCGGTGTGCTGCGCACGCCCTATGGCGTTCTGGTAGGCAGTGATAAACTCGTCACGCAAGTGCTTCGTGACGAGGGGGACACTTTTTCGGTGCGCGAGTACTTCTCCCGGATGCAGGAATCGATCGGAGTGATGCATCTTGGTATGGATAGAAACCCGCAATGTATGAGTTCCGACCCGCAACCGCAAGCATCAGACGCTGATCAGTGGTATGGCGAGTCCGGCGCGAAGTGCGTTCATGCCCTCAAGACAGAGGGACAGGAAAACGTATCCCGGTACGACAAAGAATCGAAACCGATCAATCAGTGGATTTCTGCATTCGCTGAGGATGAGGCTTTTAAAGATGCCAGGGAGCAGGCTGAGAATTGGCTTGATGAACACCTCGTTCGTGCCACTGGCAAGGCCCCTGAGCATGGAGTTATCAAGTTGAAATCCTTTGTAAGCGATGTTCTTGCGCAGCTCTCGATTCAGTGGTTCGTCATACCGAATGGCAAGACCAGACAGATAGGCGGCATTCCCTGGGAGATACCATATTGTATGGACGACTTCAAAATGGTGGCTAGCAATATATTCTCACCTAACCCAACAGGTTTTGTAAAAAATCAGGGCGAGAAGCGTGGCAAACGCTTGCATGACGCGCTCAAGAAGTACGCGGAAAATGTCACGCTGGATAACGACACTCCCAACGATACACTCTTCGCCAAACTGTATCGCAAGGATGCTGAACCTGCTGACATTGCCCGCATCGTCAGCGGCGCGGTTATGGGGTTTGTCGCGCCGACGACCGCCAGTTTCCTGTCCGTTATGAACACCTGGATTGGCACCAAAGACCTGTGGCGTTACCAGCAAGCACTCGTTCAACAACAAGAAACCAGCAATGATGCGTCGCATACTCGTGCCAGAAAAGTGCTCAAGGACGGCCTTGTCCGGGCTATGCAAGAACGGCCTGGTCCCTCCCTCTTGCACCGTACGGTGGTCAAGAATGTCAAACTCGGGGGGGAGAAAATCAGACCCGGCGAGCGCGTGGTGCTGGGCCTGGTGTCGGCAACGTTGCAGCAGTTGGAAAGTTCCTTGCAGGATGACAAGGAAAAGACCCGGGTGTTGTTCGGCGGTAATTATGGAGATGAAGCCAGCGCAGCTACCGCGCATGCATGCCCGGGGCAGAACATGGCATTCGGTGTGCTGCTGGGCATTGTCAGTATGCTGCTTGAGCGCGGCGGGACGCTGCGGCACAAAGGAGGCTTCGATTTGTCTCTCAACGAGAAGGACGATTTAACCGTCGGTTAGATACGCCGGGCAAGCTCGGCGGCCCGGGTGTCGTGCCAAACCATATCCATTTGCGCGAATGCCAGCCGCGCTTGCTGTAGCAATTGCAGGGCTTTCGCGCGCTGGCCGAGTGCAGCGTACAGCTCTGCCTGATGCAGGTGGGTCACGGCTTCTTCATGCCGTGACCCACGGGCCTGTGCGGATTGCAGCGCCATCTCCAGGTATTCTTCGGGTGACAGCCAGTTTGCGTTCTGGTTGCGGGCAGAAACCCTGGCGAGTGCGCGGCAGGCCATTGCCTCGCCGACACGATCGTGGTCGCGCGCTTGAGCCAGCGCGCGCTGCCCGTAGTCGTAAGCCTGGAGGTCTTCCCCCGCCGCAGCGAACACATCGGCTAGCCAGCCGTAAGGGAAGGAGAGAAACAGGCGCAATTCCCGATCTTCCAGCCATTTCGTCGCGCGTTTCAGGGTTTCTACCCCACTGGCCGCTCCCGCCAGCATCCAGCTCGCGTAGCCGTCCATGGCGCGTGCCATGCCAAACAAATAAGGCGCGTAAACTCGCTCAGATACCGCCTGCGAGCGCTTGGCGCCTACCACGGCTTCCTCCCATCGACCCTGCCACAGCAGAACCGCGCCGCGCATATTCAGGGTCGAACCTTCGATTTCATGATCGGTTCCCCCAACCGTATCCAGCGCCCACTGAATATATTGTTGTGCTTCGCCAAAGTTGCCGCTATCACCGATCACGATGCCCTTGCACACCATCGCATAGACGGAGCCTACCGGTAAACTTGACCCGGAGATGCGCCTGCCTTTTGCCTCGATCGCCTGGTCAAGGTGAAGCAGGGCCTGCGGGTAGTCGCAAGCGGCAGCGAGGCTTTGGCCCAGCGTAGCCAACAATTGGGTAGTGAGCTTGCCGTTGCCCAGCTCCCTGGCGATCTCAAGCGCCTGCCGGCAGTGATCGATGGACTCCGTTTGTTCGCCGAGTGTGTAATTGAGGTAGCCGAGCCAGTAGTGGGCGTGGGCCAGTCCATTCCGGTCGTTGAGTTCACGTGCATAGTCTACGGCACGGTGCAGAATATGCAGCTGATCCCGAGAGGGGCCGTACACGCAGGCCAGCGCCCAGCGTAAGCTGACTACAATCCAGCGCTGCCGCATCTTGGCGGTCTGGCTTAGCATAAGCAGCGCATCCAGCGCCGCCAGGTACTGCTGGCGGGCACTGCCAAGCGATGACGCCGCCATGGCTTTATGGCCCGCGCATTTTGCGTAGTAAAAAGCCCTTGGATAGTCGGCTCCACCAGCATAGTGGTAAGCAAGCGTCTCGTACTGTTCCGAGCGGCGCGCCGGGGGATAATGTTCCTTAATCGCGCGGGCGATGCGAAGGTGCAGCTGGCGTTTGTAGGGCTGGCCTACCAGCTCATAGACAGCGTCGCGGGTCACGCCGTGTTTGAAGCGCAGCATACCCCGGGTCTCACCAGCGGACAGTACGTCATTGTCGGCAAGCTGGTGAACGATATGGTCCGCCTGGCCGTAGCCGCTGATACGCTCGAGCAACCAGGAAGGCACTACATTGCCGATAACCGCCGCCGCGCGCACCAGTTGGGCCTGGTCTTCAGGCAAGCGTTCCACGCGCGTTCCGATCAGCCCGTACAGCCATTTTGGAATACTGCCACCAACGCTTGTTGTGCTATCGACGGAGTCTTTCGGCGATGACTCGCACAGTTCCTCGATAAACAGAGCGTTGCCACCCGATTGTTGTTGTATTCTGGTGATGCTCGAGTCGAGGCTGTCGGGCAGCAAGGCGCGAATCTTGCGAGCGGATTCTATCTCGTCAAATGGCGCAAGTTGCAAAACTTTCGCCCCCGCCGTCGCGGGCACGCGTGTGTCGAGTTCGCGTGATGCGGTTACGATCAAAACCGGCGCGTGCTGCGCCGCCCGAATGATGCTTCCCAGTACCTGGCGCGAGCTCTCATCTGCCCACTGCCAGTCATCAATGATCAACAGCAGTGGTCGCTGCATCGCGAGAGCGGCAAACAGCTCGGTGAGCGCACTCACTCTGTCCGGTTCCGACCGGCTTGCCCGGCGGGAACTAGCGGCGGTTGTGGCGTGCAGGGAGAGCATGCGCAGAAACGCATCCTTATGTGTGAGTAGCCGCTCATCTAATGTTGTTAGGCAGGTAATGAGCGCCTGCTCGGAGCGCTCCGCTGACATGCCGTGGTCGAGTTTGAAGAATTGCCGCAGCATTTGCAGAAAGGGCTGTAGCGGTGCGGCGCCGCCGTAACTCTCGCAGTAACCACGGTGTACGCTACAGTCTGCCTGCATCCTGCGTAAAAATTCTTCCACGACGCGGGTTTTCCCCAGCCCCGCAGCGCCCACAATAGTTACAACTTGTAGATGGCCCTGACAGGCCTCGCGCAGGGAATAGTCCAGGCTGTTGAGCTCGGCTGCACGTCCAAAAAATGCCGTTAAACCCCGATGAGAGCGGGCCTCGAAGCGCGTGTTAACGCTGGAGCGATGCAGCACCGAATAGACCGCAACCCCTTCACCCTTGTCTTTTAGCGCAAGTGGCGCGCGCTCCTCTGTCGCAAAGAATGGCAACACGCCGCGCAGCGTTGGCGCGCTAACGATAATCTCTCCAGCTTCGGCGACACTCGAGAATGCGGCGGCGGCGTTTGCCGCGGGCCCTGACACCTTGTATTGGCCTTGTATCCAATCGCCGTCGCCTATAACAACCAGGCCTGAATCGATACCGGAATGCATGCGTGGCGAGAACCAGACTGGTAATTCGAGCGCCTCGAATGACAGGTTGCCGATGCTGCCATGCAGCTCGAGGGCCGCTTCGGTCGCGCGCCGGACATCGTCTTCCTGGATTTTGGGAAAGCCGAAGACCGCCAGCACGCCGTCTCCATGGCATTGGTTCACTATGCCACCATGCTTGCTAATGATGTTTGCTGCTTGTGCAATGATGGTATCGAGGATATGAATATTGGTTTCAGGCTCGACCGCTTGCGCCAGGCGGCTGGAGGAAGAGAGATCCGTAAACAACACCGTCACGTGATGCCGGCCACCGGCTGTTGCCACCGGTTTTAGGGTTTTTGGCTTAGCGTCGTGCGTTATCACGGCACTTCCTCACCGGGAACTTCGGCTATCAATAATGTACTTCCGCTACGTTAGACTTATCGGAGTAACAAGGCCGCTTACGCAGAGCTAAGCAGGCTGCGTTAACAATAATACCGTGTTTGTTCAACGACTAATATAAGCAACCGGGGTGTTCACAAAATAACCGGTTTCACCTTGTGCTCGTGTCATCCGCTCTCCCGTCGCTGGCGCTTGAACCTGGAAGCGACAGTTGAGCGCGAAAAAAATGTGCAAGGTGTTATTATAAAAGGCAAAGATTACAACAGCCTGCGTGGACTAACACGATTTAGGAAACAACCGGTGCTCGTTTGCCTTAATCCAGGCGCGCGACGTGCGGTAGTGCGGGCACACCGACTGTACCAGCGCCCAATAGGTTTTGGAGTGGTTCATATGTTTGAGGTGGCAAATTTCGTGCGCGATTAAATAGTCAACGCACACGGCAGGCGCCAGCATGATCAGCCAGTTGAATTGCACCACACCCTGGCTTGAGCAGTGCCCCCATTGGCTTTTGGTTTTGCGCAGGCGAATGTTCTGTAGGTGATGCGCAACGCCCAGCTGTGTGGCCAGCGCCTTGGCGCGCGGCGCCATGTAAGCCAGTGCCTGTTGTTGTAGCCAGCTATGAAAGTAATCCTCGCTGCGGTTAAATAAGTCGCTGGGAGGAATAGACAACGTGCCGTTGCGTAATAGCACGCCGCGTCGGTTGTCGGCTGCAATGCAAATACGCACTGGCTCACCCAGGTACAGGATCTCGGCACCGTTGGTCAGCTTGAAGGCTTCGGCGGCCTTGCGCCGTTGCTCATCAATTTGCTTGATGATCCAGTCAACTTTTTGTCGTACGAATTCTTCAATCCATTTTTTGGGCGCACGCAGCGGTGCGCGTACGTCGGCGCGACCATCGCGCACGTAGATGGCGACGCTCTTGCGCCGCGAGCGCGTAATTTCGTAGGCAAACGGAAGGTCAAGCGCCACTGGTTGACCCGCTCTGTTCGTGCGCCGCAATTACGGCAATAAAGGCGTTACCGTAGCGCTCAAGTTTGGTTTGGCCGACGCCGTTGAGTTGCAACAATTGCGCGGCGGCAAGCGGCCGGTAATGCAGCATTTCCATCAGCGTCGCATCGTGAAAAATCACGTACGGCGGCACGCCTTGCTCCTCGGCCAACTGTTTACGGCAGTCGCGCAAGGCTTCCCACAGCGCCTTGTCGTCGTCTTTGATTTGGCGTTGGCCGCGCGGTTTTTTTTCGACGGTTTCTTTCACGTCGCGTCGTAGCGTAATCGTTTCTTCGCCACGTAGCAGCGGGCGGCATTTTTCGGCTAGCTGCAAGGCGCCGAAACGCTCGATGTCAACGCGCAAATAGCCGCGCGCCACCAGTTGCCGAAACACCGAGCGCCACTGGCTGGCGTCGAGGTCAGCACCAACGCCGAACGTCGACAGTTGCTGATGGCTCCATTGTTCTACTTTGGGGGTTGCTTCGCCGCGCAGCACGTCGACCAGGTGATTGACCCCAAAGCGCTGGCCGCTGCGGTAGACGCACGACAAGGCCTTTTGCGCCGCAACGCTGCCGTCCCAGGTAGTGATGGGCGTCAGGCAGGCATCACAGTTGCCGCACTGTTCCGCGCTGTCGTCGCCGAAGTAGTGTAATAGCGCGTGGCGCCGGCAACTGGTGATTTCGCACAAACCGAGCATGGCATCCAGTTTGTAACGCTCGGCGCGTTTATGTTCTTCGCTGCCTTGCGAGCCATCCAGCATTTGCCGAAGTTTAATGACGTCTTGCAAGCCGTAAGCCATCCACGCCGTCGCCGGTTCGCCGTCACGGCCGGCGCGCCCCGTTTCCTGGTAATAGGCCTCAATGCTTTTCGGCAGGTCGAGGTGGGCAATGAAGCGCACGTCGGGTTTGTCTATGCCCATGCCGAAGGCGATGGTGGCGACGATAATTACGCCCTCTTCGCGCAGAAAGCGTTGTTGATGGCGCTGTCTTACACTGGAATCGAGGCCCGCGTGGTAAGGCAAGGCCGTAAAGCCTTGCTCGGTTAGCCAGTGCGCGATGCTCTCCGTCTTTTTTCGCGACAAACAGTAAACGATGCCGGCGTCGTGTTCGTGCTCGCGGCGCAGGAAGCGCAACAATTGCTGCTTGGCATTGTCTTTTTGGGTGATGCGGTACTGGATATTGGGCCGGTCGAAACCACAGATAAACTGCTGCCCTTCGCCCAGTTGTAGCCGGTGCACAATTTCCCTGCGCGTGCGTGCATCGGCAGTGGCCGTCAGGGCGATGCGCGGCACGTCGGGAAAGCGCTCGTGTAAAATGCCGAGCTGCAAATAGTCGGCGCGAAAATCATGCCCCCACTGCGAAACGCAGTGCGCTTCGTCGATGGCGAACAGGGCGATATGCGCCTGGTTCAGCAAGTTTAGTGTGCGTTCCTGCAGCAGCCGCTCGGGGGCGATGTAGAGCAAATCGATGGAGCCTTCGAGTACGGCCTGCTCGACCGCGTCGGCTTCGAAGCGGCCCAGGCTTGAATTCAAAAACTTCGCGCGCACGCCCAGCAACTCCAGCGCGTCGACCTGATCCTGCATGAGTGCGATTAGTGGCGACACCACAACGCCAACCCCTTCGCGCACGATGGCCGGAATTTGATAGCAGAGCGACTTGCCGCCGCCAGTGGGCATCAGCACCAGCGCGTCGCGGCCGGCCACCAGTTCGGTAATGGCAGCATCCTGCTGGCCGCGAAATTGCTGAAAACCAAAAGTATTTTGTAAGACTTGTAGGGACGATGACTGCATGGCGCCGAATTATACGGCATTGGTTGCCGGTGTGCCGCGTGCTGTTATTAGTCTGGCAGTAATCACGCCCGAGCAGGGCGAGCGATTTGTTAGCCAGCTAACTTCTGGCGCTCAAAGTTTCCACAAACAATGAAGATCCTTAAGGGAAA
This sequence comes from uncultured Pseudomonadales bacterium, assembly GCA_964544755.1. Taxonomy (GTDB): domain Bacteria; phylum Pseudomonadota; class Gammaproteobacteria; order Pseudomonadales; family JAUIET01; genus JBBKXJ01. The sequence continues at coordinate 1,525 of CAZJDL010000048.1, read as the reverse complement.
CTACTCCATGACGCTGTCCGTGAGCAAAGGCCAGTGCAAGCAGATCTATAGCGAGCTGTTTGACATCATTGATGTTGCAGCAGGCGTTTCCAGCGTCACGGCCATCAATGGCAAGGGCGAAGTGCAGCCGACCGCGGCGGGCTTAAGCCGGGTGGCCGCTGCCAATACTTGGCAACCGTTCCACCAAATACAACGGTAGCGAAACTAGCTGATAGTCTACGGCAACCGTCTTTCCCCGCCGTCGAATTGAGGTGTTGATTAATTGCTTGGACGGCAATCCTGTATCAAGTCGAACCGCTAAAGGTACGCCTTTTTCTCCCACAAACTGATGCAGGGATTTGAGGCTGCCGGTAGCGCCGGCTTTGATTTCAAGCGGAACAATCTGCCCATTGAGCGCCACCGCATAGTCGATTTCAGCATTGGTAGAGCGGCCCTCCCTGAGCCAATAGGTTAATTCTCGATTGGGTGAGGAAGAGAGGATATCCTGCAAGTGTTGCCCAACAAATTGCTCAGCAATGGCCCCTTCATTAATTAACTGCCTATCGGCCATTTGTGAAATCGTATTCCAACCCAGGCCGCATATGGCATTCATCAGGCCAACGTCCAGAAAAATTAACTTGTAGATTTTTTCTTCGATGTCTGCTTGCAGCGGAAGTCCATTGCAGTGGCTATGTGCGACCTTTGACAATACTCGCGCCATGCAGAGGAGCTCAATATCTGCTTTTATAGTGGCGCTTTTATCCTGATTAGAAAACTGGCTGTACTTTACTTTTTTGCCGATATTACGAGCCGCAAAATTGAACACATTTTGAATGCGTGCCAGATTTCTTGAGCCAATATACTTCGGGAAGTCTTCTCGATACGTTTCAATAATTGAGTTGTGTACATCGCCCACATCTTTGAGTCGTTTGGAATGGGAATAGGTGTCGACGGCTTCAGGCATACCGCCCACAAAGAAAAAGGTTCTCAGTAATTCCAGCATTTGATCGTGAATAAACGGGTTAATGTCTTCGCCGATCTCGAATGTCCTGATGATTGATGCAAGCTTTGTTTCATCCAACGCGTCCAAAAATTCTACAAATGTCATCGGCCCCATATGAAGATATTCGACCCGACCGACTGGCATGGAGAACTGGTGATCGGATAGGGCGAATTCCAGCAAAGAGCCTGCCGCTATAACCGGCAACTGACTCATGTCTTCATAGAAATATCGCAGAGCCGGTATCGCTTCGGGTACCGCCTGGATTTCATCAAGGAACAACAGGGAATCCGGCGAAATGGCATTGATGTTGGGTAGAGCTTCCAATATGTTTACCAGGCTCGCCGGATCGTTATGTTGAAAGGCGGTGGCGAGATCTGGATAGCGCTCAAGATTTATCTCCGCCAATGGGCGGTTTTGTTGCTCAGCAAGCAACCTGACCAGCGTTGATTTGCCAACCTGCCGGGCACCCCTAAGAATAATCGGTTTTCTATTAGGGCCTGTTGCCGTTTGAGATCATGCCCTTGAATTTCAAGGGTTTCGCCT
>CAZJDL010000047.1:0-27469 GCA_964544755.1 uncultured Pseudomonadales bacterium | reverse complement strand
TTTAAACGATCTGGTGAATTGTGCCTTCATTTCTTTCAACCTCTATGGGAAATTTAGAGGCGACAACTAGCCTGACACAGGGGGACCCGGACGCGCCTCGCCACCACGTCGACCACAGGCCAACAAAGTACAATAATTCCGCCTCAAAAAATCGATATAATGCCGATTCCATTAACCTGAACGAAACACTCCGTTCAGACTCATTCTAGGATTGGAATAGACTTAGCAACTCGTGAACTCAGACGGCACCGTGCCAGCATACCCCACAGAAATCTGGCGGTCTTTTACAGTGCCGTGCACGTCTTCTTTTGGCCCACACCCGTTCGCCGGAAGGCTCCCGCGTGATCCCAAGGATTCGGCGCAGCTGTATGTTAGGGGGTAGAAGATGTTAGGGAGTAGAAGCTGGTCGCCAAGGTCGAGAGCGCAAGCGCGCTGCCCATTGACGACGATGTCTTGCTCTATTCGGTACGATTTTTATTCATTATTGTAAATTTTCATATCAGTATTTGATTTGCCGATGGTAAGCTTATAAAGTGCGCTAACTTATTACTATAAGTAACCATAAAGATTGATAATTATTGTTACAATCGTTATAAAGAGAGGCGGTCGATACGAACTGACGGTCGACACTGGTGATTTTAAAATCGAACGCAAGTCAAGGATCCCAACAAGAAGTATCCAGTCTTGCGCGTGCAAAACAATGAACTATGAGGAGCAATGATGAACAAGTTGAAACTATGGGCACTGCTGGCGGCGGGATTCACCGTCGCGACGCCTTTGAGCATGGCCGACGATGTGAGTGGTTTTACCCTGATTTTTCCCAGCGTGGGGTTGTATGATTTCGACAATGATCGGGGGCTTGATTCCGAGGTATTTTACAAGTCCGGTGGGCTGGGCTATCAGTTCAACAATCATTGGGCGCTGGAAGCCATTTATTCGCGCATCGACGCTGAAAGCGACGACCCGCTGGATTCGGGTTTGCCCGATGGCAGTGACGTCGATTTCGAGCAATACCACCTGGATGCGTTATACACTTTGAACCCGGAAGAGGACTTGCAAGGTTATTTTGTCGTCGGCGCGGGCCACGGTGAATTCGAAGCCGACCTGACAGGCGATACGGTAGACGAGACTCTTATTAACTACGGTGCTGGCGTTAAATACGCGTTTACCGACCGGGTTGCCTTGCGTGGCGATTTGCGCGGCTTTACCAGTATCGATGAAGAAGACACCGATGTTGCAGTCACGCTGGCGCTAAACTGGATGTTCGCCGAAACGCGCCGCGTGCGTGATGATTCCGACGGCGATGGCGTGAACGACAAAATTGACCAGTGCGCTGATACGCCCGCCGGCGTGCAGGTCGATGCCAGCGGCTGTGCGTTAGATGGTGACGGCGACGGTGTGGCCGATCGAGTAGACAAATGCTCGGCTACGCCCGCCGGCGTAGCTGTTAACGAAGAAGGTTGTGCGCTGGACGACGACGGCGATGGTGTTGCAAACGATAACGACAAATGCCCGGACAGCAAAGCGGGCGCCAAAGTTGATGCTGACGGTTGCTATGTCATGCTGAAGGAAAAAGTTGAAATCCGCCTTGATGTAGAATTCGACTTGAACTCCGCCGCGGCGCGTGACGATCACAAGCCCGAAGTTGAGAAGCTTGCCGAGTTCATGCGCCAACATCCGCAGTCAGAAGTGCAGGTCGAGGGGCACAGCGACAGCTCAGGTGCTGCAACTTATAATCAGCAGCTTTCCGAGCAGCGTGCGGCCACCATAGCGCGCATACTAGTTGATGAGTCCGGCATAGAAGCCACCCGGGTGCGTTCGGTGGGCTACGGCGAACAACGTCCGACTGCCGACAATAGCAGCGCCGCCGGTCGGCAGGAAAACCGCCGCGTGGTAGCGGTGGTGACTGCAACGGAAGAGCGCCCGCAAGAATAGCAGCGCGTAACGAGGTTCCCTTGAGCGGGGAACCTCATTGACCGTGTGTGTTTACAAACACTTTATTCCTACTGATCAACAATAAACGCTGGAGTTTTATATGAAAAAGCACGCCAAGTTATGCATTGGTTCAGTTTTACTGTCAACAGCGTTGCTGGCTCACGCGCACGACGAGCCCCCCGTAGCGCCGCTCGATAATAGCTGGATCGGCAACGTCGGTGTGGGCGTGGTAGTGACCGGTGGCAACACTGAAAATAAAACGGCTAACGCCAATATTGATGTGACTCGCGATTTAGACAAATGGCGTCACAATCTGCACATCGACAGCTTGTACACGGCGGATGAGCAGGGCGGCACGGCGGAGAAATATTTCGGATCCTTTCAATCCGACTATAAGCTGTCTGAGCGCGACTACGTGTTCGCCTACGCCTCCTACGAGGACGACCGCTTTAGCGGCTTCGAATGGCAGGCGACCGCCGTGGTCGGTTACGGGCGAATTTTGCTGGCAACCGAAGATAAAAACCTGAACGTCGAGGTTGGTCCGGGTTATCGCGCCAGCCGCACCGCCGAGGTCTTTCAACTGGATGTCAATGGAGACAAGCTCAGGGTTCCTCCCGCTAACGACTTCAATTTGCTGCAGGATAACGAATCACAGGATGAAGCTATCTTACGCCTGGCGGAACACTTTGACTGGCAATTCAGTCCCAGTTCTAAGTTTGTGCAGGAGCTGAACGTCGAGGTCGGTGCGGACAATACGGTGACCCGTGGTTTGCTCGCGCTGGAGTCGCAAATAGCCGGCTCGCTGTTTGTGCGCCTGTATTATGCGATCAAACATAACAAAGAGGTGCCTGACGATACCGAAAATTCCGACACCGAAACCGGGGTCACTATTGCCTACAATTTTTAGCACTCGCCTGTTAAGCCGGGGCGCGCGCTCCGGCTTTAGTCGTAATCATCGCGCAACTCCAGCCGCGGCAAGCTCACCGTAAACTCCGAACCACGCCCCGGCGTGCTATTGACCTTGACGGCGCCATTATGGCGCTGCAATGTCACCGCAACAAACCGCAGCCCCAGTCCCGCGCCCGACTGCGAGCGTGAATCGTGTGATGAACCACGTCGAAACTGCTCGAACAGGATAGGAATATCATCCGCCGGAATACCGATGCCGTGGTCTGTGACGCATAACAGAACCTTATTGTTGGCTACCGCCAGGTTCGTTTCGACCCGGTCATGCTCGCGAGAATATTTGATCGCGTTGTCCAGCAGGTTGATCAGCATGCGCTCCAGCAGATCGGCATTACCCCATACCCATGCCGGTTGTTTGCAGTGCTCTCTTTGCAGGGTAATTTTTTTCTTGGCGGCCAGTTCAAAAACATGTTCGCAGGCGTTGTCGAGGATGGCGTGCATATCGCATTCGTATAAAGCCGCTTCGCCACTCTCGGCGCGGGCCAACTGCAGAAAGCCTTCGGTATACGACAAGGCGCGTTCAGTGTAGTGCTTGATCGGCTCCAGCGCTTCCGAATGGTCGGCCTGGTCGACCAGTGCCAGAATCGACACCAGCGGCGAGCGTAGGTCGTGCGATACGAAGTTCAGCGTTTCGGCGCGCGCGCGTTCCAATTCCTTCAGGTCGGAAACATCGGTGAAGGTGAAAATCACTACCACGTCGGCCAACGTGTCCAGCTCGAACTTCTTGCCTTGCACCAGCACCGAGTAGTCGGGTTTTGTCAGTGCTTCAAAGTGTGTATCGACGCCGCGCAGATACAAGCCCTGCAGTGCGTCTTCCCAGATGTCGCTGCTGCTGCGCAGGCTTTGTTCCAGCAGGCCGGCAAAACTGGTGCTTAAATAGGCGTCTTCACCTACACCCAGCAGCCGTCGGGCCTGGTCGTTTATCATAATGACCCGCCCCGACAAAGACGTCACCACAACCCCGTCTTGCAGGTTGGATAAACAACTGTAGATAAAGTTGCGCAACTGCCGGCCGGCCGCACTGCTACTTTTAATGCGCGCAATATAGTCCGCGACAATATCCTGCTGTTTTGTTGGCGGCGCTTCGGCGGCGCTCTTCCAGGGTTGAACCAGATCGCTGAGAAACGCGTCACGATCACGATCTTCAATAGCCGCGCCCGGGCGCCACTCGATGGCGATGTTGCTGAATTCGCCGTTGTCGCTCAGCTTAAAAGTCGACTTGCCACTGTTATGCTGCCATTGGTCAGCAGCGGCCACAACGGCGCCGGAATCTTCTTGTCGTTCCACGCGCCAGGCTTTTATCGGCAGCCACCTGGCCAACAAACGCAGGCTGTTATTGAGCTGCGCGAGTTGCGGTTTTTGCTGCAGCAGGCCGGGTTCTTTCTCCAGGCTCGCCAACTCTCCACCCAGGTATTGCATCGACTGCTCCAGGCGGCGCCAGGACCATAGCGGGTAAGCGAGACAGAGCGTAATAAAACTGGCTGCCGGCGCTATCCAGACCGACCCAAAGCGCAGCAGCAAAAAGCTTAGCAACGGCGTCAGCACAATAAAAATGATAGCGGCCGTACTCGAGTGGCGTGGTTTCAGCACGGTAATGCACAATACGCCGATGAAGGTCAGCAGGCCCGCAGCGACGGCGTTTGCCCATGAGGGTAGCGGCCTAATGAGTGTGCCAGTCCGCAAGGCGTGAAAGATATTGGCGTGAATTTCAACCCCTTGCATATGTGTGCGGGTTTGCGACACGGGTGTTGCGAAGGTATCCGACAGGCCCGCAGCCGTAATGCCCAGGAAAATAATTTTGTCTTCTAGTTTCTCTGCCGGAATGCGGTTATGCAAAAGGTCGATAAAAGAAATCGTCTTGAATTGACCCGGCCCAACGCTGTAGCGTATGCGGTTCTTATAGTTGCGCAAAATGGTCATTGGTGAAGAATTTGTCTGTTTCGAATCCTGGCCGGGTAGCGATGCCAGCGGTGCGCCATACACAGCTTCGTACAACACCACGCTAAGATGATTCCAGTAAGCCTTACCCACGCCCTCCTGCAAAAACACCGAGCGGCATATGCCATCGCTATCGAGTTCTACGTGCACATGCCCCAGCCCCTTGGCGGCGTCGATCAGTTCAGTATAAGGCAGCGTCTCAAGCGGTTGACCGTCATCTTTTAAGGCGCCGATAAACATCGGTATAACGGTGTTACCATTGCGTCGTATCGCTTCAACCAGAGCGGCATCGTCCGCCGGATTTGCCGGATCGTGTTCTGTAAACAGAATATCCGAAGCGATGGCCTTGACGTTCGCTCGCGTTAAGGTCTCGATCGCTTGCGCGTGCCGGCCGCGCCGCCATGGCCATTTGCCCAGCGCTTGCAGGCTGTCTTCATCGATTTCAACAATGACTATATCGTCTGGCGCTTGCTGTAACTGTCGTTTCTGAATGAAGTCATAAAAAACGCGGTTTAGGCCGGAGGGCCTGTCGAAGTAACCCAGCAGCGCTGCCAGTGCCGCCAGCAGCACGCTGACGATGATGGCCTCCCGGCTCGGCAGCAGTCGCACTAGCGGAAGCGCAGCACAAGTAAAAGCGCCACTATAACGATTGCCAGCGCCAGCCATAATTCGACAACCCGGTTAGTCCATTGTGCCACCGGGCCGGATTCGCCCAGTCTGCCATGTCGGTCAATCGCCTGCGCTCTAACGAAATAGTGGTGGCGCGCAAAGAGCGGCGCCATGACCGAATGTTCGTCAACCACACTCGAATAGATGATGCTGTTGAACTGCGGGTCGCCGCCGATATCCACCCGGTAACTTTTGGCGCCGGCAATAGCGGGCCAACTGATGTGCAATCGATCGGCGATCGGATTCATTGCCAGCGGGTCAATGCGTGGCGCCGGCAACAGGTTTTCCTTCACGAAGCTGCGCACGGCGTCCAAACCTTGCAATCCCAGGTCATCGATACCGCGCACGCTAAGCGTATATGTGCCGTCTTGCAGATCGGCCAGAGTATGCTTGGCGCGATCCAACATCAGTGATTGCAAAAGTTTTTCGGTGGAGTCGCCCTTAAAAATATCCAGCACGTAGTTGACTGCGCCGTCTAATTTCGACCAGCTTAGCTGGTACGGCAGGGTCAGCAGCGCCGGCACCTTGACTGCCGGGGCCGCCAACAGCTCGCGCGGCGCTAGCGGCGCCTTGCCCTGCTCGGCTAGCGTGCCGAAGCCTTTTTTGACGGCCTGCTCCACACCCTGTGCCTGCACCGCGACACGCCCTGACAAAACTTCATTGCGCATGGTATCGTTCGTTGCCGGGTCAGACGAAACTCTGAACTCGGTGCCGCGCACCGCCGCGACCGCCGAAGGGGTAATGATTTCGAAGCGTGGTTTATTGTCCTGCGATTCCACTTTCAGCGTGGCGTTACCGCGCTCGAGGCGGATAGAAGTATCCACCATGCCGGATTTACCGTAGGCCGACAACCGTTCTAACATAATTTCACCGTTGGCCTTCAGCAACAGTGTTGATTCGTCGGCAAAGCGCAACAGCACGCTGCCGTCGCGAGTAATCACTTTGCTGTTCATCGTCAGCGCTGCGTCTGCGTGCAAGCGTTCCTCGCGCGTGCGCCCGGGCTGCACAAAATAGACCTCACCCTGCACAAATTCAGCGATTACCGATTGCGGGGGATATTTCAACCAGTCGACCGGTATTTTAATGCGCGTGCCCGAACGTAGCCGTTTGTTGTTTTTGATCGGTGCATTGTAGGCTTGCAGCCTGGCCACACAGCGCTGCGTGGCAAATTTAACTTTGTCCACACAAATTTCCGACAGCGTGTCGCCGGGTTTGATGGTATACAGCCAATCATCGGCGTTGGCGCTTGTGCTCATCAGCACCAGCAACGGCACGGTAAACAACCGAATAGCAAACCTTAACCGACGATCCATAGCGGCGGCCTTCTTATCAACGCAGGACGCTGTATTTTTTTGAGGGAATGAGTGTGTGGGTATTGGCGTGCGGAATCAAGCGCAGCAGCGAGAAAGCAGATGTGCATCGCATTTCCACGAGCAGGGAAGAGTCTCTAGCTGACCACGGGTGCGCGCACTTTTTCCAGTCGATAGCCGTACTGATAGATGGTCTTAATTTTGTAACCCATGTCGGGTTTGATTTCCAGCTTGCGCCGGATGCGGCTCATGTGCACATCCACGGTACGGGTATTGACCGTTTCGCTGATGCCCCAAATGGTTTTTAGCAGTTGCTCACGCGACACCAGTTCGCCCTGGTGCTCGAACATATATCTTGTCAGCTGGAAGTCTTTGGCCGTGAGTTTGACGACTTCGCCATGCAGAGTTACCAGTTCGTCGTGTTTGTGCAGCTCGATAGGTCCCAGTTTCATGGTTTTTTCTTCCCGCATAATATTCTTGCGTCTACCGAGAGAAACCAGACGCGCCAGCAATTCTTGCTTGCGTAACGGTTTGACCAGATAATCGTCGGCGCCGGCGCGCAATACCTTGGCAACATCATTTTCAGCATCGTGCTGAGTGGTAAATAAAATCAGCCCGTCCCAGTCTAACGGTCCGCGCAGATGTTCCAGCACATCGACACCGGACAGATCCGGCACTTCCCAGTCGAGAATTGCCAGGTCGTAAGACTGTTTCTTCATTAATTGCAAAAAGTCGCGCGATGTTGCGCCATGGTCAATATCGTAACCAGCTTGTTGCAGCCAACTCTTTAGCAGTTCGGCTTGGGGTAAATCATCTTCTAACAGGCAAATACGCACGGCTTGCTCCGTATTCATTTTAGAATTAACTGGATATTTCTCCCTTGCACCTTGTATAAAACGTTACCCCGACAATTGCAACAGCGAGAAGCATGTTGCATGACGCAGTTAACAGGTCCAAGTGTAAAAACACCTCACGCTGCTTCAACAGGTCATCAATACCTTCCTGAATTCCTGCATGCTCAATATTACCCGACGCAGAGACAATCGCCCGTTAACAATTGTAAACTTACGTTCCCCGCCATATGTTTGGCTTTTCGCGACAGTTAACGCCAAAAAGTTGACGCCTAACGCGTAATCGTGCGGCGCGAGCTTGGCAAAGCCCGCCTTGTCTGTTGGTCAAATAATCGCGCCTCGTCTACTGAGTGCTCGTTACTTCGATTGACAGAGATAGACCGGCACAGCAAGATTGTGCACCGAATAAGAGGTGAAGCCCAAAGCAGATAATGTTTGACGATATCAGACCCTATAACGACGCCGAGGTAGAACCTGTTCTGCAGCGCCTGCTGCACGACAAGGAGTTGCTGACCGCGATTCGTGAACTCAAATTTCCGCATTGGAGCGGCCGGCTGGATTTTATCGTGCATCCTTTCCTGCGCGCTTACCTGGCAACACAGATCAAACACATCGATTCGGTGTACGATTTCCAAATACTGGTTAAGAAATACCTGCAGCGAATTATCGACCACACAACCAGCGGCTTTACTTACTCCGGCCTTGAAAATATTGCAGCGCACAAAACTTGTCTGTTTATAAGCAATCATCGCGATATCGCCATGGACTCTGCGTTCGTTAACTATGCGCTGCACAGCAATGGACTGCAGACAGTACGCATAGCGATTGGCGACAATCTGCTGACCAAACCGTTCGCCGCCGACCTGATGCGACTGAACAAGAGCTTTATCGTGCAGCGTTCTGCCAAGGGGTCACGGCAGATACTCGCCGCCTACAAGACCCTGTCGAGGTATATCCGCCAGTCAATCGAGGGAGACCAGCAGCCAGTCTGGATTGCGCAGCGCGAGGGCAGGGCGAAGGACGGCAACGACGCCACCGAACCCGCGATCATAAAAATGCTGTGCATGAGTTTGGCCAAGGGCGAGCGCAGCCTGACAGAGCATGTTGTTGCGCTCAACATTGTGCCGGTTGCGATTTCATACGAGTACGACCCCTGCGACCTGATGAAGGCGCGCGAACTGCATGCCGTGGCGCACGTGGGCGAATATGCCAAAGCCGAACATGAGGATATCTCCAGCATCGCGGCTGGTATTGCCGGCAGCAAGGGTCGTGTACACGTTGCATTCGGCATACCATTGCGCGGTGAGTATGCTAATGCCCATGCGGTAGCAGCGGCACTCGACCGGCAAATAGTGGCGAGTTATGTGTTGCACCCCAGCAATTGCATTGCCTGGCGGCAATTGCACGATGGCGTGCCTGACGTGGTTTGCGGTACTGTGCAACAGCGCTTTGACCCGCAAAAATTCGGCGTGCAAGCCGAACAATTCAGGCAGCGAGTCGGCGCATACCCGCCCGAGGAGCAAAATATTGTGTTGCAGATGTACGCGCGGCCAGTGACTAACAAGCTTGAGTTGGCTGCTGAAGAGTCATAAATGTTATCCGATGAGATAAAGAAAACCATACAAGCCGCCTATAGCAACTGGCTTAACAACCACGGGTTTAAGGCGCGCTACGGCCAGCGCCTGATGATCGCCGACATTGCCAACAGTCTGGCGCAAAGCGCCAGCGACGAACACGACCCGGAACGGATGTGCGTGGTAGAAGCCGGCACCGGTATCGGTAAAACAGTGGCGTACATTCTCGCTGCCATACCTGTCGCCCGCGCCCTGAATAAGAAACTGGTGATCGCAACGGCCACGGTCGCTTTACAAGAACAATTGGTGCATAAAGACTTGCCGGACCTGATCCAGCACAGCGGGCTGGATTTCAGTTTCTCGCTGGCAAAAGGTCGTGGCCGTTACTTGTGTTTGTCAAAGTTGGACGGCGTGTTGAAGGGCGGCCAACAGCAAAGCGAATTGTTCGCCCATTCTATTGATGAGAATGCTAACGAGGGCCGAACTCAAAGCCATGCGCTGGCGTTACGGTTGTACGAAAACATGCTGCAAAGCTTTCTTCGGGGCGACTGGAACGGCGACCGAGACGACTGGTCGGAACCGGTGGACGATAGCGACTGGCGCATCCTCACATCAGACCGTGCGCAGTGCCACAACCGGCGCTGTACGTTCGTTGGCGAATGTTGTTTTTTCAGGGCTCGCGATAATATGGATGACGCTGATTGTGTGGTCACCAATCATGATTTGGTGCTCGCCGATTTGACGCTGGGCGGCGGCGCTATTTTACCTGCGCCCCAAGATAGCATTTACATATTCGACGAAGCCCACCACTTAAGCCATAAAGCGGTGCAGCATTTTTCCTCCAGTCTGCGGATCAACAGCACGCAGAAATGGCTACAGCAGCAGGCCAAAGCGCTGCAGTATATGCGCGACCAGTGGCCGAACGCGAAAAGCTTTGTACGCCAGCTTGACGACGTAGCCGCCATCAGCAATGAGTTGCAGCCGCTGCTGCGCGAATTACCCGAACTGTTAGATACTTATTTTGCTGGGCAAAACGACCAACGACGCGATAAAAGGCCGCTAACACACCGCTTTGCCATGCACTCTGTGCCGCCGCAGCTGAGCGTTTTTAGCGCGCAGCTACAACAGCAGTTTGAAGTGCTGGCCACGCAACTGTCGGTGCTGGTCGACGTGCTCGAAAAAGATATGGAAAACGTCAAGGACGAGGAGAACCGGCGCCAGCTGGAAGAGTGGTACCCGGCATTGGGCGCCGGCGTCAATCGCGCGGTTGCATATCAACAACTGTTTCATTACTACGCCACTGCCGAGCAGGAAACCGCGCCGCGCGCCTGGTGGCTAACGAAATCGCAGTTTGATGCGACCACTGACTTCGGCTTGCACTGCGCGCCCTTGTTGGCTGCCAGCTATCTGCAGGAAATGCTCTGGTCGCAGTGTTATGCTGCCGTTCTGACTTCGGCTACGCTGACCGCATTGGGTAAGTTCGACCAATTAGTGATGCGCTCGGGCATAGCGGTCAGCAGTCATTTTCGCGCTATTCCCAGCCCGTTTGACTTTGCTTCTAACGCTATTTTCGAGGTGCCGCAGCTGGCTTGTAACCCGACTGACCAGCAGGCGCATAGCGCGGCGATTGTCGATTACCTGCAGGGTCAGAAATTTACCGCTGGCGTACTGGTATTATTTTCGTCGCGCAAACAAATGCGCACTGTTTATGAACTGCTGCGCGCCGATCTGTGCGATAACGTGCTTATGCAAGATGACTACAGCAAGCAGGCCTTGCTCAGCGAGCATCGCCGCCGTATTGATGCGCGTGCGGCAAGCATGATTTTTGGCTTGGCCAGCTTCGCCGAGGGCATAGATTTGCGCGGTGCCTATTGCACCCATGTGGTGATCGCGAAGATCCCGTTCGCCGTGCCGGACGACCCGGTTGAAGAAGCGCTGGCGGAGTGGATAGAAGCGCAGGGTGGCAATGCCTTTATTGAAATCAGCGTGCCCGACGCCGCCTTGAAGCTGGTACAGGCCTGTGGCCGCCTGTTGCGGGCCGAAACCGATCGCGGCACGGTGACCTTGTTAGACAGTCGTGTCGTGCAGAAGCGTTACGGCCGTGATTTGCTGAATTCCTTGCCGCCGTTTAAACGCCAAATCCACGCGTCGATAGGTCGGGTTTGATGACCCTGAAAGCCAGTACAATCGGCGCCTACCTGATCGACATCGAAGCCGATTTGCGCCAGCTTAACTTGTGGCAAGAGGCGCCGCCACCTGGCGCGGCGCTGGCCAGCAGGGAGCCGTTTTGCTTCGACACGTTAACGTTTCCGCAATGGCTGCAGTTTGTGTTTATTCCGCGCATGTACGTATTGATCGAAGTCGGTCAAAGCCTGCCGGAAAGCTGCGGCATCGCGCCGATGGCGGCAGAGTATTTTGCGGATAGCGACTTGTTTGTACGGCCACTGCTAACGCATCTGGCCAGTCTCGACGGTTACATCAATCACTCATCGTCACGCGATGTTTGAACCGTTACCGAGCCATCGGTTTCGATAAAACAACGGAACAGAATGGGCCGGCAGCAGACATAACAGTCTTCGAAATATTCTGTACCGGTGTCTTCCTCCTCGACGAAGGCGGTGAACCCTTCACCGCAGTACGGGCAGTAAACCTTGGACTCGCCGCGTGTGTTCTGCATATTGCTTACTCGCTAATTGGTGCGTGGCCGGCACCCAGCAAGGCGCAGTGCTCGCGGGTAATCACGAAGGTGGGAATGGCTTGCAAATAGCCGCGCATCGCGGCTCTATCCTCGAAGCGTAATCTAAAATCGCTCTGCACAAAATAAGCCAGAAATTTTTTCACCATGCCACCGCCGATGTAAACGCCGCCGCGCGCGCCACAGGAAAGCGCCTGGTCGGCACACACGCCCCCCAGCCACGCGCAAAAAGTACTGAGCGCCTGTTCGCACAAGGCGTCACTGTCTGCGCAGGCGTGCCGGGTTATTTCGGCGGCCGACAAATCGTGCGCTGGCGTGTTCTGCAATACGCTCAACGCGTTGTACAAGGCTTGCAAGCCGCTGCCGGAAAGAAAGAACTCACGTTTGATGTGGGCGCCGTTGGTGGAGAAATGCTTGACGATAGCGTGTTCGATGTCGGTCTCCGCCGCAATGGCGACATGACCGGCTTCGGTGGCAATGACCTGGTGGTGCGAGTCATGGGCGAGCAGCATGGCGGCACCCAGACCGGTGCCGGGTCCCAGCGCTACGATGGGCAGGCTGTGGTCGACCGTACCTATTCCTATTTGGGTGCAGTCGCCGGCGTCAAGATGCGGTATTGCCAGCGCGACGGCGGCAAAATCATTGATAACGGCCAGCTTGTCTATGCCCAACGCTTGCCGCAAGCCGGTCTGCGAAAACTCCCACGGCAGGTTTGTTAGCTTGACCCGGTCGGCGTTAACCGGGCCGGCGACCGCGATGCAAGCTTCGTTGATGTCTTGTGCCTGATTGTCCTCGATGTAGTTGGCTAAAGCGGCCTCCAGGTTGTCGAAATCCGCGCTGCGTACTTTGGTAATGCTGCTGTGCGCCTTGTTCTCGGCGCCTACCAGGCTAAGGCGTATATGAGTGCCGCCAACATCCGCTACCAGTCTCATGTTTCGTCTAGCACCTCTTCGAGATGATAATGCTGTATTCAGCTTGTCTGTCTGCATTCACGGCAAGACACTTTCCCCAAAGCATTGTGTGCCCTACGGCAAGGGAAAGCAACGCCGCCGCGGGCGCAGACCGGCAAGCCCGGAGGCCCACAGAACTCTCTCTGCGGCGTTGCCTAAGAGCGCTTACTGTTGGTGCAGTTCTAGCAAAGGTGGCCTACACTAGCGGCGTGTGTCTTTGCCGCGCAGCGACAATCAAACTTTAAAATATGGAGACGGGGAATGAACATTATCGAACTCATTAAACGCTGGGAGAAAACCGGCAGCGACGAGTTGGCCGTCAGAAAGTACTCTGTGCAATTACCGCTCGATGACGCGGCGCGAATAGAAGCGCTGGCGGAAATGTACCCGGCGCGCAGTCAAACACAGATCGTTACCGAACTATTGTCGGCCGCGCTGGACGCGGTGGAAACGGCTTTGCCCTACGAGCGTGGCAGCAAGGTGATCTCTCGCGATGAGTTGGGTGATCCTATCTATGAAGATGCCGGCCCGACACCGCGTTTTCTGGTGCTCATCAAGCGCCATGCTGCGCTGTTGCGGGCCGAGAGGGAGAGCGGCTAAAATGCTGCACATCGCGCTTGTCGTTCTTGTGCTGCGTCACCACCAGTATTTACCAAAGTTCTCCGGGTTTGCCCAAAAGCGGTTGTTGTTCCACTCGCGTCGGCGATTGTATTTTTCTATCGCATAAGTGTAGAGCTGCAACTCGCGCCCGTCGTTGCGAAAAGTCGATGACAAAGTCATGCCGAGGCTGAAAAAATCAACCGCGGTCCAGTGGCTTCGGCCGCCTGCTGGCGCGTACAGCACGCAAAAATGATTGCTGTGGACGTTACGAATACGACCCAGCAATTCCATGCCGGCGGTTTTTGGGAGGTGCTCTAACTGGTCAGCGACCATGGCAAGATCAAAACGCCCTAAACCCGCGAGTTCGTGCAGATCGGCATCGATGCGCAGCCTGGTTGTTGCGCACGGCGCCTGGCTGGTATATTGCTTCAAGCCGGGCACGTCGCTGTGAGCGCACAAGAGCAAGGTCGATGGTTGGAGTTCGTCCAGCAGGCGGGCGATCGACTGTAAGGGCGACGCAGGGTCAGGCACGGCGCATTTTTTTCACTAAAAAATTCATCATACTCGCATTCCCGACAAGCAAAAAGGTGCAATAAGATGGCTTTCAGTTTTGATATTGACCTGGATGAAGACGTGGATATGCACAAAAAAATCAAGCATGTGCAGCAGATGGCGCAGGATTCGCCCTACCGTGTCGCTTTGGTCGGCGACGGAGAATGCGGCAAGATCAAAGGCATTATTGCCGGCGACTACAGCGTTGATGGGTGTAAATTGACGGTAACAATAAAGAAAAAGCCGTTGATTCTATCGCAACTTAAAATCAAACAAGCACTCACGGGATTCTTCAGTTAATCAGAACAAGCCAAAAAACCAGCGTTTTTTCCGCAAGCTCTGCTCGCATTGCGCCAGTTGCGCTGAGTAGGTTTTTGCCCGGCCCGATACTTTCACCGCCACTCGTTTCAGCCAGCCTTTATTTTTAGCGTCAAAACTACGCTGATTAAAGCCGCCGTGCCCTTCATGGTAGGCGAGATACAAGTGGTAAGCGTCATTGCTGGCAATTGAACTTTTTTGCCGGCTTTCGTTGTTGTACCAGCCGACGAAATCAATAGCGTCGCTGAATCGGGTGCGATCGGCGCGTCTGCGGCGGGTATCTCTTTGATAGTCGCGCCAGGTGGACTTCAATGCCTGCGAATAGCCGGTTGCATTGGAAGGACGTGGGCCGGGAATGAACCCCAGGTATTTTTTGCGCGGCGGTTTTACGTTGTGCTGAAAGCGCGATTCGTAGTACATGATCGCCATCATAACGGGGATGGGTGAATCCCAGCGCTTGGCAGCGGCAGACGCTGGCTTATACCAGCGTTTCTTTTCTTTGAAGATAAAGCAAATGTTATCGGTTTTCGTCGGCGCGGTGACGCAGGCAGTCAGTAGTAACAGCAACGCACTCAGCAGCACAAATTTTGCACGTCGATGGCTGGAAAAGCACTGCGGAAAAGCGAGCATTGATTGTACACCGAGGTTGCGCCGAGCCAAGAATTACACCAGATAATCAGGAATTACACCAGATAATAAAGGTGCTCACAATATTTTAATCGCAGCACGGAAATGTGCGCTCCGCACTCCATTCCGCTCGTCCGAATAACACAGGCACGCTCGATCAAGGGCTGATTAGTCGTCTAAAGTTAAATAAAAGGCCGCACGCTAATAGCAAGAGCGTGTGCTATCAAGAATCCACTGCGGTAAACCCGGCGGAATCGATAGCTGTCAGTTGTATGGTGTTGGTGGCGATTAATGAAACACATATTTTACCTGGTTCTGCTGTTATTGGCAGGCTGCGCGGCGACGACGAGTCAGCAGTGCCAACTGCCGGATCAAAAAGTCCGGTCTTCGGTGGTGCGTATCGCCGCACTGGATGGCAGTACCGCCAGCGGCGTGATTATCGGTAAAAACCGAGTGCTCACCGTCGCCCACGCGGTTGAAGGTGCCGCCAGCGCAATGGTTGAAGTAGGCGGTCAATTTCAAGTTGCAACGGTATTGGGCACCGACGCCGACAACGATTTGGCCCTGCTCTTGGTAAATACGGGCGAATTGTTGCCGATGCCGGTCAGCAGAACGTTACTGCGTGAGTCTGAAGCGGTGTGGGCCATTGGCTACCCGCTGGCGCTGGAACAGAAGATGAGTTTGGGCCTGTATCAAAACATGTTCAACGGCCGCTTATATACCAGCGCGCATATCAACAGTGGCACGTCAGGTGGCGGCTTGTTGCGCTGCCAGGCCGGAGCCTATGAGTTGGCCGGCGTCGTGCATGGTTATGTGGCCCAACGCGCCGGAGCCAACTACGTCAATATCGGCGATTCAACGTCGGTACCGGCCCGCAAAATTCAGGATTTCATCAGCCGGGTCGATAAGACGCTGCCGCCTTATCGAGACACGGCGACACTGGCGCTGCAAGCGGCGGTCAATTAGCGAGCAGTGTATTGGTGGCATAAAAAAGCCCGCTGTTTGACGCGGGCTTTTTAGTTCGGTGTTTCGTTACCAGTTTAATGCACCGCCCGTTTGATACTCGATAACACGGGTTTCAAAAAAGTTCTTCTCTTTACGCAAATCCATAATTTCCGACATCCACGGGAACGGATTCTGTGCACCCTTGTATTGCTCGGGTAAGCCGATTTGTACCAGCCGCCGGTTGGCGATGAACTGCAGATACTCTTTCATCATGCTGGCATTCATGCCCAGCACGCCACGCGGCATGGTATCGCGTGCGTATTCAATCTCAAGCTGAGTGCCCTGTAGAATCATGTCGACACATTCCTGTTTGAACTCGTTGCTCCACAGGTGCGGGTTTTCCAGTTTTATCTGGTTGATCATATCGATTCCAAAATTCAAATGCATGGATTCGTCGCGGAGAATGTACTGGAACTGTTCCGAGGTGCCGGTCATTTTATTGCGCCTTCCCATTGACAGTATTTGGGTAAAGCCGCAATAGAAGAAGATGCCTTCCAGCACGCAGTAGAATGCCACCAGGTTGCGCAATAAAGCCTGGTCGGTTTCTGGTGTGCCGGTTTTGAAATTTGCATCACCCAGGTTCTGGGTGTTACGCAAACCCCACGCCGCTTTCTTGGCAATAGACGGAATTTCGCGATACATATTAAAAATTTCGCCTTCGTCCATGCCCAGCGATTCGATGCAGTATTGGTAGGAGTGGGTATGAATTGCCTCTTCAAACGCCTGCCGCAACATGTATTGTCGACATTCCGGATTGGTGATATGGCGGTAAAGCGCCAGCACCAGATTGTTGGCGACCAGGGAATCCGCGGTGGCGAAGAAACCCAGGTTGCGTTTCACGATGGTGCGTTCGTCTTCGGTCAGGCCGTTGCTGCTTTTCCACAGCGACACATCGGCGGACATGTTAACTTCCTGCGGCATCCAGTGGTTGGCGCAGCCATCCAGATACTTTTGCCAGGCCCAGTCGTATTTAAACGGCACTAGCTGGTTCAGGTCGGCGCGGCAGTTGATCATGGCCTTGTCGTCGACTTGCACCCGCCCCGCGCCCATTTCCAGTGCTTCCAGGCCGGGCGCCACGTCCAGTTGTTGCATGGCTTGTTGGGCGCGTTCGATATTGTCGCTGTTAGGTTGTGGCGAGGGCTCGGGTTGTGCTTCCTTTGCGGTGGGTTTGGCTATTATTGGCTGTGCGGAGACCGTCACTTGTGCAGGAACAATTTCCTCCACTTTCTCCTTCACAGGAGGAGGCGGTGGCGCCGCTGTTGGCGCTTGTTCTTCAACGTTGTAATCATCCCAGCTCAGCATATGTTTACTCCAACAATATTAAAGATAAGGTGTACGCCGACATTGATAAAGCGGCGAAAAAACGGCTTGTTTTATGTATAAAACAGGCAACAAATGTGTTTAAACGGCAGTTGTGAAACTATATGTCGTTTGTCATAAAAACACAACATATAGTGTTTAAAAATATTCTATACCACTATATATACACTTTACCCACAGTTTTTCCACAGCAGTAACGGCGTTTGATGACCGCCTGAAGGTAGCAAAAACCGCGCACTACCGGACTAACTTTTAATCAATATACGAGTCCAATTTATTGCCAGATCTGAATGTCTATATGGGGCGGAGGTTTTATGTTGCGTTATAGCGTGCTAGTCAGTTGTTTGTTGTTTGTTACTCCGAGCCAGGCAGCGACCGTGTACAAATTCATCGACGCCCACGGCGCGGTGTCTTACACCGACGAACCGCCTGCGCACGGCAGCTATGAAGTCGTCGACGTTGCTCCGCCGGCGCCGTCTTCATCACCAGCTGAGGTGCAGGCCAGGCAAGCGCGGATGCAGGCCGCTACCGACAAAATCGCCAGCGCTCGCAAGGCGCGTGAACGGGCGCGACAGCAACAACGCGCGAAAACCAATGTTGGTGTCGCGCCATACCCACCGTACCCGCTGGTCTACTCTGAGCCGCCGCCGGTTTATTATGGCTACCCGTATTACCGCGGTCGTGGTCATTTCCAGCGTCCGCAACGCAATGACCGCCCGGTCGATCGAATAGATCCGCCGCTCGTGCGGCGCCGGCTGCCCAGCGTTCCGGTCATTCCGCGCTAACGATGTTTGTCCGGAAACAAGCACGATGCCTGTTTCCGGAGAGCGCCGCGCAACATGCGATGTAGCATCATCCTCGACGCTGCAAACAGCGCTTCCCGGGGTCACGCCGGCGCTATTCCACTACTGGCAAGCCTCGCAATCGGGATCCTCAATCGAACAGGCCTGCGGCACGGGCGCCGCTTCGTTACTCGCGCCATTTGCCGACACGGCATTCAGAGTGCCTGCGTTAACGGTCGACTTCTCGGCGCTGGTCGCGGCCATTGAGCGCAGATAATAGGTAGTTTTCAAGCCACGAAACCAAGCCATACGATAGGTCACATCGAGTTTCTTGCCGTCGGCATTGTTGATGTAGAGGTTCAATGATTGCGCCTGATCGATCCATTTCTGCCGGCGGCTGGCGGCATCGACGATCCAGCGCGGCTCAACTTCAAACGCGGTTGCATAGATCGCCTTCAAGTCGGCCGGTACACGGTCGATATGCTGTACGCTGCCCTCGAAATATTTCAGGTCGTTGACCATCACGCTATCCCACAGCTTGCGCTCTTTTAAGTCGTGTACCAGATACGGGTTGACCACCGTAAACTCACCCGACAAATTCGACTTCACAAACAGGTTTTGATAGGTGGGTTCAATTGATTGACTGACGCCGGTAATGTTGGCGATGGTTGCCGTTGGCGCAATTGCCATCACATTGGAATTGCGCATGCCGCAGGTCTTAACCCGCTCACGCAGCGCGGTCCAGTCCAGCGTCTGACTGTCATCAATTTCCATAAACTGCGCGCCGCGATTTTGGCGTAGCAGTTTGATCGAATCGATAGGCAAGACGCCGCGGCTCCACAACGAGCCCTCAAAGCTGCTGTAACTGCCGCGTTCCTCGGCCAGCCTGGACGATGCATTGATCGCATAGTAGCTAATCGTTTCCATCGAGCGGTCGGCAAATTCAACGGCCGCGTCGGATCCGTAAGACATGTGCTGCTTGTATAACGCATCCTGGAAGCCCATCACACCCATGCCAACCGGGCGATGGCGCAGGTTTGACGTGCGCGCCTGCGGCACCGAGTAATAGTTGATATCGATCACGTTGTCGAGCATGCGTACCGCGCTGTCGATGGTGCGTTCCAGCTTGGCGCTGTCGAGTCCGTCTGGCCCTACATGGCGGGCCAGATTGACCGAGCCGAGGTTGCATACCGCGATCTCTTCGGCGTCGGTATTCAGCGTGATTTCAGTACACAGGTTGGAAGAATGCACCACGCCCACATGCTGCTGCGGCGAGCGTAGATTACACGGGTCTTTAAACGTCACCCAGGGGTGGCCGGTTTCAAACAACATGCCGAGCATTTTGCGCCATAAATCCACGGCTTGAACGCGTTTGAATAATTTCAATTCACCGCTTTCGGTTTGTTTTTCGTACGCTTCATAACGCGCCTCAAATGCGGCGCCGTACAAGTCGTGCAGGTCGGGCACATCGTTGGGCGAGAACAAGGTCCACTGCTGATTTTTAAACACGCGTTTCATAAACAGGTCGGGTACCCAGTTGGCCGTGTTCATATCGTGCGTGCGGCGGCGGTCATCGCCGGTGTTCTTGCGTAACTCGACAAACTCTTCGATATCCATATGCCAGGTTTCCAGGTAGGAGCAGACCGCGCCCTTGCGTTTACCTCCCTGATTGACCGCCACGGCCGTGTCGTTGACCACTTTCAGGAACGGCACCACACCTTGCGATTTACCGTTGGTGCCTTTGATGTAGGAGCCCAGTGCGCGCACCTGGGTCCAGTCGTTGCCGAGGCCGCCCGCCCATTTGGATAACATGGCGTTGTCATGAATGGCGCCGTAAATTCCGTGCAGGTCATCGGGTACCGTGGTGAGATAGCACGACGACAACTGCGGCCGCAGCGTGCCGGAATTAAACAAGGTCGGCGTCGAGCACATATAGTCGAACGACGAAATCAGGTTGTAAAACTCGATCGCACGCGCGTTTTTGTCGTCTTCTTCCGCCGCCAGACCCATCGCGACGCGCATAAAGAATACCTGCGGCAGTTCAAAGCGCGTTTCATTGCTATGAATAAAGTAGCGGTCGTACAAGGTCTGCAGGCCGAGATAAGTGAATTGCAAATCGCGGTCGGCGTCTAACGCAGCGCCCAGGCGCTGCAGGTCAAAGCTGCGCAGTGTTGGACTCAACAGTTCCAGCGTTATACCTTTGTCGATGTAAGCGTGCAGCGCGGGGCCGTACAGTTGTTGCATGTCGGTGTGGGTGGCGCTGTCGGCGACGCCGAGAAAACCCAGTGCTTCTGCGCGCAGCCGGTCGAGTAGCAGGCGCGCGGTGACATAGCTATAGTTGGGCTCCACTTCAACCAGAGTGCGCGCCGTGATGACTACCGAGGTATTGACCTCTTTGGCGGGCACACCGTCGTACAGATTGCGCAGCGACTCGTCGAGAATACGTTCGGCGTCGACATCGGTCAGGCCGCTGCATGCTTCCATGACCACGGTTTGCAAACGCTGCAGGTCGAGCGGTACCCGGCTGCCGTCATCCAGCGTTACCGTAATCGCCGCTAGCCGTTGATCCTGTTCGCTGGTCGCCGGCTCCCGTACGGCGCGCGCTTTGGCGCGTTGTTCGCGGTACAATACGTAATTGCGCGCCACCTTGTGCTCGCTGCTGCGCATCAGCGCCAGTTCTACCTGGTCTTGAATATCTTCGATATGAATAGTGCCACCCGATGGCATGCGCCGGCTGAAGACGGCGCTCACCTGGGCCGTCAACTGCTCGACTGTTTTGTGAATGCGCGATGAGGCTGCCGCGGTGCCGCCCTCTACCGCCAAAAATGCCTTGGTGATGGCGATCGCGATTTTGCTGTCGTCGTACGACATGACTTTGCCGTTGCGTTTGATAACACGTATCTGGCCGGGCGCCATCACAGCCAAATCATCGGTATCGGGTATTTCCGCAGGTGTGGTTTGCGGGGCTTTTTCAATCGGGCTGTTTACTTGGGTTTGCATGTCATCTCCACCGGCGTGTGTCGTTGTCTTTGTTTGAATGTATATGTTGCGCTGCGCGCCCGGCCAGGCGATTGCAGCCGTCCGCTGCTGTTTGACGCTGAATTTGATCCATGTTGACGATCATTACAGGACACTACTTGACTGTCGAGAATTTTTGGCGTACCCCAACATATTGTGGTGTGGGCGCAGCGGAGGCACAAGATAGTGCGCTTTCAGGTTGATTGCAACGGGAATATTCTGTCCGTAACGACAAAGTGTGCGGGCACTAACCTTGCAGCACGCAACCTTGTGTTTGCTGCCAATTTCCCGGCGTTAATAATTTACAATTTGCTAGCACGAACGCATTTTCATATGCTGCATGGCGGGGATAGTAAATGCTCAAACGAGGAAAAAACAATGGCCGATTTTTTGTTAGCGATTGATCAGGGCACGACCAGTTCGCGGGCCATCCTCTTCGCCCAGGACGGTACGCCGTTACGCAGCGCGCAGCGCGAGTTCAAACAGTACTTTCCAGACGACGGTTGGGTAGAACACGACCCCGAGGAGATTTGGCAGACTACCGTGCGGGTGTGCGAGCAAGCGCTGCGCGAACACGGCGCGCGGGCGGCCGATGTGTTAGCCATCGGCGTCACCAATCAGCGTGAAACCATCGTGTTGTGGGATCGCGCCAGCGGTAAGCCGGTTTACCCCGCCATCGTTTGGCAGGATCGGCGTACGCATCGGTTCTGCGCGCGACTGAAAGAGCAGGGCCACGAGACCACCTTACAGGAAAAAACTGGTCTGCTGCTTGATCCGTATTTTTCCGCCAGTAAGTTAAGCTGGCTGCTCGACGAGGTGCCCGGCGTTCGGCAGCGCGCCGAGCGCGGTGAGCTGGCCTGCGGCACGATCGACAGCTTTTTAATCTGGCGCCTCACCGGCGGCCAGGTGCACGCCACCGATGCGACCAATGCTGCGCGCACGGCGCTATTTAATATCCACACGCAAGAGTGGGACGCCGACTTGCTTGCCTTGTTCGGCATACCCGCAGCGATTTTGCCAACGGTCGAAGACAGCAGCGCGCTGTTTGGTGAAACCGATCCTGCGGTGCTTGGTGCGGCCATAAAAATTTGCGGCGTTGCCGGTGACCAGCAGGCGGCATTGATTGGCCAGGCGTGTTTCGACGTCGGCAGCGCGAAAAGTACCTACGGTACCGGTTGTTTTCTGGTGCTAAATACGGGGGCGCAAGCACTGCGCTCGACCAATCGCCTGCTCACCACGGTGGCCTATCGGCTGGGTGGCGAGGTGACCTACGCGCTGGAGGGCAGCATTTTTAACGCCGGCACCGCAATTCAGTGGCTGCGTGATCAGCTCGGCCTGATTCAACACGCGAGCGAAGTCGAGGCTATTGCCCAACAAACGCCGGACACGGGCGGCGTTTATCTGGTGCCCGCATTTACCGGCCTCGGTGCGCCTTACTGGGATGCCGCCGCGCGCGGTATTCTCGTTGGTTTAACGCGCGACAGCAATCGGCAGCATATTGTCAGTGCCGCATTGCAGTCGGTCGCCTACCAAACCCGCGATCTGATCGAGGCCATGGCCAACGATGGTCAAACGCCGGCCGCATTGCGCGTTGATGGTGGTATGGCGGTTAATAATTGGCTGCTGCAGTTTCTCGCCGATATGCTGGGTGCGCCGGTTACCCTCCCGTCCAATACTGAAACCACAGCCCTCGGGGCGGCCTATTTGGCTGGCTTGCACGTGGGCGTGTTTAAATCATTGCAAGATATCAGTCGGCACTGGGCGGTGGACAGGGAATTCGTGCCAGCAATGTCAGCACAGGAGCGTGACGCGAAGTATGCGGGGTGGATGGCAGCGGTGACACGGGCCCGCAGCGATGTGGTTTAACCTAGAAACCACAGCTTTAATCGAGCAAAAATTCGATCAAGGCCTTCTGCGCGTGCAGGCGGTTTTCGGCTTCGGCCCATATCACGCTGTCGTCGGCGTCCATTAATGCGGCGCTGATTTCCTCGCCGCGATGCGCTGGCAGGCAATGCATCACCAGCGCGTCGCTGGCAGCGTGTTCGAGCAGCGCGTGGTTAATCTGAAAGCCGGCAAACTGTGCCTGCCGTTGTGCTTGTTCGTCTTCCTGTCCCATCGAGGTCCACACGTCGGTGGCTAACAAATGCGAAGATTTGGCTGCGTCCACCGGGTCGTGGCACAGGTAAACGCGATCTTTGTTACGTTTCAGCAGCGCCGCATCGGGTTCGAAACCCTTGGGGCACGCGATTTTCAGCTCAAAATCAAACTGCCTGGCGGCGTTGATATAGCTGTGGCACATATTGTTACCGTCGCCCACCCACGTGACGGTCTTGCCCTGGATAGAGCCACGCCGCTCCTGAAAGGTTTGCACGTCTGCCAGCAGCTGGCACGGGTGGTAGGCGTCGGTCAGCGCATTAATGACGGGCACGCTGGAATATGCAGCGAAGGTTTCCAGCGTCGCGTGCGCGAAGGTGCGTAACATCAGAATATCCACCATGGAAGACAATACCCGAGCGCTGTCTTCGGTGGGTTCGCCGCGGCCCAACTGGGTATTATGTGGCGACAGAAAAATAGCGTGCCCACCCAGCTGTACCATGCCGGTCTCGAAGGAAACGCGGGTGCGGGTTGACGACTTTTCAAACACCATGCCCATCACCTTGTTGCGAAACGGCGCGTAGGCGTTGCCTTTTTTGTGTTCCGTTTTTAGTTCGATGGCGCGCTCGATCAAGGCGCTGAGTTCCAGTGGGCTAAGATCGAGCAGGGTACGGAAATGCCTGACTGCCATCGCAATGCGTCCTTATATTAAGTCTGTTGCCGTGCGTTGATAAGGCGGCTGAGTTTTTCGCACAGCATATCGGCTTGCTGGTCGCTATAGATTAATGGTGGCAACAACCGAATCACCGAGTCAGCGGTGACGTTAATTAACAGGCCATCGTGCAATGCCTCACGCGCCAGCTCGGCGCAGGGTTGGTGCAATTCGACGCCGATCATTAAACCGTGGCCACGAATGTCTTGCACGGTGTCGTTGTTGATGGCCGCGCGCAAGCCGGCGCGAATGCGCTCGCCCAAGGCGGCGGCCCGGTCGGCCAGTTTTTCCCGCACGATAGTATTGACAACCGCCAACGCCGCCGCGCATGCCAGCGGGTTGCCGCCGAAGGTTGTGCCGTGATTGCCGGGGTGCATCAAGCCGGCCGCTTTACCCCGCGCCATACAGACGCCGATCGGCATGCCGTTGCCCAGACCCTTGGCCGTGGTGACAACATCGGGCAGTAAGCCGTGTTGCAAGTAGTTAAAGTAACTGCCGCTGCGACCGTTGCCGCTTTGCACTTCATCGAGCATCAGCAGCCAGCCGTGTTGGTCGCACAGGGCACGCAGTTGCGGCAAGTAATCGGGGCTAACACAGCGCACACCGCTTTCGCCTTGAATGGGCTCGAGCAACACAGCCACGATATTAGGGTTGTTGTGCGCAATGTTGCCAAGGGAGGCTATATCATTAAACGGAGCGCGGACAAAGCCGCTGACCAGCGGTTCAAAGCCCGCCTGGATTTTGCGGTTACCGGTGGCGGTCAAGGTCGCCATCGTACGCCCGTGAAACGCGCCGTCGGTGACAATAATGGCGGGGTTGTCGATGTTCTTTTCGCGATGCCCGTATAGCCGCGCTATTTTGATTGCCGCTTCATTGGCCTCCGCACCGGAATTGCCGAAAAACATCGCCTCCATGCTCGCTACCCCGGCTAACACGTCGGCCAGCTTTTCCTGCAGCTCGATGTGATAGATGTTGGACGTGTGCAGCAGCTTGCCGGCTTGCTCTTGAATGGCCTGGGTGACCGCTGGGTGCGCATGCCCGAGCGAGCAGACGCCGATACCGGCGAGCGCGTCGAGGTAGCGATTGCC
Organism: uncultured Pseudomonadales bacterium; assembly: GCA_964544755.1. Lineage (GTDB taxonomy): Bacteria > Pseudomonadota > Gammaproteobacteria > Pseudomonadales > JAUIET01 > JBBKXJ01. The sequence continues at coordinate 2,465 of CAZJDL010000047.1, read as the reverse complement.
GTCGCTGTCAAATAACCAGGCGCCCTCGCCATGGGTGAAGCTCACCGGCAGGCGATTGTATGTGTTCATCAAAGCGTGCATATGCGGGTCATCTCATAACGCAAAAAGGCAGCCAAGGCTGCCTTGAAGAAGAATACTATAAACATTTGGGCTGCTTGGCAATGCCTTAAGCAAGTAACGGTAGCGAGCAGAATAAGTCGCGCTGGCGTGCTGAAAGTAATAGAATTGCAGGCGGCAAACAACTTTCTGCGACATAATAAGGTGATACCCGATGGATGATATTCTTGACGCAATCAAGCAACAGGTCGAAAGCAACCCGATTCTTCTTTACATGAAGGGCGCGCCCAATGCACCGCAGTGCGGTTTTTCCGCCCGTACGGTGCAGGCGTTAATGGAATGCGGCGAGCGCTTTGCGTACGTCGATATTCTAAGTAATCCGGAGATTCGCACTAATCTGCCGAAGTACGCCAATTGGCCAACGTTCCCGCAGCTGTGGGTTAACGGCGAGCTGGTGGGTGGCTGCGATATCGTTGCCGAGATGCACGAGCGCGGCGAATTGCAGACTCTGATCGCCACGGCGGCGAAGGACGTACCCGCCGAGTGAAGCGCGTGATAGTGCTTACTGGCCGGAATCCAGCCAGCCGCCCATGTCGCGCCAGCGGTTGACGATCTGACAAAATAGCTCAGTGGTCTTTTGCGCGTCGTACAAGGCCGAGTGTGCGCTGGCGGTGTCGAAGGCTATCCCGGCCGCGTCGCAGGCGCGCGCCAACACGGTTTGACCATAGGCCAGCCCCGCCAGGCACGCCGTATCAAATGTAGAGAATGGATGAAACGGATTGCGTTTCATCCCGCAGCGTTCGCTGGCGGCATTGACGAAACCCTGATCGAAGCTGGCATTGTGCGCCACAATAATGGCGCGCGTGCAGCCGTGCGCCTTGATGGCCTTGCGGACCATTTGAAACAGTTGGCGGAAAGCGGCGTCTTCCGATTTGGCATCACGCGCGGGGTCGTGTGGGTCAATGCCGGTAAACTCCAGCGCGGAAGGTTCCAGATTGGCGCCTTCGAAGGGCTGTACATGAGCGCTGTAAATGCGGTCTTCCAGCAGATAGCCGTCATCATCCATGGTCACGGTGATGGCGGCAATTTCCAGCACCGCATCGGTCACACAGTTAAAGCCGCCTGTTTCAACGTCTAGTACCACCGGCAAAAAACCGCGAAAGCGCCGGGCAAGCGGCGCTTTCGGCTTGCAGTCGGCGTTGGAGCGTAGTTCGGCAGCATCGTTGTCGTTCAAGCCGATTCTCTGCTCTCGACCCGCCACTGCAGCGTATTCGCCGCGCCAATAGGGACAAGCTGCTGTGCCCCAAGCCGCAACTTCTCTGCTACTCGCCAAGGCTCTTTGCGCAGCGTAACCGTGTCGTTGTTGCGCGGCATCTGGTAAAAATCCGGGCCAAAAAAGGCGGCAAAGCCTTCCAGTTTGTTCAGTGCCCCCGCCTGTTCGAAAGCTTCCGCGTACAGCTCCAGGGCTGCATGCGCGGTATAACAACCGGCGCAGCCGCAAGCGCTTTCCTTGCTGCTTTGCGGGTGGGGCGCCGAGTCAGTACCGAGAAAAAATTTTGGATTGCCGCTGGTGGCCGCTTTGATCAAGGCCTGCTGATGACTTGCCCGCTTCAACACCGGCAAGCAATAGTAATGCGGCCGCAGGCCGCCGGCCAACAAGTGGTTGCGGTTGTACAGTAAGTGGTGCGCGGTAATGGTTGCGGCGACATGCGCGGCGCTTTGTTCGACAAACTGTACGGCGTCGTGCGTGGTGATGTGCTCGAGCACGATGCGCAAGGCTGAAAAGTCGCGCACCAACTGCTGCAAGTACGTTTCGAGAAAGCTTTTTTCACGATCAAAAATGTCCACTTGATCATGCGTGACTTCGCCGTGCACTAACAGCGGCAGGTCATGCTGCTGCATGGCTTCCAGCACCGGGTAAATGTTGTTGATATTGGTCACGCCCGCATCCGAGTTGGTCGTCGCGCCCGCCGGGTACAGTTTGGCGGCGACGACGATGCCGCTTTGTTGCGCGCGTTCGATATCGGCGGCGGTGGTGTTGTCGGTCAGATACAAGACCATCAGCGGCGTGAAATGGCTGCTGTTATCCAGCACCGCCAGAATGCGGTCGCGGTAGGCCGCTGCCTGTGCAACGCTGCTGACCGGCGGCGTCAGGTTCGGCATCACAATCGCGCGCCCGAAATAGCGGCTGCAATGGGCCACGGTATCGCGCAGCGCCTCGCCATCGCGCAGATGCACGTGCCAGTCGTCAGGGCGGGTGATGGTCAAGCTTTGCATGTGTTGCTGCGCCGGAAATACTGCTGCGGCATGCTACCGTATTGACCGTCAAAGTGACAGGCTAAAGACTATCCCGTTCAGGGCAATCGGGCTTAAAAGTTCTTGAAAACAGGATTTAGATGAGGTATTGA
>CAZJDL010000046.1:26299-28282 GCA_964544755.1 uncultured Pseudomonadales bacterium | reverse complement strand
CGAAAAAGCTTCATACCCCATTGGAGGCCACTTTTTCAACTATTTTCGATTGCCGCCCTCATAATTGATTGATTTTTAGCCGCCCTCCGTCGTTTTAAAAGAGCCGCACCCAAACTTGAGCCCCTTAAGCACTTTAGCGAGATAGTCAAACCCTCGTGATCGACGCCAGTTCTGCTCCGCACACATCCCCAGCTTGAAAAGATCATATGCAGCATGCTATCTCGCGTCAGGCAGCCCTTCGAGCGTTTGGTCCGATGCCGTATCGTGGCAAACGATGATTCGATGGGATTATACCAGCCCCTTAGTCTCGTCCCACACCTGACCGATAGGCAGTGCCTCGCTCTGTTCGAACCCTGTCGTGCCGCGTTCAATAACGATAAATGCCAAAATACCCCAGCGGCCCTGTTCCGGATTGGTAGCAGCGAACACTACCGCAAAATCAGCGCATTGCTTCCACGCATGCAGCGGGAACGGTACGACTATGCCGCGCGGCGCGGCAGCGTCAAGTTCGACCTTGAGCAACAGCTCGTCGCGCGCGAAGTCAATGACCCGCTGTTTGTAGTCAAGTTGCTCTTCGGTCCAGGAAAAATCCACGTGTTGTCAATACCCTGGTTAACCCACTTTGCGCGATGCAAAATATCGCGATTCCGCTTTGATACCTGATAGCTCGCGGCGGATCAGATCAAGCGTGACGGCGGCGGTCATGGTCTGGAATAACTTACGCGCCAGCGGAAAATACAGCTTACTGGTTTTGATATTTTCTTTGTGGCCCCACGCGACCCAAACCGTGCCGACCGGTTTATCATCGCTGCCGCCGTCTGGCCCGGCGATACCTGAGACGGCAATCGCGTAGTCGGCGTTGGAAACCGCCAGCGCACCGTGCGCCATTTGCCTGACCACCGGTTCGCTGACTGCGCCGTGCTCAAGCAGGTCGGCCGCCGAAACATTGAGTACCGATTCCTTAATCGCGTTAGAGTAACTGACCACGCCGGCTTCAAAGACTTGCGAAGCGCCCGCTACTTCGGTGATCAGTGAGGCGATCAGGCCACCGGTACACGATTCCGCCGTGGTCAGTTTTGCGCTGGATTTCTTCAATAGATCGATCACGCATTCTGCCAGCGTGATATCGTCGTAGCCAATAATATGGTCACCGAATAGTTCAACCAATTGGCGCTGACATTGGTCGCGCAAACCTGCATGGCGGGCATCGTTGATGCTAAGTTTTATTTCCAGCAGTGGCGCGCCGGCGCGAAAACCCAGTTCTACCTCTTGCGGCCAATCGGGCAGCGCGTCACTCACGCGTTGCTGAAAGCCTGATTCGCCGATGCCAAACGTTTTCACGCGCAGAGTGGATGGACTGCCAATATGTGGAAAGCGCGCTTGCAGCATTGGAACGATGACTTGTTCAAGCATGGCCGTCAACTCGCCGGGTACGCCCGGAGTACACAGTACCAGGCAGTTATTCAGGTTCAGCGAGAAGCCGACCGCGCTGCCGACGGGGTTGGCCAGAATGTCGGTGCCGACCGGCAGCATCGCCTGCGTCATATTGGCCGCGTTGGCGGGAAACCCGCGTTTTCGACACCAACTCGTCACATGCCGGCTCGCCTCGGGGTGTTCGTGCAGTTCAACGTGTGCCGCCAGCGCGAGCGCGCGCGCGGTCAGGTCGTCGATCGTAGGTCCAAGCCCGCCGTTAACCAGCAAAATGTCGCACGCTTCGCTGGCCTGTCTGATCTCGTTGCCAAGCAAGGCTAAATCATCGCCCACCGTGACTTTGCGCGTGACGCGTAAACCACAGCGCGCCAGTTGTTGGGCAATCCGCGATGAGTTTGAATCAACCGTATCACCGCTCATCAGTTCGTTGCCGGTTAGCAGCAGATGTAGTTTCATGTATTAGTCTTGGTCTTCCTCGTTAAGCTCGTCATCTTCTATATCGTCTTCATTTTCGCTGCGGGCTGCGTCGACAAAATGCATGGCCATATCGAA
>CAZJDL010000046.1:6593-26199 GCA_964544755.1 uncultured Pseudomonadales bacterium | reverse complement strand
TATCGTCTTCATTTTCGCTGCGGGCTGCGTCGACAAAATGCATGGCCATATCGAATGGCGGGCATCGTTGATGCTAAGTTTTATTTCCAGCAGTGGCGCGCCGGCGCGAAAACCCAGTTCTACCTCTTGCGGCCAATCGGGCAGCGCGTCACTCACGCGTTGCTGAAAGCCTGATTCGCCGATGCCAAACGTTTTCACGCGCAGAGTGGATGGACTGCCAATATGTGGAAAGCGCGCTTGCAGCATTGGAACGATGACTTGTTCAAGCATGGCCGTCAACTCGCCGGGTACGCCCGGAGTACACAGTACCAGGCAGTTATTCAGGTTCAGCGAGAAGCCGACCGCGCTGCCGACGGGGTTGGCCAGAATGTCGGTGCCGACCGGCAGCATCGCCTGCGTCATATTGGCCGCGTTGGCGGGAAACCCGCGTTTTCGACACCAACTCGTCACATGCCGGCTCGCCTCGGGGTGTTCGTGCAGTTCAACGTGTGCCGCCAGCGCGAGCGCGCGCGCGGTCAGGTCGTCGATCGTAGGTCCAAGCCCGCCGTTAACCAGCAAAATGTCGCACGCTTCGCTGGCCTGTCTGATCTCGTTGCCAAGCAAGGCTAAATCATCGCCCACCGTGACTTTGCGCGTGACGCGTAAACCACAGCGCGCCAGTTGTTGGGCAATCCGCGATGAGTTTGAATCAACCGTATCACCGCTCATCAGTTCGTTGCCGGTTAGCAGCAGATGTAGTTTCATGTATTAGTCTTGGTCTTCCTCGTTAAGCTCGTCATCTTCTATATCGTCTTCATTTTCGCTGCGGGCTGCGTCGACAAAATGCATGGCCATATCGAAGGCGCGCTCGGTGAAGGCCAATACTTTTTCGAAGTCTGCATCGTCGAGCCCACGCGCCGCATCGTGTTTGCGATAGATATTAATAAATTCACGTTCGCGCTCGTATTGCAACGGCAGGCGACCCACGCCCCAATCGTTCAGAAACTCCCACAAGCGCGGGTTGTAACTGCGCGTGAATTTGAGTACGAAGGGTATGGGGTCATTGCGTGCCAGCAACGACGACAGGCGCAAGATAATTTCAAACGGCAGCGCGGCTTTACCTTGTTCGGCGGCTTCCAGCAGGCTTTTGTCGCCCATGTTCAGCGCGTTGCTTAACTCGCTCAGGTTCAGGCCGGCGACTTCGCGCATATCGCGCAGGGATTCGCCGGCCGCCGCCATGCGGCGCAGTTGCTCGGGCGTGCGATTCAGCGTTTTAAAGGCTTTCTCTGACTGCCTGGCCGCGCGCTGCAAAGCGGCGCTGGTAAAATCCGACAGGCCATCGAAAATAGCACCAATAGGATCTTCGTTCAACGCCCGCCTCTTGGGTTGTTCTTTTTCGGATTCGGCCATATTGTCACCCAGTGTAGTGTATTGACTAGAGCCTCTGCCCGGTTGGCATCGTCGGCTTATGGGCGTCTCACAACGGTATCACACATCAGTGTCATGATCTTGCGTCGCAATCGCCAGGCCGTGGCCGTAACGGCTGCGAGGGCGGTGTGCTTTTCCATGCCGGCACCTTTATAATGCGGCGCACTGCAACACAATCTGCACCGCGGTTTTGCGCTAGGTCTCATTTCGGTTTTAGGGTCTGTTAACCCTAGTCTTCTGCACGTGACCCGTAGCAACAGTGTTGTGACTGTTGCTGCGCCGCAGGGTGCGGACCCGCGCCGCCCCGGCTGTCTTCAGGCGCTTTTTTATACAGGCATATTAAATGAGTAATGCTTTATCTATCAAGCAATTGCGCAAGGTTTATGAGAACGGATTTGAAGCGCTTAAGGGCATTGACCTGGAAGTGCAACCGGGCGATTTCTTTGCCTTGCTGGGCCCCAACGGGGCAGGTAAATCCACCACCATTGGCATCATCTGCTCGCTGGTGCAAAAAAGCAGCGGCACGGTTAAAGTGTTCGGGCACGACATTGACGTCGATTTCCCCATGGCGAAAAAGCAAATTGGTGTTGTGCCGCAGGAATTCAATTTCAACCATTTCGAGAAAGTGTTCGACATCGTCGTCACGCAGGCGGGCTACTACGGCTTGCCGCTCAAGCTGGCGCGTGAGCGGGCAGAAAAGTATTTGCGCTTGCTCGGTATTTGGGACAAGCGCAATGTAACGGGGCGCATGTTGTCCGGCGGCATGAAACGGCGGCTGATGATTGCCCGCGCGCTGGTGCACGAACCGCGGCTGCTAATACTCGACGAACCCACCGCCGGGGTTGATATTGAACTGCGGCGTTCCATGTGGGTGTTTCTGCAAGATATCAACGCGACCGGCACCACCATTATTTTAACGACGCATTACCTGGAAGAGGCCGAAAGCCTGTGCCGTCACATCGCCATCGTCGACGAAGGCCGCATCATTCAAAATTCCAGCATGCGTGAACTATTGCAGCAAACGCAAACGCAAACCTTTGTGCTCGATGTGCGCGACGAGATTGGCGCCACCGTTAGCTTGCATGGCTTCGAGGTGAAGTGTAACGATGCCCACACGCTGGAGGTAACGGTGGCGCGTGATGCTTCGTTAAACGGATTGTTTGAGCAACTGTCAAAGCAGGGTTTAAACGTGGCCAGCATGCGCAACAAAGCCAACAGGCTGGAGGAGTTGTTTGTGTCATTGGTGGAAGGCAACCACAAGACGACCGGTGTGCGGCCATGAATAGCCACGAAAAGTGGGTGGCTTTCACCACCATACTTGTTAAGGAAGTACGACGTTTCATGCGTATTTGGTTGCAAACGCTGGTGCCACCGGTGATCACTATCGGTTTATATTTTGTGATCTTCGGTAATCTTATCGGTTCGCGCATTGGCGCGATGGACGGCTTCAATTACATCGAGTTCGTCGTCCCCGGTCTCATCATGATGGCGGTGATCACCAACTCGTATTCCAATGTGGTGTCGTCATTTTTCGGCGCCAAGTATCAGCGCAGCGTGGAAGAGCTGATCGTGTCGCCAGTACCGAGCTATATTATTTTGTGCGGTTACGTGCTCGGCGGGGTCGCGCGCGGCCTGGCGGTGGGCGCTATTGTCACCGTACTGTCGTTGTTTTTCACCGAGCTGCGCATCAACAATATCGCGTTGACGATCGTGGTGGTATTTTTAACGTCGGTATTGTTTGCGCTGGCCGGGTTTATCAACGCGGTGTTTGCCAACAATTTTGACGACATTTCCATCATTCCAACGTTTGTGCTCACGCCGCTGATTTACCTGGGCGGCGTGTTTTATTCCATCAACATGCTGCCAGACTTCTGGGTGGCGGTGTCGAAGGTCAACCCCATTCTGTACATGGTCAATGCGTTTCGTTACGGGGTGCTGGGCGTCAGCGATATATCGGTCGGCTTTGCTTTCCTTATGATCAGTCTGTTTATTGTCGCAGCATTTTCCTACAGCCTGTACTTGCTCAATACAGGCAAACGCATTCGCCAGTAAGCCGTCGGTCACGGCGGGCCGGCCATTCGTCCTGCCCAGCACTATAAGCCTGTGTGATGTCGGCTATACTCAATAAAATGAGCGACATAGAAGCGGATTTTAATGAAAGCTAACGAATTAAAGCATACGGCGCTGGGTAAGCAGAGCGACTACCCGGTCGCCTATACGCCGTCTTTGTTGTGCGCCATTCCGCGAAGTTTTGGTCGTGATGCCTTGCATATCGACAACGAGAACTTGCCGTTTGCGGGGGTGGATATTTGGAACGCCTACGAACTGTCGTGGTTGGACGAGCGTGGCAAACCGCAAATCGCCGTTGCCGAATTGCAGTTTCCCTGTACTTCAAGCGCTATCATCGAGTCCAAATCATTGAAGTTGTATCTGGGTTCCTTTAACGGCACCCGCTTTGATGACTTGCGAGATGTTCAGAAAACGTTGGAACTGGATCTGTCGGTCAACGCCAAGGCAGCGGTGGCCGTTAAACTCAGCACGCTGAACAATGCACCCCAACAAGCCATCGGCACGCTGCGGGGCGACTGCCTGGACGACTTGTCGGTGGCGATTGATGCTTACCAGCCTGATCCCAGCTTGTTGAGCATTGCATCGCAACAACACCGGCACGAGTCGGTGCACACGCACTTGTTCCGATCGCTATGCCCGGTGACTAGTCAACCCGACTGGGCCAGTGTGTATATTGCCTATAGCGGCCGCGGCATCGACCGTACGGCGCTGTTGCGTTACCTGATTTCGTATCGCGAGCATCAGGATTTTCATGAACAATGCGTCGAACGCATTTTTCTGGATATTAACGAGGCCACGCAACCTGAGCGATTAACCGTATATGCACGCTATTTGCGCCGCGGCGGTTTGGATATCAACCCGTTTCGCAGCAATGCCGGTGTCAACGCTGAAAATATACGTCTGCTTCGTCAGTAACCGTTCACAATTCGTCGCACGCGTTTGCAACACTGGAAATTCTTGACTTTACTTACTATTAAGTAGGGACGGAACAGGGAATTTCCAATTGCGCGCTGCAGCGCTTTTCCTGCCTTTATAAGCAACCTCCCAGACCGGCTGCGTTTGCGGGTGATGTATCCGTCCATCCGCTTGCGCGCATAAAAGACAAGGTCACAGAAAAAGAGCTGAGACGCGGTGAGCGCGGACAAAATAGCGGCACATAAAACGGGAAGTACGTAGTCACAACAGCAATGGATGCGATGCAAAATTTTTTAACAGCCGCGATCATGATCACGCTAACCTGTGCCTGCATGAGCGTGGCTGCACTGCCAGCCGCTGTAACAGCGTTTGACGACTCACCAGCCAAGGGCCGTCTGTTGCTGGACATACGCTCCCAGCTTGAGCGAATGCGGCAGGATAACGCGTTGCGCAATGCGGTTGCGGGCACCCTGCGCGCGCGACTGGGCTACCAGACTTCGCCGTTCCACGGCTTTGCAGCACTGTTGGAAGTTGAAGATGTACGAGCGGTTGACGATACCTACAACAGCACCAGCAACGGACAAATTCGACGCTCGCTGATCGCAGACGCGGAGACCACCGAAATCAACCGCGCTTTCATCAGCTATTCGGGCAAGTTTGATACGGCGTTTACTTACGGCCGGCAACGCATCATTGTTGATAATGCGCGTTTTATCGGTAATGACGGCTGGCGCCAGAATGAACAAACGTTTGATGCGTTCAAGCTACAAAACACGTCTTTTACCGATACTGAAATAACGCTCGCTTACGTTGATAAAGTACAGCGTGTTTTTGGCGATGATACCGAGGTCGATATGCAAGCACCGATTGTTAATGTCGACTACAAAGGTTCGCCGATGCTCAACGTGTCGGGTTATGGCTACTTCCTGAGTTTTGACAATGACCCGGCAGCGTCGCGGCGGACCTCTGGTATTCGCGTTAGAGGTGAATACCCGTTACGCCGGGTTTCGCTGCTGTATGCCGCCGAATACGCGCGGCAAAGCGATTACAACGATGGGCTGGCGGACATTAACGCCGACTACGGTCACTTTGTCGCCGGGATCAAGTTTCCGGTTGTCACCACCGAGCTTGGCTACGAAGTGCTGAGTGGCGATGGCGCCTATGCGTTTCAAACACCGCTGGCAAGCGGACACGCATTTAATGGCTGGGCCGATCAGTTTCTGGTAACGCCTCTACACGGCCTTAGAGATGTGTATGCCAGCGCCGACACGTCTTTTGCGGGTATCAGGTGGAAGGTGGTATACCACGAATTCTCCGCCGATCGCGGCGGCGTTGATTACGGCAGCGAACTGAATTTACTGGTCGTCAAAAGGTTTACCCGGCGCTGCTTGCTCGGCTTGAAATACGCGACTTATTTCGCCGACGGGTTCAGCGTTGACACGGAAAAAATACAAATTTACGCGCAAATCAACATATAGCGTGGCAGTAGCACACGTTCAAGAGGGTAGAGACATGAATGCAGAAGTTGAAGGAATTCGGCAAGAATTACTGAGTGCCATCGAGAAAGATGAATTGGTATTGCCCACTTTGCCAGAGGTTGCCTTGCAGGTGCGGGAAGTGGCGCAGGATCCCAACTCGAATATCAGTAGCCTCGCCGCCGTGATTGGCCGCGATGCCGCGATTAGTGCGCGCATCATCAAAGTGGCGAACAGCCCGTTGATGCGCCGCAGCGAGCGTAAAAACGAAAATCTGAAGATGGCATTGATGAGTCTTGGCATGGAATACACGGCCAACCTCGCCACCGGGTTGGCGATGGAGCAGATGTTCCAGGCCACGACCGACGCCATTGACAAACGTTTGCGCGAAACATGGAGTCGCAGCACCGAGGTTGCCGGTATATGCCAGGTGTTCAGTAAAAACGGCAGCAATTTACGGCCCGATCAAGCCACGCTCGCCGGTTTGACGCACAAGATTGGAGCCTTGCCGATACTTATCCACGCCGAAAGCAGCCGCTCCTTGCTGGCTAACACCGCGGCGCTTGATGAGCTTGTCGAATCCTTGCATCCCGAAGTGGGGCACAAGATTTTACAGCGTTGGGACTTTTCCGAAGAGTTGGCCTGTGTTCCGGTTGAGCACCTGAAGTTTGACCGCCAAATCGCCGAGTGCGATTACGCTGACGTGGTTACCGTGGCGGTGCTGGAGAGTTACTCGGGTTCCGCGCACCCATTGGCGGAAGTTGATTACGCGCACGTGACTGCTTTTGGCCGTCTTGGCATTGCGGTAGACTCGCAGACTATCGAGTTGGAAGACCTGCAGGACGATATGCAAGCGGCAACCGATTCATTGAAATTTTGATACATTTACCGCCGCTCGATGAGCGCGCCATCGCGCTCGGTGCAAACGCTAACGGTCTATGAGGGCATGCTATAAGAGGCGTTAGTCGGCAGCAATCTAGTCGACAGCAATAAAGCACACCGCATTGCCATCCGGATCAAGCACCGTTGCTGTACTTGCTCCCAGCCAGCGGTCAAAAGCAAGCGGTTCGACAATTTCAACTTTCTCGCTGGCCAATTGGCTAACACGGTTTTTCAACCCGTTAGCCGCAAAGCTGATGCGCCTGAAGCCGGCATCGGCAACGGGCCGTCGCACCAGTCCTTGCCGCTCAGTATCCCACACATGTTGCAATTCCAGCGTGGTGTACGGGCGCTGCCAGAGCCATTCGCGGTTTTCAACCGCATCGATATCCGGGCTGGGTGGCAGTTCGTCGCTGCAGGCTAAAAAGTACAACGTAAAGCGATATGGCTCTATTACTTGTCTGCTCAGCAAACGCATCCCGAGCAGGTCCTGGTAGAAGCGTAAACTGGATTCCGGATCCTTGATGCGCAAGGTTATTTGCCCCAGTGTCGGCATGCAACCGAGTTGATAGGCAGGGTCGGCAGCTACGGTGTTGTGATGTTGGGCGAAGTCGTGTTGCAATAGCTCGATGCAATAGCCGTCGGGGTCGTTGAGATGACAAAGATATCCGACGTCGAGAAACTGCTTGGCCGCGCTGACTTCAATCCCTTCAGCCAACAGTCGTGCGCGGGCATTATCTACGTCGGCCAGTGTGATTCCAATCTTCCAGTAGCGCGCGTTGTTGTTGTTGGCGTTGCGCGAAGCATCCAGCGGCAGCGGGTGCCGTGGTTGGTGGATAAGCTCTAAAAGTGTACAGGGTGATTTCAATAATCTGCGATTGTTCACCGCGTCGGCAGCGTAACAGTCAACGAAACCGAAAAAGTAATGCGTTTCTTCCTGCTCGTGATAATAGGCTTTGTACTGCGTGAGCAAGCTCATGCCCAATGCATCCTGGTAAAAAGCCAGGCTGGTTTGTGGATCGCTGATTCTCAGCGTGTGCCGCGTCAGTCGCGGGCGAGTGTTGTGCTTCTCACCGGCCTGATTCGCTTGTTGCTTGTTCATCAGTCTGTTTTCGCCGGCTGCATTATTGGCTGCGATTCAGGTTGGCGCTTGCTTGTGTCAAAAACTATATAGCACCCGGCGCTTGCTGGCCAATTCGATTGAGCACCTACAACCTTTCTGTTAAGCTGAAGCCCCATCTTGCTGTGAGAGTCGGCGCGTTCTGTGCTGCGCTCCATACCATTGTAAATCTGAAGGTTTTAGATGAATCGTTTTATCTTTGTCACCGGTGGTGTGGTGTCGTCTTTGGGCAAAGGCATTGCGTCGGCGTCGCTGGGCGCCATTCTCGAAGCGCGTGGTCTGAACGTCACGATGCTCAAGCTCGACCCCTATATCAACGTTGACCCGGGAACCATGAGCCCGTTTCAACATGGCGAAGTATTTGTCACCGAAGACGGCGCCGAAACCGATCTGGATCTGGGGCATTACGAACGGTTTGTAGGCGCCACGATGGGCAAGCGCAATAATTTCACCACCGGCAAGGTCTACGAAAACGTGTTGCGCAAGGAGCGCCGCGGTGATTATCTTGGTGCGACAGTGCAGGTGATTCCGCATGTAACAGACGAAATCAAGCGTCGGATTATTGACGGTGCCAGCGACAGTGAAATTGCCTTGGTGGAAATTGGCGGCACGGTGGGTGATATTGAATCGCAGCCGTTTCTGGAAGCAATTCGCCAGTTGTATCTCGAGCTGGGCCCCCGGCGCGCCATGTTTATTCATCTTACCCTGGTGCCGTATATCGCCACTTCGGGTGAAACCAAAACCAAGCCGACCCAACACTCGGTCAAGGAAATGCGTTCCATCGGCCTGCAGCCGGACATTCTGCTGTGCCGTTCCGACCGCGAGATCGATCTCGACTCACTGCGCAAGATTGCGCTGTTTACCAACGTTGAGCAGCGCGCCGTCATTCCGTTGCCTGACGTCGATACGATCTATCGCATTCCATTGATGCTGCACGCACAGGGCGTGGATGACATCGTGATCGATAAATTTGGACTTGGTTGCAAACCCGCCGATTTGCACGCCTGGGATACAGTGCTGGCCGGGCAGTTGGAAACGCAACACGAAGTTTCGATCGCCATGGTCGGCAAATATATGGATTTGATCGACGCCTATATGTCGCTTAACGAGGCGTTAACGCACGCCGGTATTCAAACCCATACGCGGGTTAATATCGAATACATCAATTCCGAAGATATCGAGCAGAAAGGGGTTGACATTTTGGCGGGCAAAAATGCCATTCTGGTGCCGGGTGGCTTTGGCCATCGTGGGATCGAAGGTAAGATCCAGGCGGTCGAATATGCACGTACCCGGCAAGTGCCGTATCTTGGAATTTGCCTTGGCCTGCACGCGGCGGTGATCGAGTATGCGCGTAATGTCGCTGGTCTTGCCGGCGCCGATAGCACCGAGTTTAATGCGGCAACCGCGCACCCGGTCATCGCTCTGATTACGGAGTGGCTGGATGCCGAGGGCAAGGTTCAGCAGCGCGACGAACAAACCGATTTGGGCGGCTCGATGCGCCTCGGCGCGCAAACCTGCAAGCTCGAGCCGGCTTCGCTGGCGCAGCGTGAATACGGCAGAGACACTGCGGTAGAGCGCCACCGGCATCGTTATGAGGTCAACGACAACTATGTACAGCAACTGTGCGACGCCGGCCTGAAAATCGGCGGTCGCTCGGAAGATGGCAGCCTGGTCGAGATCATCGAGCTGGACGATCACCCCTGGTTTCTCGCCTGCCAGTTTCACCCTGAATTCAAATCCACGCCACGCGCCGGCCACCCTTTGTTTACCGGGTTTATTCGTGCCGCCATAGCACAGAGCGAGAAGCAATGACGCAACGCATGGAGATTGCCGGCATCGACCTGGCCAATGATCAGCCACTGGTGTTATTCGGCGGGCTGAACGTGCTGGAGTCGCGTGACATGGCCTTGCAGGTGGCCGAGTATTTTGTACATACATGCCAGGCGCTGGAAATTCCCTATATATTTAAAGCCTCATTCGACAAGGCGAATCGTTCGTCTATCGATTCTTTTCGTGGCCCCGGCCTGGACGAAGGCTTGAAAATACTGCAAGAGGTGAAGTCCACGTTTAACGTACCGATCATCACCGATGTGCACGAGCCAGCACAAGCTGCTGCGGTGGGCGAAGTGGCCGACGTGCTGCAGTTACCCGCGTTTCTGTCGCGCCAGACCGACCTGGTGGTGGCGTTGGCTAAAACCGGCAAAGTCATCAATATCAAGAAGGCGCAGTTTCTCGCGCCGCAGGAAATGGAGCACATTTTTAACAAGTGCGAACAAGCGGGTAATTCGCGCCTGTTGGTGTGCGAACGCGGCAGTGCGTTTGGTTACAACAATCTGGTGGTCGACATGCTCGGCTTTGGTGTGCTGAAACGGTTCGGTTACCCGGTACTTTTTGACGTGACCCATGCCTTGCAAATGCCGGGTGGCAGGGCTGATTCGGCCGATGGCCGCCGCAGCGCCGTATTTGAGCTGGCCAAGGCGGGGCTTTCACAAGGGCTGGCAGGCCTGTTTCTCGAAGCCCATCCGAACCCCGACCAGGCGAAGTGTGATGGCCCCTGTGCCTTGCCGCTGGCCAAGCTGGAAGCTTTCCTGCGCCCGTTAAAACAGTTAGACGAGCTGGTCAAGCACTTTGATTCACCGGAAATAAGTTAGGAGTTGTAGCATGGCAAACGTTGCCGATATTAAAGGTTTTGAAGTATTGGACTCGCGTGGTAATCCCACCGTGATGGCCGAAGTGATACTGGATTCTGGCGAGCTGGGGAGCGCGTGCGCACCGTCCGGCGCATCCACCGGCTCACGCGAGGCGCTGGAATTACGCGACGGCGACGCCAGCCGTTATAACGGTAAAGGCGTGTTGCAAGCAGTGGCCAATATCAATGAGCAAATAAAGCCGCTGCTGGTTGGCATGGATGTTATCGATCAGGCGGCGCTCGATCAGGCGATGATCGACACCGACGGCACTGACAACAAGGGGAAACTGGGCGCCAACGCCATTCTCGCCGTATCATTGGCCGCCGCGAAAGCCGCCGCCAGCGCGAAAAAGATACCTTTATACGCGCATATTGCCGATTTAAACGGCACGCCTGGCCGCTACACGATGCCCGTGCCGATGATGAATATCATCAATGGTGGCGAGCATGCCGACAACAACGTTGATATTCAGGAATTTATGGTACAGCCGGTTGGTGCCGGCACTTTTGCTGAAGCCTTGCGTTGCGGTGCGGAGATATTTCATGCGTTGAAAGCGGTACTCGGCGCGCAGGGCTTGAATACCGCCGTGGGTGACGAAGGTGGCTTCGCGCCCAACCTGCCTTCCAATGCGGCTGCGTTGGAGGCGATCAGCACGGCGGTAGCCAAAGCCGGCTATCAGTTGGGCAGCGACGTCACGCTGGCGCTGGATTGCGCCGCATCGGAGTTTTATCGCGACGGACAATATACACTGAGCAGCGAGGGTAAAACATTTAACGCCGCCCAGTTCACCGATTACCTTGCAGAGCTGAGCGCTAATTTCCCCATTCTGTCGATCGAAGACGCAATGGACGAAAGTGACTGGGACGGTTGGGCGCTGCATACAAAAAAGCTGGGCGAGCGTATGCAACTGGTTGGTGATGACCTGTTTGTGACCAACACCGCGATTTTGCAGCGCGGCATAGAGCAGAGCGTGGCCAATTCCATTTTGATCAAGTTCAACCAGATCGGCACGCTGACCGAAACCCTCGCGGCGATTCAAATGGCGCAGGCGGCGGGTTACACCGCAGTCATTTCACACCGTTCCGGTGAAACCGAAGACTGCACGATTGCCGATTTGGCCGTCGGCACCGCCGCCGGGCAAATAAAAACCGGCTCGCTGTGCCGTTCAGACCGGGTAGCAAAATACAATCGACTGTTGAGAATTGAGGCGGACATCGGTAATGTAGCGCCTTACTGCGGCCGCAAAGAATTCGGCAACTAAACGCACGCCTAATAAGAGTTATGTGAAACGCGCATGAAGTGGTGCATCGCAATTCTGTTACTCGTCCTGTTGCAATTGCAATACCGGCTGTGGGTGGGTGAGGGCAGTTTTGCACACCTAAATCAACTCGAAAAAGGTATCGCTGATCAGCGCGCTGTCAACAAGCGACAGCGCAGTCGCAACGACGTGCTTGAACTCGAAATCGACCGCCTCAAAAATGGTCTCGCCGGCATCGAAGAAAAGGCGCGTAGCGAATTGGGCATGATCAAGGAAGGCGAAACTTTCTATATGTTCGTTGAGTAGTTGGAAGGGATGCTGGCGCACTGTAACGAATAAACTGCACATATCAGCGAGCCGCCAAATGCCGAAAAACCCCTCGTTTCCTCTTGAAGAACAGAGCATTGTTGATCAATTTCCGTTACCAGAGCGACATTTGGCGGCTCGCCGCAAGGGAAGTCATCAAATCAGCCAGTGCGGCGTTGTCGCTTTGGCCAAGGGAGGGGCCATCGCCTGCAAGCGACGTCTTGCACTGACTAATTTGATGACTTCTGACATGTACACTTTATTCGTTACAGCACGCTAGTGCCTGCACCTCGGCTCTGG
Source organism: uncultured Pseudomonadales bacterium (assembly GCA_964544755.1). Classification (GTDB taxonomy): domain Bacteria; phylum Pseudomonadota; class Gammaproteobacteria; order Pseudomonadales; family JAUIET01; genus JBBKXJ01. The sequence continues at coordinate 13,779 of CAZJDL010000046.1, read as the reverse complement.
GCGATCGTTCCCGCTGCTGGCAGCGGCGCTCGCATGGCGGGCGCAGAGCCGAAGCAGTATCAGCAAATTGCCGCTACCAGCCTGCTCGAACATACCCTGCATGCTTTGCTGCAAGTCGATGCTATCGACAGCATTGTGGTCGTGCTGGCGCCTAACGACAAGCATTGGCCGCGCTTAAAAGTCGCCAGCGATAAGCGCATCAAAACCGTCGACGGTGGGCGGCGGCGTTGCGATTCGGTGTTGGCTGGTCTCCAGTTTTTAAGCGCGAACGCGCGCGCTGACGACCGGGTATTGGTGCACGACGCGGCGCGCCCCTGCATAGCGCCGGCCGATATCGAACGCTTGCTGGCGCGGGCGGGCAAGCATCAGGTCGGCGGCATACTGGCGGTGCCGGTGGTCGATACCCTTAAAAAAGTCACATCCGACGGCAACATCACAGGCACGCAAGACCGCAGCCTGCTATACCAGGCGCAAACCCCGCAGCTGTTCCGCTTTTCTATTCTGTTAGATGCGTTGCAGCGCGCGCTGGCGGATGAACGGGATATTACCGACGAATCCTCCGCGGTCGAGCGCATGGGCTTGCAACCGATCGTTGTCGAGGGTTCGTATCACAATATCAAAGTGACCTATGCCGACGATCTTGCCACGGCCGAGCATATCTTACGCTTGCGGGGTAACATCAAGTGAGAATTGGCCACGGTTTTGATGTGCACCGCTTCGGCGTGGGCGACCATGTGATGCTGGGCGGTGTTCGCATCGTGCATACTAGAGGGTTAGTCGCCCACTCCGACGGTGATGTGGTGCTGCATGCATTGTGCGATGCCTTGTTGGGCGCCGGCGCGCTGGGTGATATTGGCCAGCATTTTCCCGATACCGAGCCGCGCTATCACAACATAGCCAGCACCGAGCTATTGCTGCAATGTTATAAGCTGGTGCAGCAAAAGAATCTCCAACTCGTTAACGCCGACGTCAGCGTGATTGCCCAGGTGCCGCGGTTGCAGCCGCATATTGCTGCCATGCGCGCGGCTATTGCTGCTGTGCTCGACTGCCCTGTCGCGCAGGTCAATGTCAAAGCTACTACCACGGAGAAGCTGGGCTACATCGGTCGCGAGGAAGGTATTGCCGCGCACGCGCTCGTGCTGTTGCAATAGTGCGCCGTCAATAATCATGGTCACTGAACTGGCCTATGCTTATGGCGGCCCGCTCGGCAACGCGATATTAAAAGCCAGCGCAGAGGACTTTTGTGTCTCAGAGCAATTGGGTTTTGAACCCACGGGTAGCGGCGAGCATGCCTTTTTGTACATCCAAAAGCGTGACCTTAATACCCATGATCTGCTAGCTCGACTACAGCGTTTTGCGCACGTAAAGCCACGCCAACTTGGTTACTGCGGGCTAAAAGACAAACGCGCCGTGACCCGGCAATGGTTTAGTGTGCACCTGCCCGCTGCCGGTGAGCCGGATTGGCGCCAGCTTGATGACGAGTACGTGCAAGTGCTAGACGTTACGCGTCATCAGCGCAAACTGCGCGTTGGTGTGCATAAAGGCAACCGCTTTGCGCTGCGGCTGTGTGCCGTTGATGCCGATGGCGAACAGTTGGAGCGGCGTTGCCAACTGCTGATGCGGCGTGGTTTTCCCAATTATTTCGGCCCCCAGCGTTTCGGTTACGATTATGCGAACCTGGATGCGGCGCGGCGTTTGTTTGCCCAAAAATCCAGCGCACGCAAAAGGCCTAGCCGCAAACAACAGCTGTATATTTCGGCGGCGCGGGCGCATATTTTTAATGCGCTGGCGGCCAGCCGGGTCGCCGACGGCAGCTGGACGCAGCCACAGGAGGGCGATGTGTTTCAGTTTGATGGCGGCGGTTCACTGTTCCGCGACAGCCTGGCAGACGATATTCTGCAGCGTGTTGAGAGTTGCGATTTGCACCTGACCGGGCCGCTGTGGGGTGCTGGTGAGCTGCTCAGTCGCGGCAGCGTCGCATCGCGGGAGCAGTATATTGCTGCAACCAACTCAGACCTGACGGCTGGTATCGCGGCTCTGGGAATGCGCCCGCAGCGGCGCGCCCTGCGGGCTTGTGCAAGACAGTTTCGCTGGGAATTGCGGGCTGGCGAATTGCTGCTGCAGTTTGAGTTGAGCAAGGGAATCTATGCAACCGCCTTGCTGCGTGAATTACTACAGACTAATGCGCGCTGAGGTTTTAACCTAGAAACCGCAGTTGGATCACGAAAGTATGCACAAGCTCTTAATACACCTGGAAAATTCGAAAAATCGCTCATCACCAACAAGGTGACCACTAGTCAGTCGAACCCCATGCTTGTGCCTTTGCAGCTTCGGGTATATGGCTCATTGTGAGGTACGGATATCATTAAGGTTCGGGGGGCGACCGACGAAACCCCTTATGCGGTAGGAGAGGCCGGATATATGCCCGCGTTACCGCTTTCTTATCTGTGGGTGAATAAGAGGATAGCCACGGTAGTACAGCGACAATCGTTCATTTGAATGATTTTATGGGAGCTATTGGGCTGGCAATACCGAAGCGTCGATACATGCCATTCATCTTTCGGACCGTTCGGTAAATACAGGAGGAATGTATAATATATTCGAATATTTTTTCATGTTATCCATTGCTAAGCTGACGTTTTGGGTGGGGTGGATAATGAGGGTTTTCGTTATTAGAAGTGCAGCGCCTCGAAGCGACCCGGGCGCTAAGGTCTATGGATCGGAAATTGATCCCGTACTCGGGTTTCCAGGACGTGAAATATTCATCTACAACGATACAAATATTTGGAGGCGTCATGCAACGATTTAAGAACATTCTTCTGGTTTGCAATTTTGATCTGAAACAGCAGGCGGCCGTGGATCGTGCCGTGTTGCTGGCAAAACACAACGGGGCGCAGCTGACGGTTTTTAGCGTGGCCAAGGAGCTTCCAGCGGATGCGCGCATGGCAATCACTAGCCTGCTACCTCGGGAGCTTCCTGAGTTGGTGATCGATGATCGCCGGGACAAGGTCGAGGCGCTTGCCACCGCCCTGGATCAGCAGGGGGTTGACGTAAAATCACAGGTAGTGACCGGTACGCCGTTCCTGGAGGTTATCCGGCAGGTACTGCGTAACAAGCACGATCTGGTGATTCTGGCGGCGGAAGGAAAAGGCGGTCTCAAGCAACGGCTATTCGGCAGCACTTCCATGCATCTGATGCGCAAGTGCCCTTGCCCGGTATGGGTGGTCAAACCCGCAAAACGGTCAAAGTACAAGCGAATTCTAGCCGCAGTCGATGCCACAAGCGATTCCCCTGATCCTGAACGGCAGTCGCTTAATCCGTTGCTTCTGCAGCTGGCCAGTTCTCTGTCGCGTATGGACAATAGTGAATTCCACGTAGTTCAGGTGTGGTCGGTGTTCGCGGAGGGGTATATGGAAGTGCGTGGCGGCATGAGTAAGAAGTCTATCCGCAACTTACGCAAGCAAACTAAACGGCAATATGCGGCCCAACTCGATGGCCTGCTGGCGGGTGTCGATCTGCAAGGGGTTATCGCCCACAGGCATCTACCCAGAAATGATGACGCTGCCAGGGCCGTCATAAAGCTGGCGAAAAGCAACAAGATTGATTTGCTGGTTATGGGTACCGTTTGCCGTACCGGTGTGGCAGGTTTCTTTATTGGCAACACGGCGGAAAAAGTATTGAGCGAGGTGAATTGTTCCGTGCTCACCGTCAAGCCGGGAGGATTCATCACGCCGGTGACTCTGTAAGGCGCATGACTCCTGAATTCTGATAGATAGGCATAAACAATGGGAACAAATGAACCTCTGATCGAAAAGCTACAAGTCGTAATTCATTGGTCGGTACGGGGCCTGGCCATACTCATGGTGTTCGTGATCGTCATGGGTGTCGTGGATGTGGCATGGACCCTGTATCAGAAGCTGCTTACCCCTCCCAGCTATATTCTGACCATCTCCGACATGCTGGCGACCTTCGGCGCCTTCATGGCGGTACTGATTGCTATCGAGATCTTCATCAATATTACCGTGTACTTGCGCGACGATGTCATCCACGTGCAAATTGTGATGGCCACAGCCCTGATGGCTATTGCGCGAAAAGTGATCATCCTCGATCTGGAGAAGGTCGAGCCGGAGTATCTTTGGGGCATTGCCTCGGTGGTGTTTGCCATCAGCATTGGTTATTGGTTGGTGGTCAAGTTGCCACGATTCGATTTTGAGTTGGGTCCTGGAAAGGGTGAACGAAGCGAGGATTTACTTCCTCAGGATAAGAATGCGCCGTCAAGCACTGCGCCGACAGACGTAGCCAAACCGGAGTGACAAGAGCATGAAACCGCTGCTGGAAAAACACTGGCATCACCTGCCGCAGGACGAAGTGCTGGATCTGCTCGATACGGATCCGGACAAAGGGCTGGACCGGTTTGAAGTGCAAGACCGTCAGCAGAACTTCGGCCCCAATGCACTGACCCAGCGCAAAGGCCAGGGGCCGCTGCTGCGGTTTCTGCAGCAATTCAACCAGGCGCTGGTGTACATTCTGCTCGTGGCGGTGATTATAAAACTGTTCTTGGGTGCCTGGGTGGATGCAGGAGTCATCTTCGGCGTGGTGTTGCTCAATTCGATCATCGGTTTTGTGCAGGAGGGCAAGGCATTGAGCGCGCTGGAAGCCCTCTCCCGCGCGTTGACCACCGAGAGCACGGTATTGCGCGCGGGGGACAAGCAGCGCATCAATGCCAAAGAACTGGTGCCAGGAGATATCGTGCTCCTCGCCTCGGGCGACAAGGTGCCGGCGGATCTGCGCCTGCTGTACAGCCGCAACCTGCAGCTTGATGAGTCCGCGCTGACCGGAGAATCGCTGCCCGTTGAAAAGCACTCCGCTGTACTGGATCACGACACCACCCTGGCTGACCGGGCCAATATGGCCTATTCGTCCACCCTGGTGACCTACGGCACCGGCGTCGGTGTAATTACCGGAACCGGTGATGCCACCGAGATCGGCCGTATCTCCGAACTCATCGCCAGTGCCGAAGTGCTGGCCACGCCGCTGACTCGCAAGATCGCCCGCTTCAGTCACTTGTTGTTGTACGCGATACTGGGTCTGGCGGCTATGACCTTCGTGGTGGGTTTGTGGCATGGCGACAGCTGGATCGACCTGTTTATGGCGGCGGTGGCTTTGTGCGTGGCAATGATCCCGGAAGGACTGCCCGCGGTGTTGACCATTACGCTGGCCATCGGTGTGGCACGCATGGCGAAACGCAACGCCATCATCCGCCGCCTGCCGGCAGTGGAGACCCTCGGCAGCACCACCGTTATTTGCTCGGACAAGACCGGCACCCTGACCCGTAACGAGATGACCGTGCAACAGCTGTGGGCGGGGCGAGAAAACTTTGAAGTGAGTGGTATCGGCTATGCACCGGCAGGCAGGCTGCAACAGGGCGGTCAGGCGGTGGATAGCCGCAAAAATGCCGCGTTGGCCGAACTGCTGCGCGCCGGTCTGCTGTGCAACGATTCCGCCTTGAAACAGGATGAAGAAGGATGGAAGATCGAAGGTGATCCCACCGAAGGGGCGCTGCTGGTGACGGCACGCAAGGCGGGGCTGGACAATATACAGGCACTTGTGTCTTATCCACGGCTGGATGCCATTCCCTTCGAGTCTCAGCATCAATATATGGCGACCCTGCATGGGGGCGACAGCCCTGTCGTCTACCTGAAGGGCTCAGTCGAGAGCCTGTTGGCGCGGTGCGAAGCCATCCTGGACGCTGACGGGGAGATCAAGCCGCTCGACAGCGCCGCGGTGCACGCCCAGGTAGAGGCGATGGCCAGTCAGGGTCAGCGAGTGCTGGCCTTCGCACGCCTGGCTGTGTCGCCAGATACTACGGCCATCGATCATGATGATGTCGCTCAAGGGCTGATCTTTCTCGGTCTGCAGGGCATGATCGATCCGCCACGGAAAGAGGCAATACAGGCCGTACGCGCCTGCCAGGCCGCTGGTATCCGGGTCAAGATGATCACTGGTGACCATGCCGTCACTGCCGCCTCCATCGCCGCACAGATTGGCCTGGACGATACCCTGGTCGTCGGTGAAATGCCGAAAGTGCTGAGTGGCAGTGAACTGAAGGCGATGTCCGATGCCGAACTGATCCTGGCTGCCACCGGTACTGCCGTATTCGCACGGGTCACGCCGGAACAGAAACTGCGCCTGGTCGAAGCCTTGCAGGCCCACGGCGAGGTGGCGGCCATGACCGGTGACGGAGTCAACGACGCTCCGGCATTGCGTCGCGCCGACATCGGCGTGGCCATGGGCATCACCGGTACCGAGGTGTCGAAAGAGGCGGCCGATATGGTGCTCACCGACGACAACTTCGCCACCATCGAAGCCGCGGTGGAAGAGGGCCGCGGTGTGTTCGACAACCTGATCAAGTTTCTCACCTGGATTTTACCCACCAATGCCGGTCAGGGGCTGGTGATCATCGCCGCGGTGCTGGCCTCCCAGCCGCTGCCGGTGTTGCCGGTGCAAGCTCTGTGGATCAATATGACTACCGCCGTGCTGCTCGGTCTTGCTCTGGCTTTCGAGCCGCGTGAGCGGGGTATCATGCGCCGCCCGCCGCGCACACCGGACACCGCCATCCTCAGTAGTGAGCTAATTTTCCGCGTCATTTTGGTTGGGCTGCTATTGCTGATGGGCGCTTTTGGTCTGTTCGAGTGGGCATTACATCAGGGGGCCAGTGAAGCAGAAGCCCGCACTATCGCCGTCAATGTATTTGCGGTGGGTCAGTCCTTCTACCTGCTCAACTGCCGCTCGCTGCGATTTTCCATGTTCCACCTGGGACTGTTCAGTAATCCATGGATCTGGGGCGGTATCGCCGCCATGACCGTGGCACAATTGTTGTTCACTTACGCGCCACTGATGAACCGGCTGTTCCACACCGCGCCGATCGGCCTGATGGACTGGGTACATATTCTGGCAGTCGGTCTGCTGATCTATCTGGTCATCGGTGCGGAGAAAACGCTCCGCTGGCGCCGGGAAACGGGAGGCAGCGAAATATGAAATGGTCCTGGAAGCCGACCCGCCGCCCTGGAGTGCATGCCCGACGATCCGTAACAGGAGGTCGCCGTGGCGCTGGTGGGTCCGGCGGCCGCGCTTGGTCTTTGGCTCATCGTGAGCCAATGGCTACCAGTTTCCACTGCTGCTATCG
>CAZJDL010000046.1:0-6493 GCA_964544755.1 uncultured Pseudomonadales bacterium | reverse complement strand
CTTGGTCTTTGGCTCATCGTGAGCCAATGGCTACCAGTTTCCACTGCTGCTATCGTTGCCCGGTGCTCTGCCGATGCCGGCCCTGGCTTTGAACTCAGTGTCGGGCTGATGTGGGCGTCAGAGGCGAGATGAATTCAGCTAGTGTCCGCTCGTATGCCGGCTGGCTCAGAAGAAACCCGTTATTGTGGCCACCCCTCATCGTCATGAAGGATTTTGGCTCGTTGGCCGCCTGAAATACTTTCTGCCCAAGGCGGAACGGAATGATCTCGTCATCGGGGCTGTGCAGTACCAGCACAGGAGACGTTACCTGCTTGATATAAGTTTCAGTAGCAAAATCGTAACGTAGAAAAATCAAGCGGGAAAGAATCGGCAACACCGCAGCGGCCACATCCTTCGCCGAGCTGAACGTGGACTCGAGTATCAGCCCGCCCGGCTGAACCTCCGCGGCCAGTTTCGCCGCCACGGCGCCACCAAGCGAGCGGCCGAACAGGATGATATCTTTCTGATCGAGCCCGTGGTGCTCATCGACCAAATAGCGCCAGGCTGCCCTGGCGTCTTCATTCAGCCCATCCTCATCGGGCCTGCCCTGGCTCTTGCCGTAACCCCGGTAGTCGAAGATAAAGACATTCAGGCCCAGCCGGTGAAAAATCTCCACGGAGTCACCGCGATGGGAGATATTGCCCGCATTACCATGGAAAAAGAGCAGCGTCTGCTCCGATCCGTTATGCGGGATGTACCAGCCATGCAGGCGTACGCCATCCTTGGTTTCCAGGGCGACATCCTCATACGCAAGCCCCCACTCCGTCGGTGTCTGGGCAAGCGTTGCGGAAGGGAAAAAGACCATCGAGGGCTGTTGCAGATACATACAACCATTCAACAGGGCCAGCCCAAGCAGCAGGAGCAGGATGTATTTCATCATTCGGTCTCTCGTGCCGTTATCGATTCCAGTCCACCGTTACCCATGGCGCAGGTGCTATTCCGAAGATTCCGGCCCCGATTGTACTACCATGCCAAACTTGCGCGCCTGAGACAAGAGGCTTTCCACGCTAATGGCGCGCGCTGGGGAGATGGGGAGATCGGCGGCGCGCAGCGCCCGGGCAGTCCAGACGTTGCAGGTGTTGAACAGATGATAGGTCTCCCTAGACAGGTAGAAGCGGCTGTTTCCGTAAAGGCCTGGGCCCAGTGGCTTGACCCTGCCGGTCTCGTCCCTGGCAAAACTGGCTGCAACGGTGCGTACGAGATGCTCAAAACCGGCAGCGGGTACCTCGATCCTGATGATCTCGCTGGCAGGGAAGTAGTTCGGCGTGGGGCCGCTGAAAGCAACAATGTGCAGAACACTGGCGGTAGGCAGCAAGGCTGCCTTGAGGATGATTCCCGGGTGCGGATCCGGCGCCTGATAATAATCCATATCGCCCCAGCCCACCTCCAGATAGTCTGCATCGGGAAAGTCCACAGCTGCCGGCCAGATGCCGTCAGGAATGTCGGCACGCCGCAACACGATCCCTGCGTGCCAGCCGTGGCTCACCAGATAGATTGTTTTGCGCGGCTCACCTGTTGCACCCGGCGCCTCCGCGACCGGAGCCGCGCAGGCGCCGCAGCTGATCGTGAGAAACAGAATCCAGATTCGAATTGCGCTCATTTCAACGGTGTCATAACAGTCGTGACTTTGCCCATTGCAGGCGCTTACCAATACAGCGATTCATGTTGGCCTCCCGGGCGCTATCGTGCTGATCCTGTCAGGACGCAGTGGCATACCCTTGGGGGTCTCTTTTGTTGATATTGCGGAATACCCCCGCTCGGAAAGATACTCCTTAATTCTTAACGTCACGTTTAATGCTGGTTTTTAGCCGCTGCTTTGCCCCGCGCCTCATCGACCCTGGCCAGCAGGGCCAGACCGACGATGAAAAAGGCCAGGGATGAGAGAATCGCCAGCCGGTGATCGCCGCCGCTTAAGTAGCTGATCGCGCCGTAACTCAGCGGCCCGATGATGGCCGCCAATCGGTTCATCAATCCCCACAGCCCGAAAAATTCGCCGCTGCGCGCCACCGGCGTGAGTTGACCGATCAGGGCTCGCCCACCCGCCTGGCTGGCGCCCATGGCCAGCCCTATCAGATTGCCTGCTAGCCACAGTTCGGCGGGCCGGTCGGCGAGGTAGGTCAATGTTACCGCCGCTATCCAGACCAGCAGGGCGGCTGCTAGGGTGGGTACAGAACCGAACCTGTCCTGCGCATGTCCAAATCCGAAAGCGCCGATGGCAGCGGTGAGGTTGACTTGCAGGATCAAGAGCACCAGTTGCTGGCTGTCGAAGTCCATCACCTCCTGGGCGTAGACCGCAGCCAGCACGACCACGGTCGACACGCCCGCCTGGAAAACCGCCAGGCAGGTCAAAAAGCGAAACAGATCCCGATGCTGCGCCGCTCCCGCCAGGGTGCGACGCACCTGCCCGAACCCGGCGCGCACATAGGACAGGCCTTCGGGCAGCGGCGTTGGTGAGGCCCGCTCACGTAGCCAGAAAAAAGTCGGTGCGGCCGCTAGCGCGAAAATGGCCGCCGTAAACAATAGCGTCACGGGAACGAATTCGGACTCCTGCTGGCCCTGTCCCTTCGCCCAGGTAATATAGGCCAGACAGACGCCGAGGGTCAGCAGCCCGCCAAAATAGCCCAGGCTCCAGCCGTAACCCGAGACGCGGCCCATTTTTTGACTGGGCGCGATCTCGGGCAGAAAGGCTGCGATCAGGCTTTCGCCGCTGGAGAAACAGATAGCGGAGACGATGAGTAACGTCATTCCCAGAGCCAGTTCGCCCGGCCCTACCAGCGACAGCAGAGCGGTGGACACCACACAACCAACAGTAGTGAGTAAAAGAAATCGCTTTTTCATGGCCCGGTGGTCGGCGATGGCGCCGACCACCGGGGCGCTGATGAGAACGGCAAGATTGGCGGTGCCCACGGCCAAGGTCCAGAGAAAGGTAGCTGCCCCCGTGGACAGGTCATGTGCTTCGCCGGCGACTATTGCTACGAAGTAGGCGCTGAAGATGGTGGTCAGCACCACTGTGGTATAGCCCGAGTTAGCAAAATCGTACAGGGCCCAGGCCATCAGTTCCCGGCGTCCGGCCGCCTCGCAGGGCTTGTCTATGGGGCCGGAATTCTGGAGCGTGCTCATTTCTGTGTGGATCCCGTGGTTGGTAACGCTATATACGGCAGCAAGTGATAGCCGGGTAAAAAACACCGTCGCAGAGTTTATTCCAGGAAGATGAACCAAACGTATTTTACGCTGGACGGAGCAAGCCGCATCTCTGCTGCCGGTATCACGATGACATTTTCTTGCCCAATGCAGCCACTTCCTCACGTAAGGCGTGGGTTATACGCTCGCTGGCATTACGACCCGCACCCTGGCGCGCGAGCTGTTGCGGATCCAGCGGGGCGCCGATGACCAGGGTGATACGACGCAAACGGGGCCATTTCCTTTCCGGCGGCAGCGCCTCATGGGTACCCTGAATATACACCGGAACCACAGGTACGGGAAAGCGGTCCAGCATGAGGCCGATGCCAGGGCGGAAGGGCTGCAGTTTGCCATCGATGGAACGTTTGCCTTCGGGGAACCAAATCAAACCGTCGCCGCGCTGCAAGATCGAAGCTCCCAGAGCCAGGCTGGACATGGCGCCACGGGCGGGGTCAACGGGCAGGACCCGGCCGAGCCGGCTGAAGGCTCGAGCAAGGGGGCCGGTGAAGGCAACTCCCCTCCAGCCCGCCCAGTAAGTTCTGCGGAGCATAGCCGCATCCAGGGCCGCCCCGAGCGCGAAGCTATCGAGGTAGCTAGTATGGTTGGGAGTGATCACGAACGGACCTGCAAGCTGCAGATTCTCAATGCCTTCTACCCGCACCCGGAACAGCGCTCGCATCGCCAGCCGGTTAAAAGCGTGCAGTGTTGCGGCTGCTATGGACTGGCTCGAGTTCAACGGTTTGAGCCAGTGTTTTTGTGATTCGCTGATCGCTTGCTCCGGCGCGCCCAGGAAAGTGTTCGGCTCAGTTCCCTCTTCGAGCGTGGGAGCTTCGCTCACTTCACGCAAGAAGTCACGGACGGTATCGATACGCTCCACTGCTTCGGCACTCAGGTGCACGCCAAAACCCTGTTCAATTGCCAGGGTAAGGGTGACCCATTCCAGGGAATCGATGCCCAGGTCGAGTTGCGGGCTGGTCTCCGGGGTCAACCGGTGGGTTGGATAGCGGCTGACGAGCCAGTCCCATACTTGCCGTGCTGTCGGGTTTTCCAGCAGGGCGATATCCTCGCCGCTCATTTCACCCATGGGCATGGGGCCGACATCACCGTTGCCGTTGGCCTGCTCCAGTGCCTGCGCTTGATCATATAACTCAGATAACAGGTGCCGGCGCAATTTGCCCAGGCGAGTGCGTGGCAATGGGTCGCGAGTCAGAACATAATCCGAGATGCGCTGGTAGGAGGGGAGCCGTTTGGCCTGTTCGGTTACGGCTTCGCGTACCGCCGGTGCGAGCGCGTCATAGCCCCGTCGGCGGATCTCTCCCACTTCTGGAACCACCAGGCCCGCCAGCTGCCTGCCCTTCTGCAGCAGGGCAAACTCGCGGATCAATGGGTCTTCGGCGTATACTGCCTCAACCGCGGCCGGCTGAATATTCTCGCCTCCACTGGTAACAATAAGTTCCTTGAGGCGCCCGGTGATGTAAACATACCCCTTATCATCGATATAACCCAGGTCGCCGGTGCGGAACCAGCCATCGTCTGTAAAGGCGATGGCGGTTTGTTCCGGAAGACCACGGTAGCCGCTGAAGACATTCGGGCCGCGAGCCTGAATTTCCCCTTGCGAGCAAGGAGTAGTATCGTCCTGGATTCCCATCGTGCCGGTTTCGCTATCGGCGGCGGTGTTGATTTTGAGCTCAACGCCATCGACGATATGTCCGATACTGTCCAGCCGGGACGAACCCGGCAGGTTCATGGTGAGCAGAGGGGCCGTTTCGGTGAGTCCGTAGCCGATGGACAGTTCCCAGCCAAGGCCTTCCAGTTTCCAGGCCAGATCAGGATCCAAAGGCGCGCCGCCGCAGAGCAAGACCCGCAGCTGTGGCGCGATTTGTGCATGCAATGTAGAGAACAGCCGCTTACCGACGCGGATGCCCAGCCGACGCCGCAGCGCTATACTAAGGCCGAGGAGCGTAGAAACGACATTTTCTGCCAACTTACCCCGGTTCTCTACTTTGGTCATGATTCCCGCGAACATAGCATCGTAAAGCCGTGGCACGCCAACCATGATGGTCGCTTCACCTTCCTTGAGAGCACGAACAATCTGCGGTCCGGTCAGCGAGTGTGGAATAATCAGAGCCGACCCCAGGGCCAGGGGCGCCAGCATTCCGATCACGAAAGGATAAACATGGTGCATCGGCAGGGGCACCGCCATGCGATCGCCGTTGCTGAGCACGTCGGCATCAGCGACCGCCTTGATCTGGAAGGCGAGGTTGGCATGGCTCAGTGGAACACCCTTTGGTCGCCCGGTGGTGCCGGAGGTATAAAACAAGGTCGCCGGATCATTCGGTTGCGGCCGGGGCAGCGCCTCCGGTCCCTCGGGCAGATGCTGCCATCCCCGTGGGTCGTCTTCTTCCGCGTCAAGGAGGATGAGCGTCACATCCGCCAACGAACGGAGCTTTTCCATCTTGTCAGTGGTGGTCAGAATGAAGCGGACGTCGCTGTCGGCGAGCACATGCCGCAGCGCTGCGGCGTCGCTTTGTACATCCACGGGCATGGCCGCAGCCCCCGCGCGGATAATGGCAAGGCAGGAGATGATGTACTCTGCGCTCTCGCTGGCGAACAACGCCACTGCCTCTCCCGGCGCCACACCCGCTCCGACCAGTCCGCGAGCCATTCGCACTACATCATTCGCCAGTTCAGTATAGGAGCAGGCCTCAACCCCCGTCTCGCTTAACGCCAGTACGGCAGGGCTGCCACCATGCCGAGGCAAGCTGTCGAACAGGGTGAGCAGGGTTTTCGATTGCCCGGGTTTATGGTTTGTCATCTGTGTCTCCTGAGTGTTGGAAGAATTCGGATAGGGGAGCGTCCCGCGGCGCAACCCTTGCATCGCAATTATTTTCATTTCAAGTTTAAGTTAACAAAAACATTTGCCGTCTAAAAGTCGAATATTTAAACGGTAGCAGTCGTTTTTTACGAACGATCTGTTGCCGATGGAGCGATGCACTGCCCATTCGCAACCGATGAATGTCGCTTCAGCCTGATACAGGGGGGTGGTGAACCGGCAGGGTGTTTCCCAGCAGCAGCGGTTCGTTGAGAGAATCGGCACAGTACTGGCTCCCCTTAATTAAGGCCAGTTGCTACGTCAGCAACAAATAGCTCGGGAAAAACTACTATTGCAGCTTAAATATTCGACTTTTAGAGGGCGGAAAATTCTGTTAGTTTGGGGCTGAACTCAACAACCACCAGCTAAAGCTGGTGGGTTAGTTTAAAGGACTGAAAGTCC